>DASTMK010000154.1:0-19072 GCA_035714225.1 Bryobacteraceae bacterium | reverse complement strand
AGGAGAGTGGCAAAAATGAGCCCTATATAAGTGCCCACCACACGCAGAGCGCCACGGCTGAATGTGGCCGTAAAATCCGGCTTCAGCACGATGGCGATTGTCATGGGAACCCAATAGGGACGGTCGAGTTGGAGCGCCCGGGAAATCGGTTCTCCCAGTGCCATGCACAAAGACAGCCGTATTCCGTGTTGAAAAGCCGCCGAGCGCGGTGTGACATTGGCCCGCAGGATGGCGAAAGTGCCCGCCAACCGGAGACGCCACGGTTTATGGGACTCGCGGCGTTCGAACGCGGCCCTCGCCGGAAGCGTGGAAGAGGCGCTCAGGTCTATGGCGGCGCGAAGTTGTCCGGCAGCCGCATCCACCTGGTGGCGCGCATCGTCTACCATGGCGTGCAAGGCCGATGATGAATCGCGCGACAGAAATTCGCGCAGCCGCTCACCGGTATCTTCGACGCCGGAGAGCCACGACGGATCGGGATTCAACGGAACTCCGCTTTCGATGGAACGGCCGATGGAGGCGAGAAGCTTCGAACTCATCTGGAGCCCGCTCTCAATCATGTCCGCCGCTGCCTGGGCTTCGGAGTGACGCGCAAGCCGGATGCGAAGCCTTCCCATCATCATCAGGGCAAGCCGCAGCCGCTCAGCCTGGTTCAAGAGCGAGATGTAGCGCTCTCCCTGGACCGTACGGCTGCGCCACAACCCGGACAGCACTTCCTGCGCTTCGGTACTTTGCGCGCTGGCAGGAGGAGCGCTCATTGCACGCACGGGAGAGGCGGCGACACGCGACAGTTCGCTGTATAACGCTCCCAGTACACGGCGCTCCGGCTCATATCGCCGCACAGGCCACAGGGCGGCGGAGAGAGCCGTTTGCAGCAGTCCGCCGGCAAACGCGAGCAAGCCTGAGTAGATGGCTACTTCGGGAGGCATCGGCTGCGCCGCATAAACGACCAGCGTCACCAGGCTGATGATGCCGATATTGGCCGCCGCGGCGTCCAGTGCAACCAGTATGCCGGCGCCGGCGGCCCAGAGCACCAGCACGGCCAGCAGGAAAACAGGATAGGGCGCGCACAGAGGGCCCGCAATCACCGCCGCCGTACCGAGGACGTTAGCCGCCAACATTCGTTGCACGCGCGGCAGATAGGGGTCGCTGCCGTCCGTATAACTTACGTTGAGCGCGCCGGTGGCGGCAACCAGGCCGCTCGATACGCTGCCGGTCGCAAACCCCGCCGCCAATGAAATCCCAACACCGATCGAATTTCGCAGCGCGAGCCAGGGCTGTATCTGGGCGCGGTCGAAGCGGCGAATGGTGCGCCAGAGCACAACCCAGGCATTCGGACGGGCCGGTTGCGCGGGCAGCGGGACTTCCTGCGTCTCGGCTGGATCCGAAGACATACTACGCACACATCAAAGTGTCTTACTTAACTCCGTGGTATTTCGCGCGTCAGGTCCGCTTCGTGGATCGTTCGCCCACCGTCGGTAATGGTGAGGCGTCCGCCCGGCAGCCCTTCCAAATCGAAAAGCACGGTCGCGGTGCGGCTGCCCAACGGTATGCGAGCGCCCAGACGGTTTTGTTGTTCGATGCGCTCCGCTCGCGCACCGTCCGGGTCCCCTTCGTTTTTCAGAAACAGTACGTGCAGGAAATAATCCCGCGCTCGCGATTCGACAGGCTCCACTTCCAAACGCCAGGGGGAGTAGGGAGGCCGCCGGTACGCCTTGTTCTCGATTCCTTTGATATCGAGCGTGTGGTTGTACTGCGCGGCGGGATTGTAGGGATGGCCCCAGAAGTCGTGTCCCTCACCGCCGCGCTTGGTGATACGGGAAGCGCGCGGCGCCAACGTCTGCAGGACGGCACGGGTACGCCCCTGTGAAATCGCGTCCGTATCGCCCGCCATTTCGCTCCACCACCGGGCAATGCTTCCTTCGTACGCGGTGACGTGCTCCGGTGTGACGACCCGCGGCGTACCATCCACTTCCGGCTCGGCGGGCAGGTGCAGCATCCAGACTTTCGGCAATTCGGCAGCGGTGGCTTCCACTCGATCGAAAATCACGAAACACTCGTGAGAGCCGCGCAGATAGAGGAACTGGCGCGTAACCTGGCGCACCTTCCCGGCCCAGTATCCTTTCGTCAGGTCCGCGGCTGCATAAGTAGCAAGCCTGTCGTCATGCCAAAAGGCGGTGAGGTGGCCGCGCTCCATCGGAAAATCATTCGAATAAACGTAGCGAATCAGCCCTCCGTCATTTTCGTTGTATTGCGCGCGGCGCATCTGCTCGTCCGGATGATAGACGGTCATGATGTTGTAGATCAGCGAGCCGCCCGCATAGTAGCAGTTGTCGTTATGGCCTCCGCCGCCGGAGCGATTGACGACGTGCCCGCGCCGGGTAATGAGGAAATGGCCCTCGTCGTCGCGCGAGTGCCCGGCATAAGAAGGGCCGGCGCCGAAGAACGCCCATGTGGCGTTTGCGTCATTCCATGCGCTTCGCATATAGACGTGGCCGGCGCCGCGGAACAGACAAGCCAGCGGCCATCGCGCCTCGGCCGGGCTCTGGGGCTGCACCTTTTCCGGCAGGAAAGCGATGCGTTGCCATACTTCGTCCTGAGGTACGCGCGAGGAGCGCAGCCAATGCTTCTCGAGAGCCAGATCGCTAAGCCAGCGGGCTACGCGGTCGCCGTAATGGCGCGCAAACAGCGGGGCGGCGCGCGCCTGCTGTTCCGGGTAGCCGCTGGAGGAATCGTCGATGTAAGCCAGCTTGTCGTTGTGCGGCATCATTCCGTAAATCGCCGCCCGGACATATTCGCGTGCAAATCCATGCGGTGCGGATTTTTCGAACGGATCGAAACCCAGCCCGCTCTTCACCGCCTGGTAGCCCAGAACGACCGTTAATAACGGTCCATAGTTGCCGTGGCCGCTCGATTCGGACCAGACGCCGCCCATCTCGTCCAGGGCCGGTAGACCGTCGGCCAGGAAGCGAGCTTTGAACGTTTCCAGGTTGCGCCGGACGGCATCCTCGAATTTGCCCGCGTGTCCCATCACGGCAAGGTCAATGAACAGCTTTGCCAGCAGTGCAACGCGGTGGTTGGGCTCATCCAGGTGAGCCGGGCCCCAGTGCTGGTTGTACCACCAGCCGGAGCGAGGGATGTTCACCTCGCCGTTGTTCCACCATGTGGCAACCCATTCGCCAAGCAGTTCGCCGAAACGGTTCCGCTCGGCATCGGTCATCGCGTCGTAGATCCAGTCGTAGAGCAGCCCTTGCCAGCCGAAGTGCCTTCGCAGCCCCGGTTTCTGCCACTCGGGATCCCGCCAGATGTCCAGTATTTTCTCGGCGAACGGTTGCCCGTCGCGGCCAGAGGCGCGCTCGATCTGGTAAGCCAGCCCCGCTTCCATGAACGCGGCTGGAATGCCCCAGCGGTTGTCGAGCCCCTGCGGACCCAGACTCGCGGTTTCGAGCATCATGCGATATTCCGCGGCAAATGGGCCTTTCACCTTCTCGGCCATTTCCCGAACCATATCCGGAGTGATCAACGCTCTCGGATGCGCGACAGGCGCGTCCTGCCCGCGTGAGCGCAACGGCGCGGAGAAGAGCGCTGCGGCCCGCAGAAGTTGGCGGCGATTCCAATGTCTCATGACGTCTATCGAGTTCCCTTCAGTTTCGATTCGATGTACGCCTTTAGTGCCACGGCGTTGTTGTGTTCCGTATCCTTCGAGCTATAGAAAAAGACCACTGCGCCTTTGCGCGCCGCCTGTTCAAGCGGAGCCCACGCGTCCGGATGCTTGTCCAATTCCGCAAAGTAGCGCTCTTTGAACGCATCCCATTTCGCCGGATCGTGTGAGAACCACTTTCGGAGCTCCGTGCTGGGAGCAACTTCTTTCAGCCACTCTTTCACGTGCAGTTGCTCTTTCCGGATGCCACGCGGCCAAAGGCGTTCCACCAGGTACCGTTCGCCTTTCGGCGCTGTTTCGTGATCGTAGACTCGATGAAGATAGATCATGTCCTAACTCGTAATTATCTTATTCCTGTATTCCTGACATGATGAAATTATGAGCGTTACGGAGATATCGCTGGGAAATCTCCGGGTGGCGCAGATGCTGCCCGATGTGGATCTGGCGCCGGCAAGCGGCGGTTCGCCGGTGCAACTCCGGCCGGTGCGCAGCGAGACGACGGTTATACTGTTGCCCCACGCATTCATGTGCGCGGCGTGCGAACGATATGCAATGGAGCTGGATGCCCTTGCCGCTGAATTCCGCGCCTGGGATGCCCGCCTGTTGGTTATCACGGCGGCGCCGGACGACTGGCTGCAGCGGCTTTCCTTCGCCAAGGCGGCGATTCACGAACGCGATACGGCATCAGAGGCGGCCGTCCTCGTCGCCGACCGTTACGGACAGGTCTTCCACATCACCCGGCCGGGCAAGGAACACGCCTTCCCTTCCCCGCCGGAAATCGTGGAATGGCTGAAGTATCTTGGCACGCTCTGCCCGGAGTGAGACGTTCCGGATATACCCGGTCCGGGCGACTGGGAAGATGAGTAACAGTGAGCGGGGCTTGGCGCCGGGTTCGCGCTATTTGCTATAACGGAAATTCGGTAATCGCGAATGGCTGACCAGGAACACGTAGAGCTGATCAAAAAGGACGTGGACGAATGGAACCGTCTCCGGGAAGACGACCCAACGCTTTCGCCCCAGTTGGCCGGAGCCGACCTTCGTTATCTCAACCTCATGTTTGCAAACCTTTCGCGAGCGGTGTTGCGGAATGCGGACCTCGCACTGGCAAATCTGAAAGGAGCCGACCTTCGCTGGTCGGACCTTCGAAACGCGAACATGGTGGGCGCGCAGATGATCGGTGTGGACCTGATGGGCGCGGATCTGAGCGGAGCCGACCTCCGCACCGCCGAAGACCTGACGACGGAGCAGCTTGCGGAAGCGCGCGGCGACGAAACCACGCATCTGCCTGATGACCTGCCTCGTCCGCCGCAATGGTCAAGCATCGCCGGTGCGCGCTGAAATTTCTGCGACTCAGGGATTTTCCGTCACGAGCCCGCCGGCGGACACACGCACCGGGGGTTCCCTATGGGCTGAGCCCGCCTCACCGCTCCGGATAAGGGCCCACCTGTAGAGGATAGGCGCAAAGATCTGGTTCAAGGCCACTACTCCGAAGACAAGCGCCGAAGCCCCCGCGCCCAGTTGAGGAAAGCTGCGGGAAAATAACAGGGCCAGCACCAGCGCCAAACCCGCCTGGGACAGGAGCCCGAATCCGGTGAACTTCCGTACCACTTCCACTGAACCGGCCACGCGCGCCGCGGCATTGCTGCCCGCAACGAACGAAAGCCCTCTTACCAGCACCAGGATTACCGCGGGAATCCCCACGGTCATCAATGCGTCCAAATGAATGGTAGCCCCGGCCACGGCGAAGAATCCGATATAGACCGGAAGAGAGGCCGCTTCAATCTCCTTGTGCAGGCGGTCTCCATGGCTGGTCAGATTGCGAATGAACATGCCGGCGAAAAGAGCCACCAGCAACGGGTCCAGATGAATTCGCTGCCCCACTTCGGCAACCAGAAAGCCGAGCGTAATTACGAAGAGCGCTCCTCCGCCTTCAATGCTTCGCAGGTAGGTAGTAACCAGCAGACCGATGAACACGCCTGCGAGCGCCGAGCCGAATATCTCCCATGCCAGGATGCCCGTGGTGATGGAATCGGCCGCGCTTCCACCAAGCAGTGACCGGGCAAGCGAGGATACCAGGGCGAACAACACGACAATGACGAGGTCGGAGAGCACTACCACACCCAACACCGTCCGGGTCAAAGGCCCATCGGCGTCCAGCTCTTTCCGCAACGCCACCACGACGGCGGGCGACTGGGCGGACAGCGTGACCCCCAACACGAGCGACACTGCCAGCAATTGCACCGTGCTCATCCCGTACATGAAGGGCAGCAGATCTCTGAGTAGATACGCGGCCGCGGAAAGCACCACCATCGTCCCCACGACTGCAATGCCGGTAACCCACGCGACGCCGCGCATCAACGGCCGCATGACCTGGAAGTCCATCTCCACGCCGGCCGTTAACGCGATGAGGGAGATCGCCACGCCGTTGAAGACTCGCAACTGCACCAGCATCTGGTCCGTCACCAGCGCCAGAACATGCGGCCCCACCAGAATGCCGATGATCATGTACCCGGTAAGCTGCGGCATTCGCAACCGGGCCGAGAGATTCCCTGCGAACAGCGCCGACAACAGGAGAAAGCCTCCGGCCATGGTCGTTCCCGCCGGACCAGTGCCGAGGCCGGACTGGGGCGAAAACGAACGTGCGGCGTGCATCAGGCCAATGACAATCAGCAACAGAACGAGTTGCATTCCGGACGCGGCTCCACAATCCACCCTATCATTCCGGCATCGGAGAAACGCGCACCGGAGAGCGTGCTAAAATTCGCTTACTGGAACGGTGGCATCCGATACCGTGACATTCCCGGCACTCTCTGGTGCCACCCCCCGAGTGAAGTCCGTCCGAGCGCAGCGAAATCCGGTTGGAGATTGCGATGCTGGCTGGCGACATCTATAAATTACTCGAAGGAACGGCCAACGCAGCCTTTGTAGTGTCGCTCGAAAGCGAGATCCGGTTCTGGAACCGCGCCGCTGAGCGATTATTCGGCTATCCGGCCGCGGAGGTCCTCGGCAAAACCTGCCACAGCGTCCTTCACGGGCGGGGCGCCCTGGGCACATTTGTTTGTGGCGCCGGTTGTAGTGTCTATAGTTGCGCGGCCGGGAAGATGGAAGTTCCGAACTTCGATCTCGAAGTGGTAACCAAGCCGGGCCTGTCGCTGTGGGTGAGCGTTTCGACCATCGTGTTTGTCGACACTCGAATGCATGAGCGGCTGGTGGCGCACCTGGCCCACGACATCACCGGGCGCAAAAAAATCGAAGAGGCGTTCACGCACTGGCTCGAATTTTCGAAAGAGGCGCTGGCGTTAGGCAACGGACAGCCTCACCTTGCCCCGGTCACCGCGCTCTCGGAACAGGAAAAGCGCATTCTCAGGCTGTTTGCGAAAGCGAAGAATTCCGGCCAGGTCGCCAAGGAATTGGGCATCACATTACCTACGGTTCGTAATCATCTCTCGGCCATCAATCAGAAACTCCGGACGCACAACCGCTTGGAGGCCGTACTCCACGCCATGAAACGCGGGCTGATCTGAACTGGCTTGTGACGGTTATCCCTGCCGGCGTTACAAACGGACTATTGGAACTTCCGGCATTCCGCTTCACATTGGAAGGCAGAGCCTGCAGCGCGGCGCGCTGCAGTCTGGATTCGCAGGGATTGCCGCATGACGTGTGTGGAGCAATTAGCCACGTTTGTATGCCGATCCGTCTATGAGGATCTCTCGTCCGCGGCTCGCGAGCAATTGAAGATACGGGTCCTCGATTCGCTCGGCTGCGCCGGTGGTGCCGTCGAAGGAGACCCGATCCGGATTCTAAGGCGAAGCATCGCCGGCTCCGGACCGGAAGACCGGTGCACATTGATTGGCGGTGGCTCGGCTTCGCCGCAGAACGCCGCGTTCTATAACGGCGCGCTGGTCCGGTACCTGGATTTCAACGACTCCTACGTGGCGCCGGGAGAAACGTGCCACCCGAGCGACAACCTGGCGCCGGTCCTCGCCGCCGCGAGCTACGCGGACCGCACCGGCGAAGAGTTAATGACAGCTTTAGCCGTTGCCTACCAGGTTCAATGCCGGCTGAGCGACGTCGCGCCGGTTCGTGACAAGGGGTTCGATGACGCCACCCTCGGGGCCTACTCGGTAGCGGCCGGCTTATGCAGAATCCTCGATCTCGACGAAGAGCGAACCGCCAACGCGATCGCTATTTGCGGCGCGGCGCTTAATTGCCTGCGCGTCACCAGAACAGGTCAGCTCTCTCACTGGAAGGGACTCGCGTCTCCACACACCGCCGCCTGTTGCACGCGAATCGTGTTCCTCGCAAAGGACGGCATCGGCGGCCCTCGCGAGGTGTTCGAAGGAGACAAGGGCTTCATGGATGCCATCTCCGGTGTGTTCGATATCGACTGGCAGCGGGAGGACCTGGAGCGCGTGAAACGAACCATCCTCCGGCGGTACAACGCCGAAACCCACGCGCAGGCGGCGATTCAGGGAATTCTGGATCTTCGCAAACGCTACCGGTTCGAAGCACCCGACGTGGAGAGCGTCGAGGTTGAAACGTTCGAAGTCGCATTCAAGCTGATCGGCGGCGGCGAAGAAGGGGACCGTACACACTGCGTCACCACGAAAGAGCAGGCGGACCACAGCCTGCCTTACGCGATCGCCGCGGCGATTTTGGACGGCGATGTCATGCCCGCCCAATACGCACCGGAACGCATCGCCCATCCAGGCATCCAGGAGTTGTTGCGCCGGGTTCACGTGGTTGCCAATCCCGCTTACTCGCAGCGCTTTCCCGAGGAGATGCCCTGCCGCATTCAGGTTCTGCTTCGCGACGGCCGCACTCTCGCCAAAGAAAGCCGCGATTATCCCGGTTTCGTCACTCAGCCCATGTCGTGGGATGCGGCCTGCTCCAAGTTCCACTCGTTGATGCAACCCTTCGCGGAGGAAGCGGAGCGGGCCGCCATGATCGAGGCCATTGCCGAGCTTGAAAGCACGAGTGTGCGACGCCTGATGCGGCTGTTCGCCGGTGTCCGCCCGGCACGCAACGGGCGCGAAAAGGAGGAATCATGATGTGGCCTTTCGTTGTTTACTCGCTGCTGGTGCTGCTGCTGGCCGCGGGTATCCTCGCCGCTTCGCATTTGTTGGGTGAACGGCACCGCGCTCGCGCAACCGGCTCCCCTTACGAGGGCGGCATTGTATCGGAGGGCTCCGCGCGCGTCCGCCTGTCCGCCAAGTTCTATCTCATCGCCATGTTCTTCGTCATTTTCGATCTGGAGGCGGTCTTCCTCTTCGGCTGGGCCATAGCCGCTCGCGAACTTGGATGGGCAGGCTTCTGGGAGGCGTTCGTCTTCGCCGGAATCCTGGTGGCCGCGTTGTTTTATCTCGCTCGCATCGGGGCGCTGGACTGGGTATCGCCGCGGGGAAGGACAGGAAATTGATGCGTTGGTCGTTAAGCAAGCCGGAGGACAATTTGCGCCCGGCACCAGGCGCCGGTTTTGAGGAGGAAGTGAAGCGCAGTGTCATCCTTTCCCGCCTTCAGGACCTGCTGGCATGGAGCCGCAAGAACTCCATCTGGCCTTTCAACTTCGGTCTTTCCTGCTGTTACGTGGAAATGGCCACCAGCCTTACCAGCAAATACGACCTGGCGCGCTTCGGCGCGGAAGTGATCCGAGGCACTCCACGGGAGGCAGACCTGATTGTTATAGCGGGAACGGTGTTCCTGAAGATGGCGCCGGTCATTCAGCGTCTCTATGAACAGATGATGGAGCCGCGCTGGGTGATTTCTATGGGCTCCTGCGCGAACTCCGGCGGTATGTACGACATCTATAGCGTCGTGCAAGGCGTGGATAAATTCCTTCCCGTCGATGTGTATGTGCCCGGCTGTCCGCCCCGGCCCGATGCGTTTATCGAAGGGGTCACGCTGCTGCGCGATGCCGTTGGAACCGAACGCCGGCCGCTAAGTTGGGTGGTGGGCCCGCAGGGTGTTGAGCGCGCCCCCATGCCGTCCATGCGCGACCTGAAACGCGGCCAGCGGCAGCTTGTAACCAATCTGCGTCCGCCGGAGGAGGTTTGATGGTTGCCTCCGCGCCGCCGATGGCCGACGTGTTGAGAAACCGGTTCGAAGCCGGAGCGGTAACCGCCGCGCCGGAGGCTCGCGATTCGATCCCTACATTCCGGGTTGCTCGCGAACGGCTGCGGGAAGTGCTCGGATACCTCAAAACCGGCGTGGAGCGTCCCTACACGATGCTTTACGACCTTACCGCCATCGACGAGCGCGCGCGGACGCACCGGGACGGCGAGCCCGCCGGCGACTTCACGGTGGTCTATCATCTGCTCTCCTTCGAGCGCAACGAGTATCTGCGCATCAAGACGGCGCTCGATTCCGGCGCGCTCTCGCTCGACAGCATCACGTCCCTCTGGCCTGCTGCCAACTGGTATGAACGCGAGGTGTGGGACATGTTCGGCATTGTATTTTCCGGGCATCCGCACCTGGAGCGCATGCTGATGCCGAAGACCTGGGTGGGGCATCCGCTTCGAAAAGATCATCCGGCGCGAGCTACCGAAATGGGGCCTTTCGAGTTGCCGCAGGAAAAAGAGGACGCCGAGCAGGAGGCCCTTCGCTTCCGTCCCGAGGCGTGGGGAATGCAGCGGACACGAGCCGGGGCGGATTTCATCTTCCTGAATCTTGGCCCGCAGCATCCCGGCACGCACGGAGTTTTGCGCATCGTGCTGCAACTCGACGGAGAGGAGATTCTGGACGCTGTCCCGGAAATCGGATTTCATCATCGCGGCGCCGAAAAGATGGGCGAGCGGCAAACCTGGCACACCTACATTCCGTATACAGACAGGGTCGACTATCTCGGCGGCGTCATGAACAACCTGGCGTATCTGACGGCCCTCGAAAAACTTGCGGGTATCTCTGTCCCGCCTCGCGCACAGGTGATCCGCGTATTGATGTCGGAGTTGTTCCGCATCGTCAGCCACCTGGTCTGGTATGGAACCTTCGCGCAGGATCTCGGGCAACTCTCGCCGGTGTTCTATACGTTCAACGACCGCGAGCGCGCTTTCGGAATTGTCGAAGCGGTCTGCGGCGCACGTATGCATCCCAACTGGTTTCGTTTCGGCGGCGTCGCACAGGATCTGCCTCACGGATGGGAGAAGATGTTCCGCGATTTCATTGAGTACTTCCCTCCAAAGCTGGCCGAATACGACCGCACCGTCCTGCGCAACCGCATTTTTCGCGGGCGTACCAAAGGGGTCGGCGCTTACACCGCCAGCGAGGCCATTGAGTGGGGCGTCACCGGCCCCAATCTCCGGGCGTGCGGCTTCGAATGGGATTTCCGGAAGCGGCAGCCTTATTCGGGTTACGAACAATTCGACTTCGATATCCCCACGGGACAACATGGCGATTGCTACGATCGCGCGGTGGTTCGGGTGGAGGAGATGCGGCAGAGCCTGCGAATCATCGGGCAGTGCGTCGACCAAATGCCCGAAGGCCCGTATAAGTCCGACCATCCCCTGGCAACGCCGCCGCTCAAAGACCGCACCATGCACGACATCGAAACACTGATTACGCACTTTCTGGGCGTCAGTTGGGGGCCGGTCGTGCCGCCGGGCGAAGCTTTGGGCGCAATCGAAGCGACCAAGGGCAACAACGGCTACTACCTGATCAGCGACGGCGGAACCACTTCCTACCGGACTCGCATCCGTACGCCGTCGTTTCCGCATTTGCAGATGCTTCCGCTGATCTGCCGCGGGAGAACCATTCCCGATCTGCTCGCGATTCTGGGGGCCATGGACTACGTGCTGGCGGATGTCGACCGTTAAGGAGGAAGGAATGCTATCGGACGAGGAACGCAGGGAGATTGAACAGGAGTTTCCACGTTACCCCACGCGGCAGGCCGTCTCGATCGACGCCATGAAGATCGTTCAGAAGCACCGTGGATGGGTCTCCGATGAGGCATTGCACGACATCGCCGAACTGTTGGGAATGCCGGCCTCGGAACTGGATAGCGTTGCCACTTTCTACAACCTGATCTTTCGCCGGCCCGTGGGAAGACATGTCATCTTTCTTTGCGACAGCGTGAGCTGCTGGATCATGGACTACGAGCGGCAGCGGCGGCACATTACGGAAAAGCTCGGCATCGGCTTTGGTGAAACGACGGGCGATGGACGGTTCACGCTGCTCCCCATCGTCTGTCTTGGAGCGTGCGACCACGCGCCCGCCATGATGATCGACGGCGATTACCATCTCGATCTCGATCCGCAAAAGATCGACACGATTCTTGAGGACTACACGTAGCGCCATGGAAACGCCGCTTACTCAAAACATCTCCGCGGGACGCGAGCCGTTCGGCGTCAGGGAGTATGAGCACGCAGGCGGATATCAGGCGCTGCGCAAGGCGCTGCGCGACCTGACCCCCGCCCAGGTGCAGGAGGAGGTGAAGGCTTCAAACCTTCGCGGTCGCGGCGGCGCCGGTTTTCCGACGGGTCTGAAATGGAGCTTCTCTCCCGTGGGGGACCAGGCTGCGCGTCCCAAGTACCTGGTCGCCAACGCCGACGAGATGGAGCCCGGCACGTTCAAAGACCGTCTGTTGATGGAAGGCGATCCGCATCAGCTTATCGAAGGCATACTGCTGGCGAGCTATGCGACCGAGGTGGATATCGCCTACATTTTCATTCGCGGCGAATATCGAACCGCGGCCCAGCGTCTTTCCAAAGCGATCGCCGAAGCCTACGAAAGCAATTATCTGGGCAGGAACATTCTCGGCTCCGGCTACAGCCTCGAAATGTATGTCCATTCGAGCGCAGGCCGTTACATGTGCGGCGAAGAAACCGGGATGCTGAACGCGCTCGAAGGAAAGCGCGCGAACCCGCGGACCAAACCTCCGTTTCCGGGTGTCTCTGGCCTGTTTGGAAAACCCACCATCGTCAACAACGTCGAGACCTTGTGCAACGTCCCGCACATCGTCAACCGCGGCGCGGCCTGGTTCCGGAATCTCGGCCTGACGCGCGACGGCGGTACCAAGATTTTCGGCGCCAGCGGAAAGGTGAAGCGGCCGGGCCTGTGGGAGTTGCCGATGGGAACCACGGTTCGCGAAATTCTGGAGGAACACGCGGGCGGCATGCGCGACGGCGTCCGATTCCGGGGACTGCTGCCCGGCGGTGCATCGACGGACTTTCTCGTGGAGGAACACCTCGATGTCCGCATGGACTTCACCGAGCCGCAGAAAGTTGGCAGCCGGATGGGAACCGGCACGATGATCGTGCTCGACGACAAGACCTGTCCGGTCGGGATGTTATGGAACCTGGAGCATTTTTTCGCCCAGGAGTCCTGCGGCTGGTGCACTCCCTGCTGGAGCGGGCTCGCCTGGGTGGAACGAATTCTTCAGGCGATGGAAGACGGGCACGGGCAGCCCGGAGATATCGAAAAACTCACGTTTCAAACGAAATTCTTTGGTCCCGGCCACACGTTCTGCGCGCTTGCGCCCGGCGCGGCGGAACCGTTGCAGAGCGGGGTCAAATATTTCCGCGACGATTTCGAGCGGCACATTCGCGAGAAGCGGTGCCCGTGGGCCGCGGGAGCAGTGTGAAGAGCCGGAGCTAGCCGCACGATGGCAAAGGTATACGTAGACAACCGGGCATTCGAAATGAACGAGAAGCAGAATCTGCTCCACGGATGTTTGTCGCTCGGTTTCGATCTTCCTTACTTTTGCTGGCATCCGGCGATGGGTTCGGTGGGCGCTTGCCGGCAATGCGCGGTGAAGCAATACAAAGACGAAAACGACACCAAGGGCAGCATCGTGATGGCCTGCATGACGCCGGCCAGCGATGGTGCACGCATTTCCATCCGCGATCCGGAAGCGGTGGAGTTCCGCGCGGCGATCATCGAAGGCCTGATGTTGAATCATCCGCACGATTGTCCGGTGTGCGATGAAGGCGGAGAGTGCCATCTTCAGGACATGACGGTAATGACCGGGCACGATTACCGGCGCTACCGGTTCGAGAAGCGGACGTTTCGCAATCAGTATCTGGGGCCTTTCGTCCATCACGAGATGAACCGCTGCATCCAGTGCTATCGTTGCGTCCGGTTCTACCGTGAGTATGCGGGCGGCGAAGATCTGAATGTCTTTTCGCTGCGGAATACCGCATTCTTCGGCCGCGAGAGCGACGGCGTGCTGGAAAGTGAGTTCGCCGGAAACCTGGTGGAGGTGTGCCCGACAGGTGTCTTCACAGACGCCACGTTGAAACGCCATTACACGCGGAAATGGGACCTGCAGATGGCGCCCTCCATCTGCGTGCACTGCGGCCTGGGGTGCAACGTCACCGCGGGTGAGCGTTACGGTGTGCTGCGTCGTGTCGTGAACCGCTATCACAGCGGGATAAACGGCTACTTCCTCTGTGACCGTGGCCGCTACGGCTATGAATTCGTCAACAGCGATCGCCGCATACGGCAGCCGCTTTTGGCGGGAGAACCCGTCACGCCTGAGGTTGCACGCGAAAGCCTGAGCGCCGCGGTTTCGGCGGGCCGCGCGATTGGCATCGGCTCCCCGCGCGCGTCGTTGGAATCGAACTTCGCGCTGCGAACGCTGGTTGGCGAGAAGAACTTCTATGCCGGCATCCAGGACGATCAACATCGCGTCCTCTCGCTTATCGTTGACGTTCTGCGCAGCAGGCCCACGCAGGTGGCGTCGCTGGCCGATGTGGAAGCGTCGGACGCGGTGCTCGTATTGGGTGAGGATCTGACGAACACCGCTCCACGCATGGCGCTGAGCCTGCGGCAATCGGTGCGCCAGAAGCCCAATCGGGTTGCCGAAAAATTACGGATTCCGTTGTGGCTGGACCACGCGGTGCGGGAAGCGGTGCAGGACGACAGGGGACCTCTGTTCATCGTCACACCCGCGCCCACGCGCCTCGACAATGCCGCAACACGCACGTGGCGGGCTGCGCCGGACGATATTGCTCGGCTGGGCTTTGCCGTGGCGCATGTACTGGATCCGGATGCGCAGGACGCGCCCGGGCTCGGGGAGAGCGAGCGAGCGCTGGCGGGCGAAATCGCGGCGGCGCTGCGCGATGCCGGGCGTCCGTTGGTGGTGGCAGGTTCCAGCTTAAACAGCACCGCGCTCATTCAGGCAGCCGCGAACATCGCGAAAGCCCTCGATGCGGCGGGCCGGCGCACCGGCATCGTGTTCACCGTCCCGGAGCCAAACAGTATCGGCCTGGCGCTGATGAACCCGAAGCCCTTACAGGAAGTCTTTGCACAAGCGGCCGGCACGGTGATCGTGCTCGAAAACGATTTGTACCGCCGAGCCCCGGCCGCAACGGTGGACGAATTCCTGCGACAGTCCGAAAATGTCATCGCGCTCGACCACCTCATCAATCGCACAGTAGAACAGGCGGAGCTTGTTCTACCTGCGGCTACGTACGCCGAAGGCGATGGCACGTTCGTAAACAACGAGTTTCGCGCGCAGCGTTTTTTTCAGGTGTTGGCGCCGGTGGACAGCATCCGGGATTCCTGGCGATGGCTGGCCACTTCCTGGAGCGTGCTGGATGAAGTGGTCGCAGCGATCAGCGAGTCGATGCCCGAGTTGCGGCGAATTCGCGAAGCTGCCCCATCCGCCGCGTTTCGCATCGCCGGTGAAAAAATTCCGCGCGCGCCGGAGCGTTACAGCGGCCGTACCGCGATGCTCGCAAACATCGACGTGAGCGAACCGAAGCCGCCCGAAGATCCGGATTCCGCGCTTGCGTTCAGCATGGAGGGCACCGGAAAACAGCCGCCGCCATCGTTGCTGCCGTACTTCTGGTCGCCGGGATGGAATTCCATACAATCCGTGAACAAGTACCAGGAGGAGATTGCAGGTCCGCTGCGGGGCGGCCCCGCGGGAGTACGGCTCATCGAAGATGGCGATGGCACCCTGGCGAAGTATTTCGAACCGGCACCGGATGCGTTCCGTCCTCGTGAGGGCGAGTGGCTGCTGGTTCCCCTCCATCACATCTTCGGCTCGGACGAGTTGAGCCGGCATGCGCCCGCTGTTCGAGAGTTGTCGGCGGATGCGTATCTGGCGTTGAGCCCGGCTGACGCGGCGGAACTGGAGATTGCAGCCGGCGGCGAACTGATCGTCGAAGGTTTCCGGGCGCCGGTAAAGATCGTTACCGGAATGGCGCGGGGCATGGTAGGGGTACCGGCCGGGCTACCGCCTTTTGACGGGTTGCGCCTCCCCATGTGGAGCAGGTTATCGAAGCCATGACAAGCCCGTATCCAATTGCCTCGATCCTCGGCATCCTGTTTGCGTCGCTTACGATTGCGGCGGGATTGATCTGGCTGGAGCGCCGGCTGCTGGCTCTATGGCAGGACCGCTACGGACCCAATCGCGTGGGACCCTTCGGACTCGCGCAGGTCATCGCCGATGCGGTCAAGATCTTCTTCAAGCAGGACTGGATTGCACCGTTCGCCGATAAGCCGGTGTTCATCATCGCACCCGCGATTATTCTGGTCACGGTACTGTTGTCGTTTGCAGTGGTGCCGTTCGCGCCGGGTATCGTCGTATCCGACCCCAATATCGCGCTGCTCTTTTTCTTGGGGATGTCGTCGCTGGGCGCCTATAGCGTAGTTCTGGCCGGTTGGTCGTCGAACAACAAGTACGCGCTGCTTGGTTCCTTGCGCGCCGCGGCGCAGTTGTTGAGCTATGAGGTCTTCATGGGCCTGTCCGTGATGGGCGTCGTGATGCTGGCCGGTTCGTTTCAGTTGAGCGAAATTGTTCACGCACAGCGGGGACTCTGGTTCGTCGTGCCGCAGTTTCTGGGGTTCGTCCTGTTTCTGATCGCCGGCGTAGCGGAAACGCGGCGGCTGCCCTTCGATCTTCCCGAAGCGGAAAGCGAGCTTGTGGCGGGGTTTCACTCCGAATACTCCGGCATGAAGTTCGGAATGTTCTTTGTCGGCGAATACCTGGGCGTAACGCTGATCTCGGCGATGATTACCGTTCTCTTTTTTGGAGGATGGCTGGGCCCGGTGCTGCCGCCCATTGTCTGGTTTCTGTTGAAGATGTTTCTCTTCATCAGCTTTTTCATTCTATTGCGGGCATCGTTGCCGCGGCCGCGATTCGATCAGCTCATGTCGTGGGCCTGGAAACTGCTGCTGCCGCTGGCGCTGCTGAATCTGATCGTGACCGGAGCGGTTGTGTTGGTGCTGGCTTAGAGGGAGGATTTCGGATGCTTAGCATCGTGGAAACAATCTGGCGCGTCTTCCTGCATGCGTTTCGCAAGCGGGTGACCGTTCTATATCCGGAAGAGAAGCCGTACCTCGCTCCCCGTTACCGTGGACGCATCATTTTGTCGTGCGATCCGGACGGCGGCGAGCGTTGCGTCGCCTGTTATCTTTGTGCAGTCGTCTGTCCGGTGGATTGCATTGCGCTACAGGCTACCGAAGACGAGCACGGGCGGCGATACCCGGATTTCTTTCGCATCAATTTTTCCCGCTGCATTTTTTGCGGATTCTGCGAAGATGCGTGCCCGACTTATGCCATTCAGTTGACGCCCGATTTCGAGATGAGTGAATTCAATCGCCAGAACATGGTCTACGAAAAAGAGGACCTGTTGATCAGCGGGCCGGGCAAGTATCCCGGGTACAACTTCTGGAACGTGTCCGGTGTGGCGATCGGCGGAAAAGATAAAGGACAGGCAGAAAACGAAGGCCGCCCCGTGGACGTGCGGTCCCTTTTGCCGTGAGCAAGCCATGGAAATCGCTTTCTACATAGCGGGGATAGTGGCCCTCATCTCCACGATGATGACCATTACGAGGCTCAATGCCATTCACGCGCTCCTGTATCTGGTGGTGTCCCTGCTCGCCGTAGCGGTGGTTTTCTACATTCTGGGCGCTCCGTTTGTAGCGGCGCTCGAAGTAATCATCTATGCGGGAGCGATTATGGTGCTCTTCGTTTTCGCCGTCATGCTGCTTAACACCGGCGAGAGCGATATTGTGCGGGAGCGCCTGTTGCTAAGCAGTGAAGCCTGGCTGGGACCATCCATTCTTTCGAGCGTGCTCATGGCTGAGGTCGGCTGGCTGCTGTTCCAGGAGCCTCCCACGGGCGCATTTCCCACGGCGATCGAACCGAAACAGGTTGGCATTGCATTGTTCGGGCCATACCTGATTGGAGTGGAACTGGCCTCCCTGCTGCTGCTGGCGGGGCTCGTAGGAGCCAGTCATCTGGGCCGGCGTGATCCTGGCGCCGGAGAGACGGAGGAAACGGAGAATGCCGATACTCGTGCGAGACGGCCTGCTGCTGGCGGGGACCTTGTTCGCGCTGGGGCTGATCGGGTTACTAGTGCGCCGTAACGTGATCTTCACTCTGATGTCCATCGAGATCATGCTGAACGCCGCCGGGCTGGCCTTTGTCGCGGCGGGCGCGCGGTGGGGACAGGCGGACGGCCAGGTCATGTTCCTATTTGTTCTGGCCATGGCGGCGGCCGAAGTTTCCGTTGGGCTGGCCCTGGTGCTGCGGCTGTACCATCACTATCGTTCCCTTGACACGGATGCGGCCAGCAGGATGAGAGGCTGACGTGTTGTCTCTGCTGTGGCTGGTGCCTGCCATCCCGTTCGCCACCGCGGCGATTCTTGCGCTCTTCGGTGCGAGAATGACGCGGCGTGCGGTTGCGGTGGTTGGCGCCGGCTCCATCGGAGTTTCGTGCGCCATATCTCTTCTGATCGCACCCGCGCTGCTCGCCTCCGAAGCACCATATCAGCAAACGCTGTGGACCTGGATTGACGTTGCACAGTTCCAGCCGCGGATCGGTTTCTATCTGGACGCGATGTCGCTCCTGATGATGCTGGTGGTCACCTTCGTCAGCTTCCTCATCCATCTTTATTCCGCCGAGTTCATGGAGGAAGACGAAGGGTACAGCCGCTTCTTTGCATACATGAACCTGTTCGTCGCATCCATGGTGGTCCTGATCCTGGCTGACAATCTGCTTCTGCTGTATCTGGGCTGGGAAGGAGTCGGCCTGTGCAGCTACCTGTTGATCGGCTTCTGGTACAGGGACGCAGCGAACGGACTTGCCGCCCGCAAAGCATTCATCGTTACGCGTGTGGGTGACACGGCCATGGCCGTTGGCCTGTTCATTCTGTTTCACAGCCTGGGGACGCTCGAAATTCAACCGCTGATGGAACAGGCCCAGGCACAATGGGCAGGCGGTTCGCCGTATGCTACCGCCGCGGCTCTGTTGCTGTTAGGCGGCGCCGTCGGAAAATCAGCACAACTACCGCTTCAGACCTGGTTGCCGGACGCAATGGCCGGTCCGACCCCGACCAGCGCGCTCATCCATGCAGCCACCATGGTGACCGCCGGTGTCTACCTCATCGCGCGCACGAACGTTCTGTATACTCTCGCTGCGGATGCCCAGCTTGCGGTTGCCGTGGTGGGCGCCGTAACGCTGCTGG
>DASTMK010000153.1:0-2143 GCA_035714225.1 Bryobacteraceae bacterium | reverse complement strand
CGTGACTCAGCGTGGGCGTATGGCACTGCCATTTACCAAATGGCGTGATCTCCATGGCATGGCCGCACCCGCCGCGCACCATCCAGCGGCGCGGTGGAGTCTCCTCGAGTCTTCTCCAAGGAGCCCAAACGACGCCGATGTTGAGCTCTTTTGGACTGTACTGCCCGGAAGTTATTCGCACGGCAGACTCGCAATTGCTGGAGCAGCGTGATGGAATCGCCATTGCAGCAGAGAGAGTGAAAGGCTCGTCATGAAGAACAAGACACTACAATTCCTCCTTGCAAGCGTTCTGGTCAGCGCGCTGGCAGCTCAACAACCTAAGGTCACCTCGCTCATGTCCAGGGAACTCACGGAAACTCCCGGTAGAGAAGGTGTGGTTATCGTTGTTGAGTATCCTCCCGGAGGGGCAGATCCCGTCCATCGGCACAACGCACACGGCTTCATTTACGTGCTGGAGGGATCGGTGGTGATGCAGGTGAAGAATGGCAGGAAAGTTACCCTGACGCCGGGCCAGACCTTCTACGAAGATCCCGGCGACGTGCACGTCGTTGGGCGCAATGCAAGCAGTACAAAGCCCGCGAAGTTCCTAGTGTTCCTCGTCAAAGATAAGGGTGCGCCGATATTCATCCCCACACGCTGAAGAGCCAGCTGGCAGCTTAGGGCCGATCGTCCGGAACGTCGGCCCGCGCCGCGGACTCGAGAGGTGTCGGCGAATACGGCACCAATGGTCAGGCGGCGATCTCCCCTGGATCGGGTAACAAAACAATCTTGCCGAACTGCGTCGTGTTTTCGATTAGATGATGAGCTTCGGCCGCGCTGGAAAGGGGAAGCCGGGCTGCAATCCTGGGGCGCAGGGTTCGCGCCTGTAGAGCGCGATTGATCTCGTCAGCACACACGCTGAGTTCCTCGGTGGTGGCATCTGTGGCCGTGAATCCGTATAGGGTCAGATTCTTGCTGTAGAAGGCTCCGACGGGCAAGGTGGTGCGATGCTTTAGTCCAGCCATGAACACCAGGCGCGCTCGTCGGGCGGTCATTTCCAACGCGCGGGTTGCGTCGGGCGTTGCCGAAGCATCCCAATAAACGTCGACGCCGCCGGGGCAGAAGTCCAGCACTGTGCGAACGACATCGTCCTTTCTATAATTGATAACGAGGTCGGCTCCGAGTTCGCGTGACCAAGCAGCCTTCTCGTGATGAGCGGAGGTGACGATTGCGCGGGCGCCAGCTGCTTTTGCGAATTGCAGCACGGCGGAGCCCACGTTGCCATCCCCACCATTGATGAAGATCGTCTCGCCTGGGTTGATGGCGGCCCGGAGTCTCAGGCCGAGCAATGCGGTCAGTCCCGAGTGGACGACTGCCACCGAATCGCGCAGGTCCGCTTCCGGAGGCAGCCGGTACAGGAGTTCTTCTTGGACGCAGCAAAACTCTGCAAATGTGCCCTGCCGACCGTGGTAGCCCTGATTGTTCGCCCACACGCGGTCGCCGCGCCGAAAGCTTGTGACATGCCGGCCGACCGCTTCAACTACACCGGTCATGTCTCGGCCGATGATGAATGGTAGCGGAACCGCCGCATCGAAAGCGCCCGCGCGAATGTAGGTATCGATCGGGTTTACCGTGACGGCCGCCACACTGACCAGGACGTCACTATCGCCAACGACGGGAGTTGGAAACTCGTCGAAACGAATCCCTTCGGGTGCGCCGAACTTGTCGATGAAGGCTGCTTTCATGATTTTCGATCGTTGCCTGGGTGAATGCCTGAACATACCGCTGGTGTGTCCGCCGACCGCGTGACGTAGGCAGTATCGCGGGTCCCGGGGGAGTCAAAAACGGACTCACCGTGCAGAATTCGGTGCTGGCTCCGTTCGTATGTTCTGGGATCGCTCTTTATAACTTTCACAACCACCCATTAAGAGTGCTCCGGGGAATAAACCGCGGTCTCGATTTAAGGTCGACCGGCGTCGGCTGCCCGTCGTTCGAGATTTGTGCTGCCACAGTGGTTCGGCCTCCTGAGCACGCATCAGGTAAAGCTACAAACTCTTGAGCGAGGATCAGCATGGCTCGGAAGCGACAAGTCGAGATTCATGCGCTGCAGGATCTCGTAGTAGCGGGCGTCAGATCGCAAGATTTGGAAGTAACGAGTGCGGAT
>DASTMK010000152.1:0-3202 GCA_035714225.1 Bryobacteraceae bacterium | reverse complement strand
AGTGGACCGCGCAGGACCTCATAGTCGGGGCAGGAGGGCCAGTTCGTAATCCGCAATTTCTGGAAATTGCCGGACGTCACGTAATCGTGAGCCCAGTCGATTCCCGGCGGCTCGCCGTGCCCCTCGCCGCCCGCGAATAATTCCAGGCCGTGTTCGCGCTTGTAGACGAGGCGCTCCAGTTGTCCCATCTGCTTCGACAACATGGCGCGGTAGTATTCATTCTCCAAATCGAGACCGAAACCCTCGCCGGTCACGCGCAGATCGGTGGGATAATCCGGAAGCTCGGCATCCGGGTTGCCGTGCAACACCAGCCAATGGGTCCGGCTGTGTGCCGGCGAATCGGCAAAGAAAGTAATGCGGCAGTGAATTTGAGAGCCGCGACGCACTTCCTCGGTCACTTGCGACGGGACTTCCTGCGGAATGCCTCCGTCGACGCGCGCCACCCGGACTTCGCGCCGGGCCGAAGCGATCTGGTCCGCCGGAAAGGCCGCGATCAGCTCGACGGGTTCGCGGGAGCGGGGCACCGCTACGGTTTCGTCGAGCGCCAGAATCCTGTAGTGTGACCAGCCCCGT
Source organism: Bryobacteraceae bacterium (assembly GCA_035714225.1). Taxonomy (GTDB): domain Bacteria; phylum Acidobacteriota; class Terriglobia; order Bryobacterales; family Bryobacteraceae; genus CAADGY01. Next base: position 2,629 of record DASTMK010000152.1, on the reverse strand, counting down.
GCCCATTCCCGCCAGGATGCGGGGAGTTCGGCGATGGAGGAAGAGCCGGCCGCCTTTAATACCGGTTCTCCAAGTGACGCCTGCTGCTGTTGTTCGAGCGTTATCGACTGCCGTATGGAATCGGCGACGGCCCGCGCCAGCCGGTAGTCGTTTTTGCGGTAGGCGGCTTCGAGCAGGCGCAATTTCTCTTCAAAGGTATCTGTTCGTTCCCAGTAGGTAGTTTCGCGCATGGCTGAAAGTGCCTAGTCATCTTATTACGGATGAATTGCGGGCTGCGCGCTCGAGTAAACTGATCGAATGCGCTGGTACATTCTCGCTACGCTGGCAACGATGGCTTTCGCCGCGGACCTCAAACAGGATTTGACTTTGCACGCAACCTTCGACGGCTCTACGGATGCCGTTTTCGCGGGTGGGGACAAGCGGCTCTATACCGCACCTTCTTACAAAGAACAGGCATCGGCTCGGCCCGGCATTCCGGACGATGTCGTGCTCGCGCGAGGGCAGGGACGCTCGGGAGATGCGTTGCACTTCCGGAAGAAGAACACGCGAGCCGTGTTTTACGAGGCCGAGCGCAACATCCATTTCGATTTTTCGAATTGGTCCGGAACGATCTCCTTCTGGTTGAACCTCGATCCTGAAACAGACCTGGAGCCGGGCTTCTGCGATCCAATCCAGGTGACGGACAAAGCATACAACGACTCTGCCATCTGGGTGGACTTCACAAAAGACGAGAAACCAAGGCATTTCCGCCTCGGTGTCTTCGGGAACCTGAAGGACTGGAACCCGGGCAACACCCCGGCCAACAAAAATCCGGCATTCAATAAGCGCCTGATCGTCGTCGAGCAGCCGCCGTTCGCGCGCGGAAAATGGACGCATGTGGCCATCGCTTTCAGCGGGCTCGGCGGAGGGAAGGGTTCTGCGCGGTTGTATCTCGACGGTAAGCTGCGGGGCCGCACGGCGGCGATCGAAGAGCCCTTCCAGTGGGACTTGTCGAAGGGCGCCATCCGTTTGGGCGTCGCCTATGTGGGCCTGATGGACGACGTTGCGATCTTCCGCCGGGCGTTAACCGATGAGGAGATTACCCTGCTTGCGAAAGGGGCGTTTTGGAGTGAACCCTAAAGTGAGACAACGAGTTAAGGGAACAAATACATTGAATGGAGTGAGGAATGGATTTGTCCCGAGCTGTTTACAGTCGCGATCTGAAGATCGCCGCCATGCACGCCTTGGACGCTGGATCGACACATGCTGAGATCGCGCGGAAGTATCAACTGAGCCCGAAGCTACTGGAACGTTGGCGTGGAGAATGGCGGGCCAAGGGAGAGTTGGCATTTCCGGGCATTGGTCGACGTGGTGTCATTGATCCGGCGCTCGACGATGTTCGCCGGATCGCGGAGCTTGAGCGGAAGATCGGCCAACTGACGGTGGAGAATGATTTTTTAAAAAAGGCATTGCATCATTTCAGGGATCATCATCCGCCGGCCGTCGTAAGTGGCGCGGATGCCTGTTTGAAGAAATCCAGCAAGCCTCGGCGAAAGGTCAAGCCGTGAATGCGCTATGTCAGATGACCGGCTTGGCCCGTGCCGGTTTCTATCGTTGGCGCCTGCCGCGCCAAGCCACCCCGGTGGAGATGGAACTGCGCGACCAAATACAGGCGGTTGCGCTGGAATCGCCCGCGTACGGTTATCGGAGAATCACAGCGGAACTACAGCAACGCGGCTTTGAGGTCAACCACAAGCGCGTGCTGCGGATGATGCGAGAAGACAATCTGCTGTGTGTACGGCGGCGTGCCTTCGTGGTCACGACCGACTCGCGGCACAACCTGCCGGTTTACCCGAACTTGGCCCGCGAGATCACGCCGGCAGCCATCAACCAGCTTTGGGTCGCCGACATCACCTACATTCGATTGCGTTCCGAGTTCGTATACCTGGCTGTGGTTCTGGATGCATTTTCGCGGCGCGTGATCGGCTGGGCGCTGGGCCGCACCCTGGAAGCCGAACTGACGGTCGCCGCATTGCGTATGGCGCTGGTCGATCGGCAACCCTCTCGCGGTTTGGTACATCACTCGGACCGCGGCGTGCAGTATGCGGCGCACGCCTACACGGAGTTGCTGAAGCAACATTATGCCACCATCAGCATGAGCCGTAAGGGAAACCCGTATGACAATGCGGCTTGCGAGTCATTCATGAAAACCCTGAAACAAGAGGAGGTTTACCGCAACGAGTACCGCGATTATCATGATGCCCTTGCCAGCGTTGGTGAATTCCTGGAGCGCGTCTACAATCAGAAACGGCTGCATTCGGCACTCGGGTATCTTCCGCCCGCCGAGTTCGAGAACGGTGCTCCATCATGATCGGCATCCATCTAACGCGTGCCAGCAACGGGGGCTCTGCCCCTGCGGCCCCGGGATTTGACGCAGTTGCGCCAGAATGGCTGTATCACGACAGGGCGGCTGAAGCCGCCCCTGCCATTCCGGTCGCTGAGTCGACGCTCGGGTTCCATCCCTGGAGTGCCCTATCCTCCGCTCAGGTAGTTCCAGAGTGGAGCAACTGCAACCTTGCCGTCCACGATTTTTTATTGAACGGTAATTACCCCCTTAACTTTGTGTCTCACTCCAGGGGTTCACTTCAGA
>DASTMK010000151.1:0-39885 GCA_035714225.1 Bryobacteraceae bacterium | reverse complement strand
TGGTCCAACTGCGGGGCTGTTTGGCGCGTAGTGGTAGCAACGGTTGCGTTCGGTCCAGCGCCTGAATGCCGGGCTTCTCGTCCACGCAGAGAACCAGCGCATTCTCGGGTGGATTCAAATACAAGCCGACAATGTCGAGTAGTTTGGCCTCGAAATCGGGATCGGGGCTGAAGGTGAACGTTCGAATCCGGTGCAGTTGGAGTTCCGAGGCGTTCAAGATCGCGTGGACGGTGCTGTGTGGCAGTCCTACCTCTCGCGCCAGTGTGCGAACGGTCCAGCGTCCTTGGGACTCCGGCTGTTGACACGCCGCCGTCTGCACTCTTTGCCAGACCGAAGCATCGTGCTTGGGCGGCCGGCCCGAGCGGGCCGCATCTCGCAGTCCCTCCAGTCCCTGATCGGCAAACGATCGGCGCCATTTCCCCACCGTGACTTCAGGGATATCGAGTTTCAACGCAATCTGCTGGTTGGAGAGCCCGCTGGCCGCAGCCAACACGATCCGACTGCGGATCGCCACAGCTTGCGGCGTGGAGGAGGCTTGCACCCAACCATTCAGGGTTGAACGCGTCTCCGGGTCGAGGGAAATTACAGGAGCGGTGCGGGACACACCCCAGCGTACCAGAAATTCATTATACTATAAAGAACTATTTGGACGATGCACTAGACTGATTCTGAAGGGCTTAGCCTATTTTTGATCCTTTTCGTGACGAACTTGGGCTAATTTGCTTTTCTAGATTGCTGAGATGCGCAATTATCTATGACGTTTTGTTTATTCGCTGCACGCGGACGTTTGCGTGGAACGCGCCACGCCCGCGCTGGTGCGCGCGAACGACAGGTGTTGCACCCGAGGCGGCTTCGTGGGGGCGAGAGTGAAGAATACATCCACAGCGCCGCGCTCGCAGTTCATGCGGAAGGTTCCGCGCAGCCAGTTTTCGGCGTCTATCTTTTCCGGCGGGCGGCATGCACCGACAGCCCCTTTGATCCGTTCGATCTCCGCACGCCGCTCGGCAGCGGGTCTGTCCAGGAACAGATTGTCCGCCGCCATCTGTTCCGCACCTTTCTCACTCCAGGAGTGCCACAGGCGTACGATCGCGTCGCGTGTCGAAAGCAACACCGGCGAAGCAGGTAACTCGCGGGGCTTGAGCGCGCCGGTCTTTCGCAGGATGTTGAGCGATTCCTCAATCGGCTGCCGCGGTCCGGCGTATGTCAGGTTTGCCATGGCGAACATACCCACTCCATGTTCGGGCAGCCACAACATATACGATCCGAAACCGGGCAATCCTCCTCCGTGCCCGACGACGTGCGAGAAGCGGCAGTTGCGCCAGACGGCCAGCCCATAGCCGTATCCGCCGGCTTCCACCTGCAACTCCGAATCGCCTGCGGATCGCCGCACGTTGAAGGTGCCTTGCCGCCACACCTGCTGCATCTCGCGCCGCGAGCTTCGCTTCACCGGTCCTCCATCTTCTTCATCGCGCGGTGGGAATGCGGATAACTGAAACGCCACATAGCGTCCGAGATCGCGTGCTGATGTGAGAAGCCCGCCCATGGAGCCGAATCCCCCGTGTGCAAGCGGCTTTTCTACCGAGTAGGTCTCACCCGTCTTGCGATAACCCGTCGCTCGTACATCAGCGGGCACGCTGGACGGCTCGAGCGTGGAATGCGTCATTCCGAGCGGCGCAAGAACCTGCTCTTCCAGGTAGTCGCGATAAGGCATTCCCGAGGCGTTCGACACAATGCGCCCGAGCAAAGCGAAACCATAGTTCGAGTACTCGTAGGCCGTGCCCGGCGGAGTGGAAAAAGGCAGTCCTTTTTCAAGCCAGGCGGTAAGCTGGTCCTCGCTCACTCCAAGCTGCTGGTCACCCCACGGATTGTCTTCAGGGAATCCTGCGCTGTGCGTCAGCAGTTGGCGCACACGAAGCGGAGCGGTATCGCGCGTGGGATATTCCAGGCGGGCAAATTGCGGAATCCACTTCGAAACCGGGTCGTCGAGCGAAAGCTTCCCCTCATCGCGCAATTTCAGAATGGCGAGCGCCGTAAAGCTCTTGGTCATGGAGGCGATTCGAAACACCGTGTCCGGCGTGACCGGTGCGTTCGATTCCCGGTCGCGAACGCCCATGGTCTTCACCGATACGAGGTCGCCGTCGATCACCACGCCGTACACCAGCCCGGGAATGCCCCGCCGGAGGCGGTATTCCTCGAACACCTTTTCCAATTCCGGGAGCGCCTTCTCGAGCTTCGCCCGGCGTGCCGGATCGGCGAAACGTGGAAGCGGCAGGTCGCCGGCGCCGAACGCCGCCGCGCCGGAAACGAACAAGGCAATAGCGACGGAAGTGATGTTCTTCATCCAGGTACCTTTCAGCATTGCGTATGGCCTTTCCGAAACTCCTTTAACCGCGGCGATTCCACGTCCTTCTCCCACGCGGCGAGCCGGTCTTCGAGGTCCTTGACCGCATCGGGCCGGCTTTTCAGAAGATCGGTCGTCTCTTTGGAGTCCACCCGAAGATCGTAAAGCGCTTTCACACCGTTGTCGTCCACGTACTTCAAGCGGCCGTGCCGGACCGCTTTGCGAATATTCGTCCCGCGTTTATAACGCCAGAAGACGGTGCGCCTCACCGGAGTCTGTGTGCCGTTGAGAAACGGCATCAGGTCGATCCCATCGAAGCGGGCGCTGCCGCCGGCGCCCACAGCTCCCAACAGCGTCGGCGCCAGGTCCATCGTCATCGCAACCTGCGGGATTGCGCGGCCCGCCGGAATCACACCAGGCCACCGTATGTGAAGCGGCGCGCGGATGCCGCCTTCAAAAACGGAACTCTTTCTGCCTTTGAACGGATCGTTGCGGCCGTTCGCGTCTCCTCCATTGTCCGAGGCAAACACGACAATCGTGTTGCGGGCAACGCCCATCGCATCGAGTTGCCGCAGTACGTCGCCGATGCGCGTGTCCAGCCGCTCCACCATCTTCGCGTAGGTGGGGCGATGCTTCGGCCGGTGCGGCGCTGTCCCGGTGCGCGGATCGAAATCCTCGGGGGCTTGAATCGGCGAGTGCGGCGCAGTGAACGGCAGGTATAAAAAGAACGGCTTCGACGTCCGCTGCTTCAGCCACCCGATGGCCGCGTCCGCGATCAGGTCCGTCATGTATCCCTGGCGGCGGACCTTCGAGCCGTTCTCGAACATCTGCGTTTTACCGGCTCCCTCCCCCTGTTCCTCGTGCGTGTAGTAGTCGGCATTGCCGCCTAGAATCCCGAACGAATATTGGAAGCCGTGCTCCCTCGGCCAGTGCTTCTCCAGGTAGCCGAGGTGCCACTTGCCCGTGAGCGCCGTGTCATAGCCGGCGGCCTGAAACATTTTGCTTATGGTTTGTTCAGAAGCCGGCAGGCCCAGTTCGCCGCGCTTCTGAAGCCACTCTGCCTCGTCGTAACGGCCGATGTTGTTGACGCCGATCGCGCATTCCAGGCCTCCTGCCCTCTGCTGGTAACGCCCGGTCATCAGGGCGCACCGCGTCGGCGTGCATTCGGGAGCGTTCGCATAGGCCTGCGTGAATCGCACGCCACCGCGCGCGATGCCGTCGATATTCGGTGTACGGATATCCGGCGCGCCATTGATCGCGATGTCGCCCCAGCCAAGGTCGTCGGCGATGATGAGAACCACATTCGGCCTCGGCGATTGTGCCGGTAGCCTGGACGCGGCGAGTGCGCCGAGAAAAATTCGGCGGCTTATCGGGAACATGGAGCCCATCATACGCCCGTTCCCGTGGTACAAATCGTGGAGAGCCAAAATGAAAAAAGGAATCTCTTTATCGTTGATCACGGTGTTGCTGGCGGGCGCGATGTTTGCCCAGACGGCAGCCTCCTCCGCCGCCTTATCCGGATCCGCGGGGACAGTGCTTGCGCAGGAACGGCTGGCGCGCGTCGGCCAGTTGCTTCAGCGCTATACGGACGAGAAGCGGATTGCAGGCGCCGTTGCCCTGGTGCTCCGTGACGGCCAGCCGGTGTACGAACGCGCTGTGGGCTGGGCCGACCGGGAGGCGGGACGGCGCATGACCGTGGACACGATCTTCCGTATCGCCTCGCAAACCAAGGCGATTACCAGCGCCGCGATCCTTGCTCTGGTGGAGGAAGGCAAGATCGGTTTGAACGAGCCGGTAGGGAATTTTATTCCCACGTTCAAGAAGACCACCGTCGCGGTGAAAGATGGCTCCGGGATGAAGACCGAGCCCGCGCGCCGCGCCATCACGATTCAACAACTGTTGACCCATACCGCCGGGATCTCCTACGGAAGGGAAAGCCACATCGAAGCATTGTATGCGCAGAAAGGGCTGGGGCCCGCCGCCGGCAACGGCTGGTACACAGCCGATAAGGACGAGCCGATCTGCATCACCATGGAGCGTTTGGGAACCCTTCCCTTTGCCGCCCAGCCCGGTGAGTCCTTCGTCTATGGCTACAACACCGACATTCTGGGCTGCGTCGTGGAGAAGGCGTCCGGAATGCCGCTGGATCAATTTATCCAGACCCGCATCACCGGGCCCTTGGGAATGAAGGACACACGCTTCTTCCTTCCGGCCGCGGAGCGCGATCGTCTGGCCGCCGTATATGCGAGCGGCAGCGATGGTCTCATTGTTCGTGCACCCGAAGGACCGAGGGGCCAGGGCTCCTACGTGGACGGTCCGCGCAAGAGCTTCGCGGGCGGCGCCGGGCTCACCTCCACCGCACGTGACTATGCTCGTTTTCTGGAGATGATTCGCAACGGCGGCAAGTTGGATGGAGTCCGCATCCTTGCTCCGCGTACGGTCGCGCTGATGACGACCAATCAATCCGGCACGCTGCCTTCAGGTGACGGGCTCGGCTTCGGACTGGGATTCCAGACCATCGACCGTTACGGCGCCAAGGGCATGGCCGGCGTTGGCGCGTTTGGATGGGGCGGAGCCTATGGAACCACTTACGAAGTAGACCCCGCAAGCCGTATGGTCCTCGTGCTCATGCTCCAGTTGATGCCGAACGCAACCAACATCGGCGAGAAGTTCCCGCTCACGGTGTACCAGTCCCTGGTCGACTAGCTCACGACCAACCCGTCGCGAGAGCGGTCGGAACGGCATCGTCCGCCGAGGACGGCGGCGTGCCCGGCGCGATCACTTCCCCCACCGGCAGCCGGTTGTACGGCCACTGTGCCAGGGGTGGTGCCTTCCGGGACCCGTGCTCTTCGAAACCTTCGCCCGGACCGGGCGCGTTGTCGTACAGTTGTCCAATGCCTTCACCGAGAGCGAGGTGGAAGATTTTGATGTTCCGCACCTCATGCTCGAGCCGGAATACCCGCGAGGTCCGATAGACCGTGCAGTTGCGTGCAGTCACCCACGCGCTGCCCAGTGTGCCGCGGCACCGGAACCCGATATCGTTTTCGACCAGAACACAATTGTCGACCACCGCCTGCACTTTCTCCTTCAGGTTGAGAGCGGCTCCGTTTCCGATGGCTCCGTGTCCCCATCCCTTCAAAAGGCAATTGCGAAACGTGATACGGGACTTCCGCGGTTCGCCGGCATGAGTTTTGCTGTCGAAAGCATTTTCTCCGGGACGCTCCCCTTGCTTGTAACCGGCATAGTCCTTGTCAAGCGGACTGGTCCAGAGAAAGCAATGGTCCACCAGGACGTTATCCCATGGGTACGGCTCGGCTCGCCGCCCCGGATCGAACTGGATCGCATCGCCGCTGACGTGTGAAATTTCGGTATTCCGTATGGTGAGATTCAGCGGGCGGCCCGTAATCCCGTGCGCATCCAGGTTCTTCTCCGCCCGGTAGGTGCCGTTGATCACGTGGTGAATGTGGCAGTTCTCCACCCGTACATTGCGGCCATAAACTTCGAGGGCATCGCGCCGGCCGTAGCGGATCGTACAGTTCCGGAGTACGACACCGTCGGTCCGGATCCTTACCAGGTCCTCTTCGGCCCACTCTCCGTCTACGAGGATGTTCTCGTAAACTCCGGGCTCTTCGATTCGCAAGGTCCTCACTCTTTTGGCGCCAACTCCGGCGCCCACCGGTCCGGAAAGTCCGGCATATTCTATCGCCGGCGCGGCGCCGGTCCCGCGTGGCACCATCAGTGCCGGCAGTATCGCTATCATTTCCCGTCTGGTCATACGCCCCCGTGTTCCGGGAATCATTCAGCACCGCTAAGATATCACGGCCGTGCATTAACAGTGTTGACATCGTCAACATCTTGGGTTATTCTGATGTTGACACTGGCCACATCAGAGGGGCTGATCATGGATTTAAAGCAACGCACCGTTCGGTTTCACCCATGGGTTCGAGCTGCCGGCCTGCTGGATCGCTTGTGGCGTACCAGCCCGCCGCTGACCGCCGTGGGAGCGCTCATGACCGTTGTGGCGGGGTTTTCGCTGCTGGGCATGCTTGTCGATCCCCGCATGATTACCGGCGCGCCCGCCTGGCTCAAACCCTTCAAATTCGCGGTCTCCACCGCGATCTACAGTCTCACGCTCGCGTGGATTTTCACATGGCTGCCGGACTGGCCGCGCGTCCGCCGCCTTGTGGGTTGGACCACCGCCATCGTGTTTGTGCTGGAGGTGGCGATCATCGACGCCCAGGCCTGGCGCGGAACCACCAGCCATTTCAATGTATCGACGGCGCTCAATATGGTGCTGTTCCTCGTGATGGGAGCGGCGATTTTGATACAGACGTTCGTGAGCGTGGCGGTCGCCGTCGCGCTTTGGCGGAGCCATTTCTCCGACCGGACACTCGGATGGGCGCTGCGTCTCGGCATGACGCTGACGATTGCCGGCGCGCTGACAGGCCCGCTGATGACCCGCCCCACGGCGGCGCAGCTTACGCATGCCCGTGCCGGTGGGCAGATGACGACCGCGGGCGCGCATAGTGTCAGCGGCGTGGATGGCGGTCCCGGTGTGCCGGTTACCGGGTGGAGCCGGGAACACGGCGATCTGCGCGTACCGCATTTCATCGGTCTGCATTCGATTCAGGTGCTGGCGCTCATCGGGGCCGGCTTGCGGCGATGGCGCCGGCCCGAGGCCGTTCGGGTCAGGGCGCTGCTGGCTGCCGCGGCAAGCTATGCGGCGCTGTTTCTGCTGCTGCTCTGGCAAGCGCTGCGGGGGCAGAGCGTCGTAGCGCCCGATGCGACGGCGCTCGCCTCGATGGCGATCTGGGCCGTGACAACGGTGCTCGTCCTTGGCTGGATCGGTCGCGGCTCACACGCCACCTCAGCCGGCGCCTTGAAGGAGGCATCATGACAGCCGAACAACTCTTTTCCATCCTGAACCTGGTGACCGTGGCGGCGTGGCTGCCGCTGGTATTTCTTCCGCGGATGCGCTGGGCCTCAAGGATCGTGCCGGTGGTGATGCCGCTGCTGCTCGCAGCCGTCTACGTAGTGCTGATGGCTGTGGTCCTGATGCGGAGCGAGGGTGGGTTCTCCTCCCTGGCGGGCGTAAGGGCACTCTTCGACAATCCCTGGGCGCTGCTGGCCGGGTGGACCCATTACCTGGCATTCGATCTGTTCATCGGCGGATGGGAGGCGCGCGACGCACAACGGCGCGGCATTCCCCATCTGCTCATCGTGCCCGCGCTGGTTCTGACCTTCCTCCTGGGACCGGCGGGGTTATTGTTGTACCGGACGATCCGGTGGCTCGCACCGCCTTCGGAGCCGCGCGCGTGAGCAAGCGGTCGTGACTTTTGAAGCGAGCTGCTTTACGTTTTGCGATAATGTAAAGGGATGACTGAGGCGACTCTTTCCACGAAAAACCAGATCGTCATACCCCGGGAAGCGCGGGAAGCGTTGGCTCTGAAAGCGGGCGATAAAGTGCTTATCGTCGTGCGAGGGTCGACCGTGGTCATGCTGCCGAAACCGGCTTCTCACCAGGCGGCGCTCCGGGGTTTAGCGAAGCGTGTCTATTCCCCGCAGCACCTCCGTAAGGAGCGGCGGAGCTGGGACTGACATCGTTGCGCCAGTTCCTCCGGCGTCATCACCGGATCGCCATCGACACCAGTATCTTCATCTATGAGATGGAGGCAAATGGCCGCTATGTCACCCTGGCGGATGGGATCTTCCAATGGCTCGAGCAGTCCGGTCACGCCGGGGTCACATCCACGATCACCATGACCGAGTTGCTCGTTCCGCCGTACCGTGAGAAAGATGAAGACAGGGTCAACCTCTTCTATGGGCTGCTCACGACTTATCCAAATCTGGAATGGATCCCTCCCGGACTGGAGATTGCGGACCTGGCGGCTCGATTCCGGGCAGAGCACCGGCTTAAGACACCGGATGCTCTTCACGCCGCGACTGCCGTCTGGTCGGGCGCCACAGGATTCGTCACCAATGATCCTGTCTTCAAAAGGGTCACTGCCTTTGAAACCTTTGTGCTCGATGACGCTTAGTGGCGCGCTCACGGAACAAACTACTCCCGCAAGGCGTACCCTATAATTAAGCGGTTATGTCCCGGTATTTCCCCCTGGTTGTTAAAAACGTGTTACGCAACCGGCGTCGCAGCATTCTGACGGTGCTGAGCATCGCGGCATCGCTGTGTTTGCTCGGAGTGCTGATGGCGATGTACCACGCTTTCTACTTCGGGGAAGCTACCCCGGAGCAGGCGCTGCGCCTGATCACCCGCAATCGCATTTCGCTTGCCAATGTGATGCCGGTATCCTACCGCGATCGCATGAAGCAGGTGCCCGGTGTTCGGGACATCACGATCATCCAGTGGTTCGGCGGCATCTACAAGGACAATGATTTCAAAAATTTCTTCGCACGAATGGCCGTCGAGCCCGAAAAGTTGTACGTGCTGTACCCGGAATACCGGATACCGGACGACCAGAAAGAGGCCTTCCGGCGAGAGCGGAGCGCCTGCCTGGTGGGACGCCCACTGATGGAGCGCTACGGCTGGAAACTGGGCGACCGCGTCACGCTGATCGGCGACATCTTCCCGGTGACCATGGAGTTCACCATTCGCGCCGTCTACGACGCCCCCAACGATAACGAAAACTTTTTCTTCCACTATGAATACCTGCGCGAAAGCATCCCGGAGGCACGCCGCGACGCAGTGAGCACGTTTGCGATTCTGGCCGACAGTCCGGACTCGGTGCCGCAAATCGCCCACGACATTGATGCGATGTTCCAAAACGCCCCCGCACAGACCAAGACGGAACCGGAACGCGCCTTCCAGTTAAGCTTCCTCGGCTATCTGGGCAACGTCAAGCTCTTCCTGCTAAGCATCTGCGGCGCCATCACCTTCACGCTGTTGCTGGTTTCCGGCAACACCATGGCGATGTCGGTGCGCGAGCGGGTGCGGGAGGTCGGCATCATGAAAACGCTGGGCTTCACATCGCCCGCCGTTCTGGGGATCATTATTTCGGAGGCGGTTTTCATTGCATTGATCGGAGGCGTTCTCGGGTTGGCTCTTTCGGAAGTTATTTGCGCGTTTATCAGACAGGGGCCGATCACGATGGTCGATCTCAAAACGCTCTCGCTCCCTCCCGCGGTGATATTAGGAGGAGCGGCGCTGGCCTGTTTCATTGGCGCGGTCAGTTCGTTTCTGCCCGCCTGGAGCGCCTCGCGCCGGTCCATTGTAGATTCGCTCCGGTTCTCGGATTAAGAGAGGGTACTGTGGCCATTCCATTGGCGTACAATCTTCGCAACCTCGCCGTACGGAAGACCACCACCGTGATGACGGCCCTGGGAATCGCCCTGACCGTGGCCGTGCTGCTCGCCATCATGGCGCTGGTGGAAGGCTTGCAAACGTCCCTGGGCGCCACGGGAAATCCTTTGCATGTTCTGGTGATGCGGAAAGGGTCCACTTCCGAGTTGACCAGTAATTTCAATCGAAGCACATTTCAGGACCTGATCTTCAAACCGGGAATTGCGCGCTCCAAAAACGGCGAGCCGATGGCGTCCCTGGAAATGGTGACGGTGATTTCTCTCGAAAGCCCGGACAATCCCGACGGTATCAACATCACTCTGCGCGGCCTGGCGCCGATCGGCATCGAGATGCGCGACGAGATTCGGCTGAGTGCGGGACGGTGGTTCCAACCGGGACGGCGCGAGGTGGTGGTGGGCCGGTCGATTGCAAATCGCTACAGTGCCGCTCAAATCGGCAACCGCATACGCTTCGGGCGTGGGGATTGGGAGATCGTCGGCGTGTTCGACGCGGGCCGCTCCGCCGCGAACAGCGAGATCTTCGCGGATCTGAACCAGGTCGCATCCGACTACAACCGGAGCGAGGTGCTGAGTTCGGCCCTGGTGCGTGCGGTGGACCCCGTAGCGGTGCAGGCCCTCGTCAACGATCTTCAGAGCGACCGCCGCTTCAATGTCATGGCGCAGACCGAGCGCTCTTACTATGAACAGCAGATGCAGTCCGCCGCACCCATCGAATTCATGGGGATGTTCGTGGCCGTCATCATGGCGATTGGCAGCAGCTTTGCGGCGATGAACACGATGTATGCGGCGGTGGCACGGCGCTCCGCCGAAATCGGTACGCTTCGCGTGCTCGGGTTTTCGAAAGCTGGAATTTTGTCCAGCTTTCTGATCGAATCGCTTCTACTGTCGCTCGTGGGAGGTCTTTTGGGATGTCTGCTGGTGCTGCCGCTCAACAGCATCGAAACCGGCATCGGAAGCTTCGTCACATTCAGCGAGATCGCGTTCAACTTTCGCGTAACGGGGGAACTGATGCTGAAGGGTCTTCTCTTCGCGCTGCTGATGGGAGCCATTGGAGGGGTTTTTCCGGCCCGCATGGCGGCGAACAAAGAGATCCTGACAGCGCTTCGGGAGATCTGAGTACATGGTTTCAACGGAGCCGCGCGCGTCAGCAAGCGGGTAACTGAGGAACCCGGATGCCAATGGAAACGGAACTCAAGAGTCTTCGTATCGACAGAGCCAGGAAAGAAGCACCCCGGGGCTCCGGTTGGTCCCGGCGCTGGATTATCGCGGGCATCGCTCTGCTCGTGATCGCGGGCGCCGCGCTTTACGGCTATAGCCTGTTGAATCGGGCGGCGGAAGTGGAAGTCCACCGGGTGCAGGCGCAAACAACCGGCGGCAACGCCGCCAATACGATTGTGCTGAATGCGACCGGCTATATCGTCGCGGCGCACAAGATTCAGGTTGCCTCGAAAGTACTCGGGCGCGTGGCGTGGATTGGCGTGGACAAGGGCGACAAGGTTCGCGAAGGCCAGGTGATCGTCCGGCTCGAAGACGACGAGTATCGCGCGCAGTTGCAGCAGGCAAAAGGGCAGCTTGCCGCTCTCGAAGCCCGCCTGAGCGAGCTGCTGAACGGTTCACGTCCGGAAGAGATCGAGCGAGCGCGGGCGGAAGTGGAAGAAGCGCGCGCGGACCTTGCCAACGCCAGGATCACACTGGACCGGAGCAACAAACTCGTCGGTGGAGGAGTTCTGGCGCGGCAGACTCTGGACGATGCGCGCGCCGCTTATGAGGCGCGGGCCGCTCGTGTGATCGCGCTGGAGAAGGCGTATGAGTTGGTGCGCATCGGCCCGCGGCAGGAAGAGATCGCCGCCGCGCGAGGGCAGGTGGAACAGGCACGCGGCGCGGTCGCATTCGGCGAGACGCAACTCGAGAACACTGTGATCCGAGCACCGGTGACGGGCACGATTCTGGAACGCGCGGTGGAAAAGGGCGAATTTGTGACCACCAGTTTCGTCGGCGAACGGGGCGCCAAAGGATACGTGGTTTCGCTCGCGGACCTGCGGGATTTGGAAGTCGAACTGGACATCAGCCAGAACGATTTTGCGAAACTGGACCCGCGCCAGCGGGGCATCGTCACAACCGATGCATTTCCGGACCGGAAGTATGAGGGCGTCATCGACGAGATCTCGCCCGAAGCCAACCGCCAGAAAGCGACGGTGCAAATCAAGGTCAAAGTTTTGGAGCCCGACGACTATCTGCGTCCGGAAATGAACGCCAGCGTCGCTTTCTATTCGGAAGAAAAAGCGGAGCCGGGCGGAGCGCCGGTCCGAACGGTGGTTATTCCACCCTCCGCCGTCCGCGATAACGCAGTATTCGTTGTGCTGGATGGAAAGGCAGTGCGGCGGACGGTCAAGCCCGCCGGAACTACTCCGCAGGGGGTACGGATCGCGGAAGGGCTGATCGGCGGTGAGGATCTGATCGTCAATCCGCCCGCGGATTTGAAAGACGGCGACCGTGTGAAAGAGAGGAAAGGCTGAGCATGGCGGATGACATCATCGAGACACGGCAACTCACCAAGGAGTTCATTCGCGATGAATTCCACGTGGTCGCGTTGAAAGACGTGGACCTCTCCATTGCCAAAGGCGAATTCGTCGCGTTGATGGGACCGTCCGGCTCCGGAAAGTCCACGCTGCTGCACCTGATCGCGGCCATGGACCGGCCCACCGGAGGCCAGATCCTGGTATTGGGAAGCGACCTGAGAGCGTTGAGCGACCGTGAAATCGCCCGCTGGCGCAACATGCATATCGGGTTCGTGTTCCAGTCCTTCAACCTCATCCCCGTGCTGACCGCGATGGAAAACGTGGAGCTGCCGTTGAAGCTCACGAACCTCAAGAAGAAAGAACGCCTGGAACACGCAGCCACGGCGCTGAAGCTGGTGGGACTGGGTGATCGAATGGCGCACTACCCGCGCCAGCTTTCCGGCGGCCAGGAACAGCGCGTGGCGATCGCCCGGGCCATTGTCACCGATCCGGACCTCATTCTCGCGGACGAACCTACCGGCAACCTCGATGCCTCTTCCGCCCAGGAAGTGCTGACGCTGCTGTCCCGCCTGAACCAGGAGTACGGCAAGACCATCGTGATGGTGACGCACGATCCCCATGCCGCCCGCTCCGCCACAAAGATCCGGTATCTGGATAAAGGCGCCCTCCTGCCGGAAGGCCGGACACCCGAAGACTGGACAACCATCGCCACCCGCGGGCACTGAGGCCGTCCGCTTGGCAGCGTGCGTGCATTTCATCCCATTGCACTCATCCTCTCTGAGGTGGCAATGGCAAAAGGATCCGTTTCTATTTTGGTGGAACGCTGCAAGGGTTGCGGCTTCTGTGTAGAGTTCTGCCCGACGAAAGTACTCTCGCTTTCTTCTGCTTTCAACTCCAAGGGGTATCACCCGCCCCATATGATAGCTCCTGAAAAATGTAGTGGTTGCGACCTGTGCGGCATGTACTGCCCGGACTTTGCGATCTTCGGCTACAAGTTTCGGCAGGCCGCCGGCACCGGAGTGGTTCATGCACGCTGACCCGAAAGGCGTTCTGACGGGCGCGCATTTTTTGGATGGCGATCAGGCGTGTACGGAAGGGGCATTAGCCGCAGGCGCGCGATTTGCCGCAGGGTATCCCATCACTCCCTCCACTGAAATTGTTGAAAGATTCGCCAGCCGCATACCGACAGTCGGCGGAACGTTCATCCAGATGGAAGACGAATTGGCTGCTTCCATTACCATTCTCGGTGCCGTTTGGGGCGGCGCGAAAGCTTTTACCGTGACGTCCGGCCCGGGCTTCTCCCTGATGATGGAGCACATCGGTTATGCCGTCATGACGGAAACTCCTTGCGTATTCGTCAATGTCCAGCGCGGCGGGCCGTCAACAGGCCTCCCCACTCTCCCCGCGCAGGCCGATATGATGCAGGCGCGCTGGGGCTCGCACGGCGATTACGAGATCATCGCTATTTGCCCCTCCTCTCCCCAGGAGTGTTTTGACCTCACCATTGAGGCATTTAACCTCTCTGAGGAATTTCGCGTACCGGTGATGGTGATGATGGACGAGTGTGTGGGGCATATGACGGAAAAAGTGGTGATTCCACCCGCCAGTGAAATCCGCATCACGCCGCGGCGCCGCGCGACCAAGCCACCGGGTCAATTCCACCTGTATGCAACCAATGGGGACGCCGTGCCGGAAATGGTTCACGCAGGGGAAGGCTACAAGTTTCACATCACCGGATTGACTCACGACGAACGTGGTTATCCCGCCATGAATCCGCAGATGCAGGACAAGTTGGTCCGCCGGTTGAAGGACAAGATCCGGAACGCGTCGAAGCGTCTGACGCTGGTCGAGGAGGAAGGCACGGAAGACGCGGACGTGATAGTGGTCTCTTACGGGATCACGGCGCGCGTGGCGCAGCGTGCCATCGAACTGGCGCGGCAGCAGGGCATTAAAGCGGGTAAGCTCCGGTTGATTGCCGCGTGGCCTTTTCCGGAACAGAAGATCAAAGAACTCGCGGCCCGGACCAGGGTCTTTGTCGTTCCCGAACTGAACCTGGGTCAGATTTCGCTCGAAGTGGAGCGCGCCGCGGGCGGCCAAGCCAGGACAGTGCCGGTGACTCACGCCGGAGGCGCGGTCCATCGCCCGGAAGATATTCTGCACGCCATTCTGGAGGCTCTGCGATGAGTGAAGTTCTCGAACAGGTTGAAATCAATCCCGTGGAGCCGTTCCTGCGCAGCGAGCGCATGCCTCACATCTGGTGTCCCGGCTGCGGTATCGGCACGACGGTGAACTGTTTCGCCCGGGCTTTGGTGGAATCCGGTGCCAACCTCGACAAAGTGGCAGTGGTTTCCGGAATCGGCTGTACCGGCCGCGTCGCGGGCTACGTCGAGCTCGATTCTTTCCACACCACGCACGGCAGAGCGATTCCGTTTGCCACCGGTTTGAAGCTTGCCAACCCCGAGTTGCAGGTGGTGGTTTATTCGGGCGACGGCGACCTGACGGCCATCGGCGGCAATCACCTGATTCACGCCGCGCGGCGCAATATCGACATCAAAGTGATCTGCGTCAACAACCTCATTTATGCAATGACCGGTGGGCAGAGCGCACCCACCACGCCGCAACTGGCCATCAGCACCACCGCGCCTTACGGCTCTTACGAGCCTACGTTCAACCTGCCTTCCCTGGCGGAAGCCGCCGGAGCCTCCTACGTGGCGCGCTGGACCACGTTTCATGTGCGGCAGCTCACGCGCTCCATGGCGGAGGTATTCAACCGAAAGGGATTCTGTTTCATCGAAGTATTGTCGCCGTGCCCCACGCTGTACCAGCGGCGCAACAAAATGGGCGACGGACTCGACGCGATGAAATTCTACAAGGAGAAGAGCAAAGTCCGGCACGGCGCCTCCACCAGCGAAGTGGACTTGACCTTCGATGGAGAGATCGTGGTCGGCAAATTCGTGGATCGCGAACGCCCGGATTATCTCGATGTGATGAAGACGCAGATGCGAAGCAAGCTTCACGAGGAGTATGTTGACCCCCTGGAGGCCCCATGCCAGATCTGACCGAGATCCGTGTGGCGGGTTTTGGCGGGCAGGGAGTCATCCTGGCCGCAATGATCATCGGAAAAGCCGCGTCTATTTTTGAAGACGGCTACGCCACGCTCACGCAGAACTTCGGCCCGGAAGCGCGCGGAAGCGCTTGCAGCGCACAGGTGATTCTATCGAACGAGCCGGTACTGTATCCCTACATCACACAGCCTGATCTGCTGATCGCCATGTCCCAGGACGCCTTCAACAAGTTCGTGCCCGAGTTGAAGGATGGCGGCCTTCTGCTGGTGGAAGAAGACCTGGTGCGTGTCGATAACCTTCGGGCCGGCATTCGGGTCTACAGCGTGCCCGCCACGCGGCTGGCCGAACAGTTGGGGAAACGGCTGGTGCTCAATATCGTGATGGTCGGCTTCTTTGCCGCCGTTTCCGGCGTCCTCAACCCCGACGCGCTCCGCAAAGCCGTTGCGGACTCCGTGCCCCCTTCGTTCAAAGACCTGAACCTGAAAGCGTTCGACAAAGGCTACGAGTACGGGCTGACGCAATCGCCCGTTTCCCCGGAAGAGTCCGAATCTCCGGTGGGAATGGAAGTAGAGTAGCCGCGCGCAGCTCCGCTTCCGGGCCGTTCTGTCCCAATACATCCGCCCCCAGTATGGGAACTTTATCAGCGGTGCATTTGTCTAAGAAGGACAATTGCAGGTCCCGGGGAGGTGCCGCGGATGTTCGAAACCCGCAGCGAATGGCGGGATTCTCCGGTGGCGGATTGGAGTCCACTGCTGGCATCGGCTGCGGTTGCGGCCGCCCTCGCCTTAGCTGTAAACCACATTTTCCGTTCCCCGGTTGAGTCCTTCCCGAAAGCGATCCTGCGACCCACATTTGCCGTCTTGTCGGTGTTTCTTGCATCGCTTTGCGCGGCGCTCCTGGCCTACCGGTTCACCCGGATAAACTCGAACGCTCCCCGGCTGAACGTTGCACTTGCGTTTGCCGGATGGAGTGCGTGGATGGCACCTCTGGTTCTGATTCTGATGACCTGGAATGGGGCGGTTTGGCTGGCGCTTCTATCGGGCGCCCTCGCGATTGGATTTGGCCGGCTGGTTCAGCGCTATCGCCGGTTGCTCGCATCCGGCATGGAGACCGGCATTGATCTGCCATCTACGCCGGTTTTCGCTGAGATTTTCGCAAGTCTTGCAGAGCGTCCTCCTCCCTGGAGCCGGTGCGCTCTCGGGCTGTCGTTATGCATCCAGTCCGGGATTGCCGCGCTGATGTTCGGCAACAAAATCCTTGGAGCGCTCTTGTTTGCCGCGGCAGGCTTGTTCCTCGCCTGGAGCCTGAGAAAAGTTGAAGACAATTTTACTCCGATCAGATTTCGTCCCAGCCGTTCAGTCGTTTCCGTTCTGTGTGCGATTGCGTTGATGGCCTGGATCGGCGGATTCGGGAGGCGGCCGCTTTATCCCGGATCGAGGACTGGTGGGAGCCAAGGGAAGGCCGCGGTTCGCGCGGATAGCGGCTTGCTCTCAAGCGTAATTCTGAAGAGCAAAAACCCGCGGCACGTAGTTTTGATCGCGCCCCGTCTGGAGCGCCCCCCAAGCGCGACGCCGGCCCTCGCCCGCAAAAGCACCAGAATCCCGTTCAGCGGTGAATACTGGTTCCTTTCCTGGCTCAGCAGCCGGCCATCCGCAACGCCGATGATCCAGTTCGGTTCTCCCATGGAGTGGCTGTTTACCAACATGGATCGTCATCCTCTCACCATGATTGCGCGCCAGCCGCTCGGCACTCAGCTTTCGATGTCCTGTTGCAACTCCGTGGAAGTGGAAGTTTCCGCACTTCCCCAGGAAGCCTCGACGGTGAGCGTGGACATGTATCTCGTTCGGACGGGAGAGGAAGGGCGCTTCCGCCGGCAGAGCCTGGGCACCCAAGAACTCAGCGAACTCCAGCCGCCGGAGAAAGGCCTCGCCGCGGGACGTTTGCAGGGAACTTTGCACTTTGCGATGCCCGCAAGTTCCGTGATCGACGACTTCGATGAAATCCACGCCCAGTTCTTTCTGCATATGCCTCGAAGCACGCGCAGCGCCAGAGTGGAGGTGCTCGGCTTCACGCTTCGGCAATAGCCGGGTTGGAGGAGGTTGACAGGATTTCTGCGCTCCGTTATTCTAATAAGGTTTGGCGAGTTGAATTCTTCTGCTCCTGTGCTACCACTCTTTTGTGTTGAGGAGTCCGGCCAGGGGTCAGCCCCGAGGTTCCGGCGGATATCGAAGCCGGCGGAGCATGGGCGAGTCCGAAGCAAGTAACCCTCGCAACTGAAAGCGGTCCAGGCGGGCCGGCTTTCTTAAGCGGTTGACCGACAGGCCCTTCGCCGTGAAGGTGAATTTGAAAGGTGCCCCATTGTCGATCGGCAGCCCATTTCGAGCAAATAGCGTTAAGAATGCGCCTGGATTGTGGTGCAATGTGCAACCGGGTGCCGCGATAAGGAGATAGATTTTTCGTGCCGACCTTCAACCAACTTGTGCGAAAAGGGCGCAAGCTGCAGCGCTACAAGACGGCAAGTCCGGCGCTGCAACAATGCCCGCAGCGGCGCGGCGTCTGCACGCGCGTCTATACGACGACGCCGAAAAAGCCGAATTCCGCTTTGCGTAAGGTTGCCCGCGTCCGCCTGACCAACGGAATCGAAGTCACTACCTATATTCCGGGGGTTGGACACAATTTGCAGGAGCACTCCATCGTGCTGATCCGCGGTGGACGTGTGAAGGACCTTCCGGGCGTGCGATATCACGTCGTTCGCGGCACGCTGGACGCCGCCGGCGTGGCGAATCGTAAACAAGGTCGGTCGAAGTACGGAGCCAAGAGGCCGAAATCGTAATTTAGAACTATGCCACGCAGACGCAGACCCGAATTGAAAGAGATCGCACCCGACCCGGTCTACAACTCCACCCTGGTGGAGAAGTTCGTCAACTCCATGATGTGGCAGGGGAAGAAGACGGTTGCACAAGGCGTCTTCTATACCGCTATGGACACCATCCGGGAGAGGACGGGAGACGATCCGCTGAAGCTGTTCAAGAAGGCCGTCGAGAACTGCAAGCCTTTGCTGGAAGTGAAAACGCGGCGTGTTGGCGGCGCGAACTACCAGGTGCCGATTGAGGTGCCGCAGAACCGCCGCACCAGCCTCGCCATCCGCTGGCTGATTTTGAATGCCCGCGGCCGGGCCGAGAAAGGCATGCCGGAGAAGCTTGCCAACGAGCTGAACGATGCCGCGAACATGCGTGGAGGAGCAATTAAGAAGAAGGACGACGTGCACCGCATGGCGGAGGCCAACAAGGCATTCGCCCATTATCGCTGGTAGCCGGAGGTTCTGACGGGCAAGTAGCGTTTTTATGCCACGAACGGTCGACATCGAGAAAATGCGCAATATCGGCATCATGGCCCACATTGATGCCGGTAAGACGACAACCACCGAGCGCATCCTGTATTACACGGGACGCACCTATAAGATCGGTGAGGTCCATGAAGGCACCGCCGTGATGGATTGGATGGAGCAGGAGCAGGAGCGCGGAATCACGATTACTTCCGCCGCGACAACCTGCCAGTGGCGCGACACCCAGATCAACATCATCGACACTCCCGGCCACGTGGATTTCACTGCGGAGGTGGAGCGCAGCCTGCGCGTTCTCGATGGAGCGGTAGCGGTTTTCGACGCGGTCGCCGGTGTCCAGCCGCAATCGGAAACGGTGTGGCGTCAGGCCGATAAGTACCAGGTTCCGCGAATCTGCTTCATCAATAAGATGGACCGGATAGGAGCGGACTTTTATCGTGCCGTGGACACGATTGTGCAGCGGCTGAAGTGCCGTCCCGTGCCGATTCAGATCCCGATCGGTTCCGAAGATCACTTCAAGGGCGTCATCGATCTGGTGGAGATGCGCGCCCGTATCTGGCACGAAGAGACCCTGGGCGCGAAATTCGACGATCAGGGGATCCCGGAGGATCTGGCCGCCAAAGCGCAAGAGTATCGCGAACAGTTGGTGGAAGCGGTATCCGAGTCCGATGAGGCGCTATTCGAAAAGTTCGTCAACGGACAGCCGCTTACCAACGAGGAGCTGCGCACGGGCATCCGCCGCGCAACGATCGCGCTGAAGATTTTCCCGGTGATCTGCGGCTCTTCGTTCAAGAACAAAGGCGTGCAGAACCTGCTCGACGCGGTGGTGGATTACCTGCCTTCGCCGACCGAAGTTCCGCCGGTGCAGGGCACGGCCATCGACAATCCGGACGAAATTATGGTGCGGGAGTCCTCGGACGCCGAGCCGTTTGCCGGGCTGATCTTCAAGATTATGACCGACCCCTTTGTCGGCCAGTTGGCGTTTCTGCGGGTGTACTCGGGGCGCGTGGTCAGCGGCGAGTCCGTCTATAACGTGGCCAAAGGCAGGCGGGAGCGCGTTGGACGCCTGGTCAAGATGCACGCCAACAAGCGGGAAGAAGTGCAGGACGTCTATGCCGGCGATATCGTCGCGGCCGTAGGGTTGAAGACGGTAGTGACGGGAGATACCGTCTGCGACGAAAAGATGCCGATTCTGCTGGAATCGATCGATTTCCCGACGCCCGTTATCCAGCTTGCCATCGAGCCCAAGACGAAAGCGGACCAGGAAAAGCTGGGCATGGCGATTGCCAAGCTGGTGACGGAAGATCCGACTTTAAAGGTCTCGACGGATCCGGATACGGGCCAGACCATTCTGGCCGGCATGGGCGAACTGCATCTCGAAATCATCGTCGACCGTATGCAGCGCGAATTCGGAGTGGGCGCCAACGTCGGCAAGCCGCAGGTTGCCTACCGCGAGACCATTCGCAAGCCGTCTCAAGCCGAAGGCAGATTTGTGCGGCAAAGCGGCGGCAAAGGCCAGTACGGGCACGTGAAGATTCGCGTTGAGCCGCTCCCGGCAGGTACCGGGTTTGAGTTTGAGAACGCCATCGTGGGCGGGTCGATTCCCAAAGAGTATATCCCCGCGGCCGAGAAGGGTATGGTGGAAGCGCTGGAAGGCGGAGTGCTGGCCGGCTATCCGATGTCCGATTTGAAGGCGGTACTGTATGACGGCAGCTACCACGATGTGGACTCCTCGGAAATGGCCTTCAAGATCGCCGGGTCCATGGCGATCAAAGCCGCGGCCACAGCAGCCAAGCCGGTGCTGCTCGAGCCCATCATGGCCGTCGAGGTTGTAGTTCCGGAAGAGTACACGGGGGATGTCTACGGAGATCTGAATTCGCGCAGAGGCCGCATCGAAGGCATCGAGCTTCGCGGAACGTCGCAGATCATCAAGTCGATGGTGCCGCTCTCCGAGATGTTCGGATACGCGACCGAGCTCCGGTCGCGGACGCAGGGGCGCGGAAGTTTTACCATGCACTTCGGCCGCTACGATGAAGTGCCGGCCGCGATCTCCGAAGAGATCGTCAGCAGGGTTCAGGGAAAGGTCACCAGGTAGGTCTAACAGGATCCAGAAAGGCAGAGGAGATTCCGAGATATGGCGAAGGAGAAATTCGAGCGCAGCAAGCCGCACATAAACGTGGGGACGATCGGGCATATCGATCACGGCAAGACGACGCTGACAGCGGCGATCACCAAGTGCCTGGCGAAGCATAATCCGAAGGTGAAGTTCCGGAGCTTCGATTCCATCGACAACGCGCCGGAAGAGAAGGCGCGGGGCATCACGATCGCCGTGTCGCACGTGGAATACGAGACGCCGAACCGGCATTACGCGCACGTGGACTGTCCGGGTCACGCCGACTACATCAAGAACATGATCACCGGCGCGGCGCAGATGGACGGGGCGATTCTGGTGGTGGCGGCAACCGACGGGCCGATGCCGCAGACGCGGGAGCACATTCTGCTGGCGCGGCAGGTGGGAGTGCCCTACGTCGTGGTGGCGCTGAACAAAGTGGACGCGGTGGACGACGCGGAACTGTTGGAACTGGTGGAGTTGGAAGTACGCGAGCTGTTGAAGAGCTACCAGTTTCCGGGCGATGAAGTGCCGGTGGTGCGGGTCAGCGCGCTGGAGGCGCTGAACGGGGATCCGGAGTGGGAAAAGAAGATCGACGAGCTGATGGAGGCGGTGGACAACTACATTCCGGTGCCGGAGCGTGCGATCGACAAGCCGTTCATCATGCCGATTGAAGACATTTTCTCGATCCAGGGCCGGGGCACGGTGGTGACGGGGCGCATCGAGCGGGGCATCGTGAAGGTCGGCGAGGAAATGGAGATCGTCGGTTTCCGGGACACGCGCAAGACGGTGGTGACGGGCGTGGAGATGTTCAAGAAGCTGCTCGACGAAGGCCGGGCGGGCGACAACGTGGGACTGCTGCTGCGGGGCATCGACAAGGATGACGTGGAGCGGGGCCAGGTGATCGCCAAGCCGGGGTCGATCACGCCGCACAAGAAGTTCCGGGGAGAAGTGTACGTATTGAGCAAGGAAGAAGGCGGGCGGCACACGCCGTTTTTCAAGGGCTACCGGCCGCAGTTTTACTTCCGGACGACGGACGTGACGGGAGTGGCGCAGTTACCGGAAGGGACCGAGATGGTAATGCCTGGCGACAACGTGAACCTGGAAGTGGAGTTGATCACGCCGGTGGCGATGGACAAGGGACTGCGTTTCGCCATTCGCGAAGGCGGCCGCACGGTCGGCGCCGGAACGGTCACGGAGATCCTGGAGTAGCAGGCACCGAAGGTTGGCCCGGGACCGGACAGAGTTCGGTTCGAGGCTCGGGCCAACTCGTTAAGCGGGCCGGCAATGTCCGGCTCGGACAGGAAACAATGCTTAGAGAACGCATTCGCATTCGCTTAAAGGCGTACGACCACCGGGTTCTGGACCAGTCCACCACCGAGATCGTGGAGACGGCGAAGAGAACCGGTGCGCAGATCGCCGGTCCGATTCCGCTGCCTACCAGCAAGAATCGTTTTACCGTTTTGCGCTCGCCCCACGTAGACAAGAAGTCCAGGGAGCAGTTTGAGATCCGTACTCACAAACGGCTGCTGGATATTCTCGAGCCCACGCAGGATACGGTCGACGCGTTGATGAAGCTGGATCTGCCCGCGGGCGTGGATGTGGAGATCAAAGCGTTCGGAAAAGGCAAGTAGGTCGCCGGGTTGCCTGATAGCGGGGCCCCCAGGGGGCCGCAGGAAGCGAACCAGCGACGACAGGTGAGTGTATGAGCCCAGGAATTCTAGGCAAGAAGATCGGGATGACGCAGGTGTTCCGGCCTGATGGACAAGTGGTGCCGGTGACTTTGTTAAAAGCCGGCCCGTGCGTCGTGGTACAGCGGAAAACACCGGTTGTGGACGGCTACGATGCCGTGCAACTCGGTCTGATGGAGTTCGTGAAGGCGTCCAGGCTGACGAAACCTGCCGCGGGCCATTTGAAAAAGGCCAATGTCGAGGGTGTGAAGTTTACGAAAGAGCTTCGTATCCGGCCGGGCGACGACGACCTGAAGCCGGGGGACCGCATTCTGGTGGACCAGTTTGCGCCCGCGCAAAAGGTCGACGTGACCGGTATCAGCAAGGGGCGGGGTTTTGCCGGATTCGTGAAGCGCCATCACTTCCGCGGAGGCGAAGGGAGCCACGGCTCCATGTTCCACCGCGCTCCGGGATCGATCGGCGCTTCGAGCTATCCGTCGCGGGTTTTTCCGGGCATGAAAGGAGCGGGCCATATGGGCACGCAACAGGTGACGGTCCGGAACCTGGAGATCGTGGGAATCGATGCCGAAGACAACGTGCTGATGGTGAAAGGCGCGGTCCCCGGGCCGAACGGCGGCTATGTCGTGGTCCGGCGGGCGAAGAGGTAGCGGGAATGCCGAGTATTGATGTTTTCGATCTGAATAATCAAAAGGTCGGCGAGTTGGAACTGGCCGATTCGGTTTTCGGCGCCGCCGTCAACGAAGCTCTGATGTATGAGGCTGTTCGCCACTACATGGCGTCCCGCCGCAGCGGCACGGTGAAGACGAAGACGCGGTGGGAAGTGTCGGGTTCCGGCAAGAAGCTGTGGCGGCAGAAGGGGACCGGCCGCGCGCGCGTCGGCTCCATCCGCTCGCCGCTGTGGAGGCACGGCGGTACAGCACATGGGCCTCAGCCGCGGGACTACTCCTACAAGCTTCCGCGCAAGATGCTGCTGGGCGCGCTGCGTTCGGCGCTGTCGGCCAAGCTGCGCGACGGCGAACTGAAGGTGATCCAGGCGTTCACGCTGCCGGACCACAAGACGCGGTCCATGCGGTCGGCGCTCGGAAAGATCGAGGCGGGGCGGAAGGTTCTGCTGGTCGAGAACGAAGAGAACCGCAACCTGCAGCTTGGCTGCCGGAACCTGCCGGGTGTGACGCTGGTCGCCAGCCGCGAGGTGACCGTTTACGATCTGCTCGGGCATACGCAGGTGGTGCTGTCGGAGAGCGCGGCCAGGAAATTGTCGGAGGCGCTGGCTTTATGAACCGCTTTGATGTGATTCGCCGCCCCATTATTACGGAAAAGGGTGTTGAGAAGAAAGACAACGAGCGGACGCTCTGCTTCGAAGTGGCCGTGGATGCGAACAAGACCCAGATCCGCCAGGCGGTGCAGCAGCTTTTCAAAGTGAAGGTGGAAGAGGTCCGGACCGCAACCCAGGAAGGCAAGCTGCGGCGGCGGGGCCGGTTTACGGGATACCGCCCGGACTGGAAGAAGGCATACGTAAGGCTGAAACCCGGCGAGAAGATGCCGGAGTACGCCGAGATCTGAGGACAGCGATATGGCGATAAAGACATACCGCCCGACGACGCCGACCCGGCGATTCCAGACGGTGGTTTCCCGGAACGAGATCACGAAGGACAAGCCGGAGAAGTCTCTGGTGACCGGAAAAAAACGCAGCGGCGGACGGAACGCGCTGGGCCGGATCACCTCGCGATTCATCGGCGGCGGAGCGAAGAAAGCATACCGCATCATCGACTTCAAGCGGGACAAGGCCGGTGTGCCGGCGAGGGTGGCGGCGATCGAATACGATCCCAATCGCTCCGCCCGTATCGCGCTGCTGAATTATGCCGACGGCGAGAAGCGGTACATTCTGGCTCCCGTCGGGCTTCAGGTGGGTGGAAAGGTGGTCTCCGGACCCGAAGCGGACATCCTGGTAGGCAACGCGCTGCCGCTTCAGCAGATCCCTGCCGGAACGTTCGTGCATAACGTCGAGCTCCGCCCCGGGAAGGGTGGACAGATGGTGCGTTCGGCCGGCTCGCAGGCGCAACTGGTGTCGAAGGAAGGCGGATACGCGCTGCTGAAGCTGCCTTCGGGCGAGGTCCGGCGTGTGCAACTGGAGTGCATGGCAACCGTGGGCCAGGTGGGCAACCTCGATCACGAGAACGTTTCGCTTGGAAAGGCCGGCCGGAAGCGGTGGATGGGCAAACGGCCGCATAACCGGGGTGTGACGATGAACCCGGTGGATCACCCGCACGGCGGCGGCGAGGGCCGGACGTCGGGCGGCCGGAATCCGGTGACGCCCTGGGGCCAGCCCACGCGCGGCTTCAAGACAAGGAATAACAAACGTACGGACAAGTGGGTGGTCACCCACCGGTCGAAGAAGAGGTAGCGGCGGATAGCATATGGGACGTTCTTTAAGCAAGGGACCTTTCGTGGACAGCCACCTGATGGTGAAGGTGGAAGCGATGAACTCGAAAAACGAAAAGAAGGTTTTGCGGACGTGGTCCCGCCGTTCCACGATCCTGCCGGAGTTCATCGGCCACACCATCGCGGTGCATAACGGCAAGAAGTTCATTCCGGTATACATCACCGAGAACATGGTGGGACACAAGTTGGGCGAGTTCTCACCCACGCGGACCTACAAGGGGCACGCGGCGAAGACCGAGAAGTCGTCGAGGCCCTCCTAGGAAGAGAGTGTTATGGAAGCGAGAGCGGAAGCCAGGTACATCAGGGTCTCGCCGCAGAAGGCGCGGCTGGTCGTGGACCAGATCCGCGGCCGGAAAGCGGGGGATGCCATCACCATCCTGCGGTCCACGAATAAAGGGATCGCACCGGCGGTGGAGAAGGTTTTGCGATCGGCGATCAGCAACGCGGAAAACCGCTTTAACGATGTCGACGTGGATGCGCTGTTGGTGACGCAGGCCTACGTGAACGAGGGGCCGCGAATGAAACGCATCCGGCCGGCCCCGATGGGCCGTGCATTCCGGTATCAGCGTAGGAGCGCGCACATTGTGGTCGCGGTCGGCGACCGGAAGACGGAAGAGTAGATCATGGGTCAAAAAGTTCATCCTTACGGATTCCGGCTCGGGGTCACCAAGACCTGGAAATCCCGCTGGTTCTCCAAGCAGGATTACGCGAAACTGCTGCTCGAAGATCTCGAGTTGAAAGAGAACCTGCGAACGCGGCTGAAATCCGCCGGTGTCAGTTCGGTGGAAGTGGACCGGCCGGGCAACAAACTGCGCATCACGATCCGCACGTCGCGGCCGGGCATCATCATCGGACGCAAAGGCGCCGAGATCGAGAAGCTGAAGCAGGATCTCGCCCGGAAGACCAAGCGGGATATTTTCATCGACATTCAGGAAGTGCACAAGCCGGAACTGGATGCTCAGCTTGTGGCCGAGTCGATCGCGCTCCAACTGGAAAAGCGTGTGGCGTTCCGGCGGGCGATGCGCAAGGCGGTGGATTCCGCCCTGCGGTTCGGCTGCAAAGGGATCAAGGTCCGGGTATCCGGCCGGTTGAACGGAGCGGAGATCGCCCGGAGCGAGTGGTACCTGCAAGGCCAGTTGCCTCTGCACACGCTTCGCGCCGACATCGATTTCGGATTTGCGCAGGCGTACACGACCTATGGCGTTATCGGAATCAAGACCTGGGTTTATAAGGGCGAGATTCTGGACGGCAAGCGAGGAACTTTCACACCGGAACCCGAGCCGCGGCGGCCGCAGCGCGATCGCCGGGAACGGGGACACGGCGGTGACCGGGATCATCGGGACCGGGGCGAACGAAGGGGACCGGCACCGTTGCCTTCCCAGGCTCCGGCGGCACAGGCCGGTCCGGTGGAACAACAGGCTCCGGGCGAATTGCCGCAGCCGGCGCGCAGCACCGCGCCCATCCTTCCGCCGCTGGCGCCGCCGCTGCCCGCGTGGAAACAGGAACTGAAGCAGGAGCCGGAGCCGGCGGCGGAGCCCGAGGCCGGGAAACCAGGCGAGGGTCCGGAGCCGGGAGAGCAGCAGTAATCGGAGCGTAGAAGGGAGATATCGCCATGTTGATGCCCAAGAAAGTGAAGCACAGGAAGCAGCAGCGCGGCCGCATGCGCGGTAAGGCCTGGCGCGGCTCCGATCTTTCCTTCGGCGATTTCGGGTTGAAGGTGATGGAATGCGGCTGGATTACCGACCGCCAGATTGAAGCGGCGCGTATCGCCATGACCCGTTTCATCAAGCGCGGAGGGAAGGTCTGGATCCGTCTGTTTCCGGATAAGCCCATTACCAAGAAGCCGGCCGAGACCAGGATGGGTAAAGGCAAGGGCGCGCCGGAGCAGTGGGTAGCGGTGGTGCGGCCGGGCAAGGTTCTGTTTGAAATGGAAGGCGTTCCTCGCGATGTGGCGGAGGAAGCGATGCGGCTGGCGGCGCAGAAACTCCCGCTGCCGTGTAAGATGGTCGCCCGCGAGAGGGTGGAGTAGCAGATGAGAGCGGAAAAGGTTCGGGAACTCGACAGCAAAGAGCTGAACATCAAGCTGAGAGAGATGGAAGATCAGCTTTTCCGGCTGAAGTTCCAGATCGGGATGGGCCAGGCGGACGGACTGAAGAAGCTGCGGCAGATCCGGAAAGACCGCGCGCGGATGTTGACCATTCTGCACGAGCGCGCGCTGGCCGGACAGGGTCGGGACCGGCGCCGGAAGGGGGCCAGATAACCATGACGGAAGCACCCGTCGCCGGAATCCGGAACGAGAAGACCGGCCAGGTGGTTTCCACCAAGATGCAGAAGACCATCGTGGTGGAGGTGACCCGGCGGGTCCCGCATCCGCTGTACAAGCGGATTGTGACCAGGCGCAAGAAGTTCTACGCGCATGACGAAGAGCAGACCGCCAGGCCGGGCGATATCGTGCGCATCATCGAATCGCGGCCGTTGAGCAAGCTGAAGCGCTGGAACCTTGCGGAAGTGTTGAGGCGCGCGGCGCAGGTTGGCACTCTCGAAGAGGAAGAGAAGGAGACATCCCTATGATCGGAATGCGAACCATTCTCGACGTGGCGGATAACAGCGGAGCCAAACGGCTCTCCTGTATTCTGCCGCGCGGCGGCGACCTCGGGCTGAGGGCCGGATTGGGCGACATCATTACCGCTTCCGTCAAGGAAGCCGCGCCGGACTCCAATATTAAAAAAGGCAAGGTCGTCCGGTGTGTGATCGTGCGGATGCGGAAAGAGACACGGCGCAGAGACGGCACCTATATCCGGTTCGATTCGAACGCCGCGGTGTTGATTACCGAGACGGGCGAGCCGGTCGGCACGCGTGTGTTCGGCCCGGTGGCTCGCGAGCTGCGCGACAAGCGATTCATGAAGATCGTCTCGCTGGCGCCGGAGGTGATCTGATGGCGCGGCAGCAGCAGAAAGCGACGCCTCCGCGGCACCAGGGCGTCCCGAAGACCCGGATCAAGTCCAAGATCAAGAAGGATGACATCGTCAAAGTCATCACCGGGCGCGACAAGGGCAAGACGGGGCGTGTATTGAACGTCGATCGCGAAAAAGGAAGGGCGCTGGTGGAAGGTGTGATGCTGATCAAGCGGCATACCCGCCCGAATCCTTCCAAACAGATCAAGGGCGGCATCGCCGAACGGGAAAGTACCATCCACCTTTCCAACCTGATGGTGGTGACTTCGGGTGGTGTGGCTACACGCATCGGCTACCGTGTGGAAGGGACCGGCGCGGGCCAGCGGAGCGTGCGCATCGCCAGGAAGACCGGTGAGGTTCTGGATAAGAAAAGCTAGTGACCGCTTGCTCACTCGCGCGGCTCAGTACCGGCTTCGGAGCCGCGGCCGCGAGGGAGCGTGGGATGAAGGAAATGGACGAATAGTGCTATGGGCGCGAGGTTGAGAGAGCATTACACGAAGAACGTGATTCCGGGGTTGGTCAAGGAATTCGGCTATAAGAACGTGATGGCCGTTCCGAAGCTGGAGAAGATCTCCTTGAACATCGGTTTGGGAGAGGCTACCCAGAACTCGAAGCTGATGGATCCGGCGGTGGCCGAGTTGGCGCAGATTGCCGGTCAGAGGCCGGTCGTGACGAAGGCGAGTAAATCCATCGCGGCCTTCAAGCTGCGCGAGGGCATGTCGGTGGGTTGCATGGTGACGCTGCGCGGCGACCGCATGTACGAGTTCTTCGACCGGCTGGTGAACGTTTCCCTGCCGCGGGTTCGCGACTTCCGGGGCGTGTCCACGAAATCGTTCGACGGGCGCGGCAATTACACGCTGGGGATCAAGGACCAGTTGATCTTTCCCGAGATCGACTACAACAAGGTCGAGAAGATCAAGGGAATGAATATCTGTATAACGACGACGGCCAGGACGGATGCCGAAGGTCTGGCTCTGCTGCGGCAGCTCGGTATGCCTTTTCGTCAATAGAGGAAATTGAAGGGATCGTGGATGGCAACAACGGCCAAAATCGCTAGGGACCTGAGGCTTGAAAAAGCCAAGCAGGCGAGAACAAAAAAGCTCCGCTGCCGGCATCGGAACCGCTGCCGCCGGTGTGGGCGGCCCCGCGGGTATCTTCGCAAGTTCAATCTCTGCCGGATCTGTTTCCGGGGGTTGGCGCTGGCTGGAGAGATCCCCGGTGTCATCAAGGCTAGCTGGTAGGTATCGGAGGGTTAAGACAGAATGGTATCTGATCCGATCGCCGATATGTTGACGCGGATCCGCAATGCGCAAATCGCGCGGCATCCGAAAGTGGATGTGCCCGGTTCGAAGCTCAAGGTGGAGATCGCCCGCATTCTGAAAGAAGAGGGCTATATTCTCAACTACAAGCTGGCCGACGAAGGGATACGGGGCGTCATCAGGGTTTATCTGAAGTATACGCCGGGCAACGTTCCAGTGATGTCGCACCTGGAGCGCGTGTCCCGTCCGGGCTGCCGCGTATATGCCGGAAGTAAGGAGATCCCACGGGTTTTGGGTGGCATGGGCATTAACATCCTGACCACGCCGCGGGGTGTCATGACCGGTTCCACGGCCCGGAAAGAGGGCGTGGGTGGAGAGATTTTGTGCCAGGTGTGGTAGCCGCTCTTCGCAAGCGTGGGCGCCATCGGGCTATTGAGCCGCCTGCGCGGCGGTGCGAGCAGTCAACCTTGAAGACCGGTTGACTGGAGAGGGAAGCATGTCACGAGTTGGAAAAAAGCCGATTCCGTTGCCGAAAGGCGTGAAGATCACCGCCGCGGGCGAATTGCAGGTGGAAGGCCCCAAGGGAAAGCTGAGCGTACCCATTCCGCCGGGAGTGGTTATCCGCCAGGACGACGGAAATGTGGAGATTGCCCGGGACGGCGACGAATACGCCGCCCTGCACGGGCTGACGCGCGCATTGGCGGCGAATGCCATACAGGGCGTATCGGGCGGATTCACGAGAGAGCTCGATATCGTGGGCATCGGATATCGCTGCGATGTCAAGGGGAAGATTGCGACGTTCGCCCTCGGGTATTCTCATCCGATCGAGTTTCTTCTGCCCGATGGGGTGGACCTGAAAGTGGACAAGCAGACGCATCTCACGCTGAGCGGGATCGACAAGCAGTTGCTCGGACAGGTGGCATCCGACATCCGTGCGCTGCGCCCGCCGGAGCCGTACAAGAACAAAGGTATCCGGTATACCGGTGAAGTTCTGCGGAAGAAGGTCGGCAAGACCGGGGCCGGAAGCAAGTAGGCCGTTATGCGTAGTCCGGAGGCAATCGAGGAATGATTCGCAAGGTATCGAAGAACAACGTCCGTATCCGGATTCACCGGCGCATCCGCAAGGGGATTCGCGGGACGCCGGAGCGGCCGAGACTTGTCGTATTCCGCAGTCTGAAGCACATCTACGCGCAGGTGATCGACGACCGCGAAGGCCGGACTTTAGCTGCCGCTTCCTCGGGCGAGAAGAGCGCCGCGGGAAATGGCGGCAACGTGAGCGGCGCCAAAGAGGTAGGCAAGCTGTTGGCGGAGCGGGCCAGGGAAAAGGGCGTCACCAAAGTGGTGTTCGATCGTGGCGGTTATATCTATCACGGCCGCGTGAAAGCGCTGGCTGACGCGGCACGCGAAGCGGGATTGGAGTTTTGATGGGAACCATGCGGGCAGTGAAGAAGGTCGATCCGCAGTTGTTCAACCTCAAAGAGCAGGTGGTATCGATCAACCGTGTAACGAAGGTCGTCAAGGGAGGCAAGAACCTGAGCTTTTCCGCTCTGGTTGTTGTCGGCGACGCGGGGGCGAAGGTCGTCGGATTCGGAACGGGCAAGGCCAAGGAAGTTCCCTCCGCCATCAAGAAGGGCATCGAAGCGGCCAAGAAGAACCTGCGCAAGATCAACGTCCTCGAGACCACCATCTCGCACCAGGTTGTCGGCCGGTTCGGCAGCGGGCTCGTGCTGCTGAAGCCGGCGCCCGAAGGAACCGGCGTGATCGCGGGTGGACCGGTGCGCGCCGTGATTCAAGCGGTGGGTATTCCGAACGTCCTGACGAAATCGATCGGCTCCCGCAATCCGCACAACGTGGTGAAGGCTACGATTGAGGGCCTCGAGCAACTGCGAGACCGGACCGCGATGGCGGACCTCCGCGGCGTGGCCGTCGAAAAACTGGATACTCGTCGAACAGGCCCATCAGGAAATTGAGCAATGTCTGAAGGTAAAATCAAGATCAAGCTGGTTCGGAGTCCGATCTGCACGCCCGAAAAGCACAAGAAGATCGTGCGTTCGCTCGGGCTGAAGAAGATCAATCAGGTGGTGGAGCGGCCCGACAGTCCTTCCTTCCGCGGAATGGTGGCGAAGGTGCCGCATCTGCTCGCAGTTGTCGAATAGGGGACCGTATGAATCTCAGTGGATTGAAGCCTCCCGCCGGACAGAAGCACTCCCGCCGGCGAATCGGGCGTGGTATGGGGAGCGGCCGGGGCAAGACGTCAGGCCGCGGACAGAAGGGGCAGCATTCGGTTTCCGGATTCAATCAGATGCGCGGTTTCGAGGGCGGGCAGATGCCCTTGCACCGGCGTATGCCCAAACGCGGCTTCACGAATATTTTCAAGAAGGAGTACGCCATCGTAAATGTCGGTCATCTCGGCGAGCTAGAGGGCGATTCCTTCGACCCGGCCCGCCTGGTCGAGTTGGGTGTGGTGAAGAAATTAGGGGACGGGTTGAAGATCCTGGGTGACGGCGAGCTGAAGCGCGCGATTCGGGTTCAGGCCCACCTCTTTTCCAAGGCGGCCGCGGAGAAGATCCAGGCGGCGGGCGGTAGCGTGGAAGTCGTCGGCCGGACGAAATAGGCGGAAATCGAGCGATATCATGAAGTTTTTCGAGGCGTTTGCGAACGTATTTCGGGTTCCCGATCTTCGCAACCGGGTCTTGTTCACTCTGGCCATGCTGGCGATTTACCGGCTGGGCGGGCATATCCCCACTCCCGGCATCGATGCGGCACGCCTGCAGGAAGCTTTTCAGCAGAACAAAGGAACGCTGCTCGGATTCATCGACCTCTTTTCGGGCGGCATGTTTTCGCAAATGGCGATTTTCGCCCTGGGCATCATGCCGTACATTACGGCATCCATCATTCTGCAGTTGATGACCGTGGTGGTGCCCACGCTCGAAAAACTCCAGAAAGAGGGCGAGCTCGGGCGGCGCAAGATTACGCAGTGGACCCGCTATCTTACGATTATTCTGGCTTTGTTGCAGTCGTTGGGAATCGCTACGGGACTGCAGTCGATGGAGGGGAATTTCGTATTGAACCCCGGAATCGGCTTTGTGCTGATGACGATGCTCAGCCTGACGACGGGCACCGCTTTCATCATGTGGCTCGGCGAGCAGATTACCGAGCGCGGTATCGGCAACGGGATGTCCCTCATCATTTTTGCCGGTATCGTGGTCGGCTTACCGCACGCCATCACGGAGATTTATAACAACGTTTTTGTCACCCGCAACTGGAGCGCGCTGCACCTGATCATCATTCTGCTGGTCATGGTGGCGGTGGTTGCGTTTATCGTGCTGGTGGAGCGCGGCGAGCGGCGCATTCCGGTGCAGTATGCCAAGCGCGTGGTGGGCCGCCGCATGATGGGCGGACAATCCACGCACCTGCCGCTCAAAGTGAACGCCGGCGGCGTCATTCCCGTGATTTTCGCTTCCTCGTTGCTCGCGTTTCCGCAGACCCTCTTACAGGTGCCGGCATTCCGTGACAACCGGTGGCTGAGAGGAATGCTCGAATCGCTCGGTTATGCCGAGCCGCTTCATGCTCTTTTGTTCGTGCTGGGCATCGTTTTCTTCTGCTTCTTTTACGTTTCTATTATTTTTAATCCGAACGAAGCAGCCGATAACATGCGGAAGTACGGCGGGTTCGTGCCGGGGATCCGGCCCGGGAAGAACACCGCCGAATATATGAATAAGATCCTGACAAAGATCACCATGGTCGGAGGATTGTACCTGGCACTTCTTTCTCTGATACCTCAGATCATGATCTCCGGGATCAAGCTGCAACACCTCCCTCTGGCCGGCAATTTCATCGATGCCTATTTCCCACGGTGGTTGCTGGACGGCTTGGGGGTGAATTTCTATTTCGGTGGTACCTCTTTGCTGATTGTGGTGGGCGTTGCCATGGACACCGTCAACCAGGTGGAGGCGCAACTGATTATGCGGCACTACGAAGGGTTCACTCCGCGCGCGGGCCGGATACGCGGGCGGAGGAGCACTTTCTGACCGTGAGGCTGTTCTGACTGTTCCGGGACGGTCCGCGGCTTACGAGGATAGGGAAGGTGAGTTGATATGCCGAAGATCGGTATCCGCACCGTGGCGGTGTTGTTGTTCGGCCCCCCGGGTTGCGGGAAAGGAACTGTAGGCAAACATCTGACGGGTTGCTTTGATATCCCTCATATTTCGACAGGCGACATTCTCCGGGAAAACGTGCAGGCCGGTACGGAATTGGGCAGGCAGGTGCAAAGCCTGATGGAAAACGGCGGGCTGGTTCCCGACGGAATGGTGAACCGCCTGGTTCAGGACCGGATTTCGCGAGACGACTGCCTGGATGGCTTCATCCTGGACGGATACCCCCGGACGCTCGAACAAGGGAAAGCGCTCGCCGGGATGCTGGAAGAGCAGGGCCTGGAGCCCTTGGTGATCCATTTGAAAGTGGATTACAATAGAATTGTTTCCCGTCTGACGGCTCGCCGGTCTTGTCCTCAATGCGGGGCCGTTTACAACGTCATCTCCAAGCCTCCGAAGAGCGATGGCGTGTGCGATGGGGACGGTGCCGGATTGATTCTCCGGGGAGACGATTGCGAGACGGTGATCCGGCAGCGGATTGAGGCGTACGAGGCGCAGACCCTGCCGCTGGTCGAATACTTCCGCCAATTGGCTTCGAAGTTTTATACCGTGGATGGCAACGACGGTTCGCCTACCGATATCGCGGAGCGGGCCTGCCACCATATCAGGGGAGAATGATTATTCGTAAGAGCCCGGCCGAACTGGAAAAGATGCGGCGCGCGGGGCTGCTGGTTTGGGAGATTTTGCAGAAGCTCTCCGGGGTGGTCGCTGAAGGTGTGACCACCCGGGATTTGGAAGCGATCGCGGAAAAGATGATGTCGGAGGCGGGAGCCCGGCCGGCTTTCAAAGGCTACTACGTTCCGGCGGCAGGTTCCAAGTATCCCTACGTGTTGTGCACGTCGGTGAATGACGAGATCGTCCACGGGATGCCTTCTACGAAGCGGGTGTTGAAGAAAGGCGACGTGGTTTCAATCGATACCGGAGTACAGTTGGACGGGTATTTCGGCGATTCGGCGATCACGGTTCCGGTGGGCGATATCCCGGACGAGACGAAAAAATTGCTGACGGTGACCCGCGAGTCGTTGGAACTGGCGATCGGCAAAATGCGGGTCGGCAACCGCCTGTTCGATATTTGCGGGACCGTGGAGAAGCACGTGACTTCCCACGGATTCAGTATTGTCCGGGAGTATGTGGGCCATGGAATCGGTACCCGGCTCCACGAAGAGCCGCAGGTTCCGAATTATGTTGATCGCCGGAACGAGAATCCCCGCTTGAAGGAAGGGATGGTCCTGGCCATCGAGCCGATGGTGAATGCGGGGGGAGCGGAATCGCGGCTGGCGTCGGACAAGTGGACCGCTGTCACAAAGGATGGGTCTTACTCGGCGCATTTTGAGCACTGCGTGGCGGTGACCTCGAATGGGCCGTGGGTACTGACGAGGCCCTGAACGCCGGGAATGGACGAGGGCGCCGAGCGGGAGAACCGGTCGCGGGAGGCAGTAGTGATCGAGTTGCTTCCGAGCGCGACTTACCGGGTTGAGTTGAGCGACCGGCGGCAGATGCTGGCGCACTTGGCGAGCGCACAGGTCCGCAATTTTGTGCGTCTCCGGGTAGGGGACAGGGTTCAGGTGGAACCCAGTCTCGAAGATGAAACCCGGGGCAGGATTATTGAGCTTCTGAAGAAGCGTTAAAAGGCGGCCATCCGGCGAGACGCCGGGTCGGGCAAGGCCGGGAAAGCGAAAATGAAAGTACGAGCTTCAGTCAAGAAAATGTGCGACAAGTGCAAGCTGATCCGTCGCGAAGGCGTGGTCCGGGTGATCTGTGTGAACCCGAAACATAAGCAACGTCAGGGATAGGAAGAGGGACTATGGCACGTATTGCAGGCGTCGATCTCCCCAACAGAAAGCGGGCGGAGATCGGCCTCACTTACATCTATGGCGTTGGGCGCACGCGGTCGAAATCGGTCCTTCACCGCGCGGGCGTGGACGCCAACAAGAAAGTCGTCGACCTCAGTGAAGACGAGGTGAATCGCATCCGCCAGATCCTCGAGACGGAGGGTGCGGTCGAGGGCGATCTGCGCAAAGAACTCTCGATGAACGTGAAGCGGCTCATCGAAATGGGCGCATACCGGGGATTGAGACATCGCCGGGGGCTACCGGTCAGAGGGCAGCGCACACACACGAACGCCCGTACCCGCAAGGGTCCACGGCGCGGCACGGTCGCCAACAAGAAGAAAGCTTCGGCGAAAACCTAAGCGAGCGGAGAGCGAATGGCAAAAGCACCGGCGAAAGCAGGAAAAAAGAAGTCGTTCAAAAAGAAGGAAAAGAAGGTTGTACCCATGGGTGTGGTTCACATCCAGGCCACCTTCAACAACACCATCATTACGTTTACGGACCCGCTGGGCAACGTGCTCGCGTGGTCGAGTTCCGGTTCGCTGGGCTTCCGGGGATCCCGCAAGGGCACCCCGTTTGCGGCGCAACAGGCGTCGCTGACGGCGGCGAATAAAGTGAAAGAATATGGGCTCCGTGTGGCGGAAGTGCGCGTCAGCGGTCCGGGCGCCGGCCGCGAATCCGCGGTGCGCGCGCTGGCCACGGTCGGCATCGAAGTGCGGCAGATCAAAGACACCACGCCGATACCGCACAATGGATGCCGCCCGCCGAAGAAACGAAGGGTGTAAGCATTGCGTTAGGGAAGCAGGATCGAAGGCTCCCATCCGGGAGTTGTAAACTGCACCTGGAAAACAGGTAAGGAGAGTCAGACATTGGCAAGATATAACGGTCCCGTGTGCCGGTTGTGCCGGCGCGAAGGGATGAAGTTGTTTTTAAAGGGTGAGCGTTGCCATACGGAGAAGTGTGCGATCGAGAAACGCAACTTTTTCCCGGGGCAGCATGGGAAGAGCCGCAGACCGAAAATCGTAGGCTACGGCCTGCAATTGCGCGAGAAGCAAAAGACCCGCCGCTACTATGGGCTGCTCGAAGGGCAGTTCCGCAATCTCTTTGAGAAAGCCGCCAAGAAAAAGGGCATCACCGGCGAGACGATGCTCGATATGCTGGAGCGCCGGCTGGATAATGTCATCTACCGGATGGGCTTTGGCACAAGCCGCGCCCAATCGCGCCAGATCGTGCGGCACGGCCACATCCAGGTGAACGGCCGCAAGGTCAATATCCCCTCCTTCCAGGTGAAGCCAAACGACGTGGTCGAGGTGCGGGAGAAGAGCCGGAACAATCCCGCGATTCTCGGCGCACGCGACGCCACGGCGCACGCTCCGACGCCGAATTGGCTGGAAGTGGACCGGGAGGCCCTGCGCGCCCGTGTCCTGAGTATCCCGAAGCGCGACGAACTCGTGCAGATTCAGTTGAACGAACAGCTCATCGTCGAGCTGTATTCGAAGTAAAAGGAGAAGGCTTTATGTTCAAGGGCTTCCAAAAGCCAAAACGCCTGGTCGCCAATACGGAGACCCTTACCGAGCGTTACGGCATGTTCTGGGCTCAGCCCTTCGAGCGTGGGTTCGGAACCACGATCGGTACGGGGTTACGCCGTGTGCTGTTGAGTTCTATAGAGGGCGCTGCCATCACCGCCGTGCGGATCGATGGCGTGGCTCACGAGTTCAGTCCGATTCCCGGAGTTGTCGAAGATGCGACCGACATTATCCTGAACCTGAAACAGGTGCCTTTCAAGATGATGACGGACGTGGTGAAAACGGTACGGCTGCGTGTCGATCAGCCTGGTGAAGTCATGAGCGGCCAGATCGAAACCGATGCCGATGTCGAGGTGCTCGACCGCAACATGCACATCGCGACCATCGGCGAAGGCGGCCGGCTCAATATCGAAATGCGTCTCAAGATCGGCCGCGGGTATGTCAGCGCCGACCGGAACTTCGATGAAGATCTTCCGCTCGGCTACATTCCCATCGATTCGGTCCATTCGCCCGTGCGGAAGGTGAACTTCAGCGTCGAGGCCGCGCGCCTCGGGCAGATGACCGACTACGACAAGCTGACGCTCGAGGTTTGGACCAATGGTGCGATATCGCCGCAGGATTCCATCGGCCAGGCCGCGAAGCTGTTGAAAGACCACATGGCGATCTTCATTAATTTCGAAGAGCTGCCGGAGGTCGCTGAAGAGCCGGCCGAGCGGGCCATGAACCAGATGAACGAGATCCTCAACCGCTCGGTGGAAGAGCTCGAACTCAGCGTCCGTTCGTACAACTGCCTGAAGAACGCCAATATTCAGAGCATCGGAGACCTTGTGCAGAAGAGCGAGGCGGAGATGCTCCGGACCAAGAATTTCGGCCGCAAGTCGCTGAACGAAATTAAGGAAATTCTCGGCGGCCTGGGGCTCTCCTTCGGGATGAAGTTCGACGCACAGGGACGGCTGGTGAGCCCGAGCGGGCAACCCGCGCCGCTTTCCCCCGGGGCCGATTTTGGAGATACCGGCGCTCCAGGGGACGAGGACGGGCCGGACGAGGACGTCGAACACATCAACGAATAGGTAGCATATGAGACATAAGCGCGCCGGATACAAACTGAAGCGGGACGTCGGGGCTCGCAGGTCGCTGTTGAGAGGGCTGGTCACCAGCGTCATTGAGCAGGAGCGCATCATCACCACCGTGCCGAAGGCAAAAGCCGCGAAGCCGCTGGTGGAAAAGATGATCACGCTTGCCAAGAGAGACAGCCTGCATTCGCGCCGGCAGGCCGCCTCCTTTCTCCAGACCCCGGCTTCCGTCAAGAAGCTGTTTGAAAAGCTGGGAACCCGATTTGGCCAGCGGAACGGCGGTTACACCCGCATCGTTCGCCTCGGCTGGCGGAAGGGCGATGGCGCCGAACAGGCGATGCTCGAACTGGTCGGTTCCGAACTGGTGAAACGCGCCGCGGAGCGCGCCAAACGCCGTGAAGAGCGGTTGCGTGCCGTGAAGGAAGGCCGCGAAGAGGAAGACGGCGAAGAGAAGTCCTAGTTTCGAACGGGCGGCATCCTTTTGGTGGAGTCGCCCGTTCCTCCCTCCCCTGTACCCCCACTGGTACTACACCCTGCCGTGAAGCTCTCCAAACAAGCTTCTTTCCAGTGACGCCGTGTGCCGGGTTGTGTATGCTGTTTATGCGTTCCAGCGCCGCCGGGTGGCTGCTGCTTGCGGAACGGGAGACGAATTTTTTATATGAATCTTACGCAACAGCCCCAGCCCAATATCCAACTGGCGAAGAGGACGGATTATCGTGAAAGTTATTCCAACAGCGTGCAGGTGCGTGTGAACCTGTGGGATTTCTTTCTCATGTTCGGCATCGTCGAACAAACCGCCCCGGACCAGGTTTCCATCGAAAACTTCCAGGGTATTTATCTGAGCCCGCAACAGGCGAAGGCTCTGATGAACGTGCTTCAGCAGAATGTGTCGCAATATGAATCGACCTTCGGCGAAATCAAGCTGGAGCCGCAGAGCCCGGATTCCACGATTCAATAGAAATTGGCGATGGCGCCCGGCACCGAGCAAGCGCCCCGCGGGCGGCCCCGCTTTGAAACATACCTGTTCTTTTTCACGACCTTCTTTTTGATTTTGCTGTTTGTGCATGCTCCCTTCCTGAGCATGCCGTTTTTCTGGGACGAAGCCGGCCAGTTCATCCCTGCCTCGCTCGACCTGTACCGGGATGGGGCGCTGATTCCCTTCAGCACGATGCCGAACGTGCATCCGCCGGGGTTGATGGCCGTGTTGGCGGTCGTCTGGACTCTGGCGGGGTACTCCATTACCGTTACCCGCGTCACGATGCTGGCCCTCGCCGCCGCGGCCGTGCTGGTGTCTTTCCTGCTGGCCATCCGGCTATCGAGGGGCCTCGACGGGGCTCCGGCTTTCGCCGCCGTATGGTTCCTGCTGGCCTCGCCTTTGTTCTATACCCAGTCGATGATGGCGCAGCTCGACATGCCGGCCATGCTCTTCACCGGGCTGGCGCTGCTGTTTTTTCTGCACGACCGGTTTCGGCTGGCGGCGCTTGCCTGTACGCTACTCGTACTGACGAAAGAGACGGGCGTGGTGGTGCCGCTTGTGTTGGGGGCATGGCTCCTGAGAGAGGGCCGCCGGAGCGCCGCCGCCCTGTTCCTGGCGCCGCTGCTGGCCCTGGCGGCCTGGTTGTCGGTGCTGGCGTTGGCGACGGGCAGTGCGCTGGGGAACCAGGACTTCGAGCGGTATAACCTCGTCTACCCGCTGCACCCGGTCCGGCTCACGCTGGCCTTGCTCCGGCGGTTCCACTATCTCTTCTTTGCGGAGTTCCGGTGGATCGGCTGGATCGCCGTGGCATGGGCCTGGAAGCGAACGGATATCTTCCGTACACGCGCCTGGCGGGTGGCCGCGGCGGTGGCGTGTGTTCAGGTGCTCATCGTAACGGTTTTGGGAGGCGCGGTGTTGGAGCGCTACCTGCTGCCCGCGCTACCGGTTTGCTACGCTGCCATGGCGGCCGCCGGCGCCGCCGTTTCCCCGCGATGGAGAATCGTGGGGCAGGGCGCATTGATCCTCGGCCTGGTGGCCGCCAATTTCTGGACTTCCCCCGTATGGCCGGGGCCGCACGAGAACAACCTGGCGATGACGCGCCTGATCGATGTGCACCGCCAGACCGCCGCTTTTCTCGAAATGCATCTTCGTTCCGGAGCGCGCGTGGCGACGGCATGGCCGCTCAGCGACGCTCTGCGGCGTCCGGAGCTCGGCTATGTTTCAAGACCGCTCAACGTCGTAGCGCTGGAAGATTTCGAGCGGGATTCCATCGGGAGTCTGCGCGGCAA
>DASTMK010000150.1:0-6050 GCA_035714225.1 Bryobacteraceae bacterium | reverse complement strand
AGAGCGGGACCGGATCGTCCTACGTCTCTATGAGCAGTTGCTCGAAATCGAGCAGCGGCTGATTCCCACCGGAATGCACGTATTCGGCAAGCCTGGCGCGCAAACCGAACGGGGAGACATGCTCCGAATGGTCGCGTCGTTCGACCGGCCGGAGATGGGGTTCCGCTCGTTGCCCGGCCAGATCGCGGCGAGTCTCGGTTTTCCCGAATACCCGGTCCTGATGGAGGAGAGCGCAACGTCCGGCGAACGCCTCTTGCAGCGTGAACGAGTGGATGCAATCCTTCGCAGCGCGATAGAAAAGCTTCTGGCGGAAGGTGGTGGAATCGAAGAGGCTGCTTCCCTGCTGGCGCGTGAGGTTTCCATCCCAACCGAAGACTCCACCCGGATGCTTACATTTTTAAGCGACCTGGACCGGCAATTGGGTATTAACCACGAAACGGACGAGTTGATGCGCGCTCTGCGCGGCGAATACATCGAACCAGGTCCGGGCGGCGACCTGGTTCAGAATCCGAAGATCCTTCCCACGGGCCGGAACACGCACGCTGTCAACCCATATGCCGTGCCGTCGCGAGTGGCGTTCCAAAAATCCCAGGAAACGATCGGGCGCTTGCTCAACCGCTGCCTCGAAGAACGTGGCCGCTACCCGGAAACCATCGGGATGGTCATCTGGGGTATGGACAATATCAAGACGCAAGGCGAAGGCGTTGCGCAAGCGCTCTTGTTGATGGGCGTGGTTCCGAAGCGCGACGGCATGAACCGTGTCACGGATGTGGAGGTCATTCCGCCGGAAACGCTCGGCCGTCCG
Source organism: Bryobacteraceae bacterium (assembly GCA_035714225.1). Classification (GTDB taxonomy): domain Bacteria; phylum Acidobacteriota; class Terriglobia; order Bryobacterales; family Bryobacteraceae; genus CAADGY01. The sequence goes on along the minus strand of DASTMK010000150.1, from coordinate 5,245 downwards.
CGAATCGATGTTGTCTTTGTGCTGTCCGGCATCTTTCGCGATCTCTTCGGCACCACCATGGAGTTGCTGGATAAAGCGGCACGCAAAGTCGCGAGCCTTGATGAACCGCCCGAGGTGAATTTTCTTCGCAAACACGTTCAACAGGCGCAGCAGGAGGGCATGTCCTGGTGCGACGCAGCGACCCGGCTGTTTTCGAACGCGCCCGGCAACTACGGCACCAACGTCAATTTCATGGTCATCGGCGGTCACTGGGATCGTACCGAACAGATTGGAGATCTCTTCGTGACGCGTAAGTGCTTCGCTTACGGCCGTGGGCTGGACGGAGACCCTGCCCGGACGCTGATGGACAAGGCTCTCTCGCGGGTCGAAGTCACTTACCAGAATCTCGATAACGCGGAGATCGGGATCACCGACGTCGATCACTATTTCGAATACCTCGGCGGTCTCACGCAAGCCGTCGAGCAGCGCACCGGAGAGCGCCCCGCAACGTACGTTTGTGACAGCCTGAGTCCGCTCGTCAAGATCCGCTCGCTCAATGAGACCGTGCGTCTGGAAGTGCGTACAAAGCTTCTAAATCCGAAGTGGTATGGAGGAATGCTAAAGCACGGTTTTAGCGGAGTCGCCGAGATCGAGCACCACGTCAGCAATACATTCGGCTGGAGCGCGACGGCCGGTGCTGTGGACGACTGGATCTACAGCGAGATCGCGAACACGTATGTGGTGGACGAGGCGATGCGGCAGCGCCTGGCAGAGCTGAATCCTCATGCAACACGCAGTCTCGCCCAGCGCCTGCTGGAAGCGCACGGCAGAGGCTTCTGGGCCGCGCAGCAGAGCGTTCTGGATCATCTGCACAACGCGCTCGACAAGTTGGAAGATCACCTGGAAGGAGTTAACGGGCAAGCATCGAGGGCGAGCCAGGGATCATGAAAATCACTGTCTTCTATGTCGGATCCAGCCTGCTGGCGCCGCTCAAGAACGCCGAGCGCGAGATCAACGAACAGTACCGGCTCGGGCTCGCCGTTGCCGTGCATAATTGCACGCTGCCGGTTCCCGACGCCGAATGGCCGGCGGTGGAGCGCGACATAGACGATGCTGAGATCGTTTTGATCATCCACGTAACCGATAATGACAACGCGGCACGGATCGCCGCAGCCCTGGACCGCTGCCGCTCGCGCCATCGCGCGGTGATTGCCATCAACTGTATGCGCGACCTGATGGTGCGCACCAGGCTCGGCAAGCTGGACGGGATGAAACTCTTCCATCTCTGGAAAGAAAAAGAGCGGAGCGTCATTTACCGGGCTGTACGCGATGCAGGGTCCTGGATGGGCAGTTACGCACGCGCTCGAAACCGGGACGGAAAGAGCGCCGGCGGACACAAGCATTCCCAGCTTCTCAAGCAGATGCCGTCCATTCTGCGGCTGGCGCCTTCGGTAGGTGTCCTGCGGGACGTGAAACACTACCTGACGGCTTTCTGCTATCTGCTTCAGCCCACGCCTGGGAACATCCGGTCGCTGCTGCTCTATACAATCCGTCACTACATCCCGGAACAAGCCCGGGGCATCCGTCGTATCGAAGCGCCCGAAAACAGGCCCTCGACCGGGATTTATCATCCGGATGCGGCTTCGTTGTTCTCTTCTTTCGAAGAGTATCGCGCGTGGTACGAGGCGCGGCCGTTTGAAAATGACTGCCACCCACGCATGGATGTGAACCGGGCTGTCGGGCTGTTGCTGACCAGGCCGCAGATTGTAAGCGGCGCCTGCCGCCATTACGACTACCTGATCCGGCTGCTCGAATCAGAGGGGCTTCCAGTTGTTCCCGTGCTTTCCACGTTCATGGACAACCGCGAAGCCTGCCAGGAATTTCTGGTGGATGCTCAAACCAATACACCCCGCGTAGCCCAGCTTGTCTCGCTTACGGGTTTCAGCTTTGTCGGCGGGCCTGCGATGAACGACAGCGAAGCGGCCGTGGAGTATCTCAAAGTTCTGAATCGCCCGTTCCGGTCTATCGTCAGCCTGGAGATGCAGCGCATTGAGCAATGGACGGAGAGTTTCATCGGTCTGAATCCGGTACAAACGACCATGCAGGTGGCTATCCCCGAAATCGACGGCGCAACGGAGCCCTTCGTATTCGGTGGGCTCGCGGCCGGTAAAGACGAACCGGAGGCGCTCGAGGAACGCTGCGAACGGATCGTTCGCCGCCTGGTTCGATGGGACCGGCTGCGCCTTGTGCCGCGTTCCGAACTCCGCCTGGCATTCATCGTTTACTGTTTTCCTCCGGACAAGGGCAACCTGGGAACAGCGGCGGAGTTAGACGTGTTTCCCAGCGTCTGGGATGTTCTCCGGCGCCTTCAGGCCGAGGGATACGACGTCGATGTTCCGGAAACCCCAGATGCGCTTCGCAGTCTCCTGCTGGGCGCAAACGGCAATATCGCTCGGGCAGGTGAACACCTGGCGGCGGTGGCCTATCGCATGCCTGTCGAGGAGTATTATCGTTCCTGTCCTTATGTGCGCGAAATTGAAGAGGAGTGGGGACCTGCACCGGGCCGCATCAACGCTCACGGCCGCGATCTTCTGATCCACGGCGTGCAGTTGAAAAATGTTTTTTTGGGCGTGCAGCCGACCTTCGGTTACGAAGGCGATCCGATGCGGATGATGATGGCAAAGAACGGAACGCCTCACCATGGTTTCATGGCTTTTTATTTGTATCTGGAAAACATCTTCCGCGCGGACGCCCTTATCCATGTGGGCACGCACGGGGCATTGGAATTCATGCCTGGCAAACAGGCGGGGCTATCGGGCCGTTGCTGGCCCGACCGCCTTATCAGGGAGTTTCCGAATATCTACATCTACAGTGTGAACAACCCTTCGGAAGGCAGTATCGCCAAACGCCGGTCTTATGCTGAGTTAGTGTCGTATCTTACACCGCCGATTGAGAACGCAGGCCTGTATCGGGACCTGGCCGCGCTAAAGGAATTACTTTCCAACTACCGGCAGGTTCAGGATGAGACTCAAAAGGAGCAGCTCTTCGTGTCCATCGAAGAAAAAGCCCGCCATCTCAACCTGGAACTCAAAGTATCGTAAGTAAAGGAGGAGTCCAGATGACAGAAAAGGCTGCTGAGCTGGTCAGGCTGCTCGAAGCCGAACTCGACTTGATCGAAAGTGGAGCTTACGAGCCTTCGGCAGGGAAGCCAACCGAAGACAAGCCGATGTTCTACCACTCCCTGATTTGCATCAATCACTGGTTCGTTCCCGGACATGAGCCGGAATGTCACGACGACTGCGCGCTACTCGATGCCGTCCCTGACAAGCGCAAGTCGGAGGCGCTGCCCTGTCATCATATTCCCCTAAACGAAGCGGGCGACACGGTGAAATCCCTGGAAGAAAAGGGGCAGCATGAGCGTGTCAAGGAAGAAGTGGCAAACTGGCTGCGCAATGCTATTCGCCAGCTCAAAATGGAAGAAAAGCCGGTTCGTTCGGATGTGAAATACTGACCTGCGAGGTTCTGCGCCGCTTCGGGCAGTTCTCGCGCGCCTGAAATTCTATCGCCGCCGGCGCACAGATTCTTCTTGTTGACAAAAAGTTCATTCGCCAATATAATGTGGCGGCAAGCCAATCTACTGGGAAGGATATGGCAAGGCATGGAGACCACGCGTTCTCCGGGTCTGGGTGGCGAGACGATTCCAAAGCCGCCTTCGAAAGAAAAAGTAACCGCTAAACCCGCAGTGGTCGAAGCTGTGGGGCCAGCCAAACCGCAGTCAGACGGAAAGGAACCACTGACGTTGCGGCGCCGTCTGGTCTGGACGGCGATTGGCGGATTTCTGATAACCAACTTCCTGATGTTCCTGCGCTTCTTCTTCCCGCGCACTCTTTTCGAGCCCAGTTCCAGGTTTCGTATCGGCTATCCGGGGGATTTTGGTCTTGGTGTGGACGAACGGTTTAAACAATCCCATCGTATCTGGGTGGTGCGGCAACCGGATAAGTTGTTTGTAGTCTATGCGAAGTGCACCCACCTGGGATGCACTCCGAACTGGGTGGAGCCCGAAAACAAGTACAAATGCCCGTGTCATGGAAGCGGATATGACATGGAAGGGAGAAACTTCGAGGGTCCCGCTCCCCGGCCGATGGACCGCGCACATGTCGAGTTCGACGCGGATGGCCAGATCGTAGTCGATGTAGCCCGGTTATATGCATGTCCTCCGGGCGCGCCGTGTCAGTTTGAAACGGACCCTAATTCATATTTGGTCGTTTCGTAGTCACTTACCGGGTAACGAAAGACCGCTTGCTGGCGCGCGCGGCTCCGTTTCTGAGCCGCGACCGTGAGGGAGCGGACTCCGAACTGTCTTTCTGGGGAGACACGAAGATGGACTCTGGGCGTCCCGACGAAGAGAGTAATCTCGCTCTCAAAGAGAAGATCCGCGAAGACTTGAAAGAGCTGCGCGAAGATCTGAAAGAGCCGCAGAAAACGCAGCTCTGGAAATCGGTCTTTCGCGTCAAACACGAGCGGGCCGACCCGCGCACCCGGGCACTCGGCGTTCTCACCAACGTTTTTCTGCATCTTCATCCTGCCCGGATCAACCGTGACGCCGTCCGTTACAGTTACACCTGGGGAATGGGAGGAATCACCTTCTATCTCTTTATCGTTCTAACATTTACCGGCGTATTACTGATGTTCTATTATCATCCTACAAAAATTCAGGCGTTCCGGGACATTCTGTTTCTGGAACACGATGTGCCCTTCGGTAAGTTGCTGCGTAACATGCACCGCTGGGCTGCGCACCTGATGATCATCACGCTCTGGCTCCACATGTTCCGTGTGGTTCTCACCGGATCGTACAAAAAGCCGCGCGAGTTCAACTGGTGCGTGGGCGTCATTCTGCTGGTTCTTACTCTTCTGCTCTCATTTACAGGCTATCTTTTACCGGATGACCAGCTTGGTTTCTGGGCCGTAACCGTTGGAACGAACATGGCGCGGGCCACTCCGCTTCTGGGCAGCGAAGGGCCGTTGGGACCGGAACTGGGAATGACGCCATTCAACGATGTCCGCTTCGCATTACTGGGGGGCTCCATCGTCGATGCGAACGCGCTGCTTCGGGCTTATATCTGGCACTGTATTGCAATCCCGCTGATTGCCGGTGTGTTTATGGGCGTCCACTTCTGGCGGGTACGTAAAGATGGGGGGATTTCCGGGCCGGCGCCGGTGATGCTGGAGTCCGAGATCAAACCGGTGCTGAAGCGGTAAGAGCACG
>DASTMK010000149.1:0-29009 GCA_035714225.1 Bryobacteraceae bacterium | reverse complement strand
ACTTACCTCCGGTCGCCACACCCATGCTGGGGAACTTCAGCCCGAGCGCCTTGATGATACGTGTTACGCGATGCACGAACAGGTCGGAAGCGATCCCTCCCGAGTAATCCCAGTAGCGCCTCCAGCGGAAATAACGTTCGGGGTCCCAGGGGTGCTTCGGGGCCGAACCAAGCCAGGCATTCCAGTTCAGATTCTCGCCGGGCCGCACGCCTTCGTCGATCGGATAGGCCCAGAAATCACCTTTGTAATTGCGGGAGTAGTCGATCTGCGCAAGCACCACTTTTCCAAGGGCGCCCTTGGTCATATACTCGTACGCCGTCGCGTAGGACTCGTCCGACATTCCCTGTACACCCACTTGCATCTTCAGCCCGGTCTTGGTGATCTTGTCCATAACCTTCCGGGACTCCTCGACCGTGTGCGTCATGGGCTTCTCGCAGTAGATATGCTTGCCCGCATCCGCCGCGTCCATCGTCATCTGATAATGCCAGTGCTCGGGAGTCGCAATCAGAACGTAATCAATGTCCTTGGCCTGTAGCAGCGTGCGGTAGTCCTTTACAGGCTTCGCACCGGTCAGTTGCGCGGCGGCATCCAACCGTTTGTCGTAAATGTCGCAGACGGCGGTGATTTCGACGTTGTCGGATTCGCGCATCTTCATCAGCGTGCGCATATGGCCGTTCGCCATGCCTCCGCAACCAATCACCCCAATACGCAATCGCTCCCCCGCGCCGGCGACTTGCGAATAACTGCGCGCGGTGGAGAGCGCGGCGGCCCCGGCGGCGCCGAGAAACTGCCTTCTGGAAAAGTTCATATCTCGAATTGTAACTTTACCGCCAGCTGTCGGATGCGCAAAACAGAACCGCCAGCGCCGCAACTGCCGCCGTCTCGGCGCGGAGGATGTTCGGACCCAGCGAGACGGGCGTCCAACCTGCCGCGATGGCCCCAGCGCGCTCGGCATCGGTCCAGCCACCTTCCGGTCCCGTTAGTACCGCAATGGATTCCGACGCGGTCAGCACGGAGCGGATGGGCGGAGCCTCCCGCGCTTCATCGAGCAGCAGCTTCCGCTGCGTTTCCGCTCGAAGCACCACCTGGAACGGTATCGCTTCATGGAGCACAGGCATCACCGGCCGCCGCGACTGCTGGCTGCTTTCGAGCACGATCTTGCGCCACCGGGCCATTCTCTTGGCGGACGCGCGGTCCAAGCCTTTCTCCGAACGCACAGCCGCAAACGGCGTAATCGCCGCCACGCCGAGTTCGGTGGCCTTCTCCAGGATCCACTCGAAGCGCTCGAACCGGATCAATGCAGGACAGAGCGAAATCGTGAGGGTGGGAGCCGTGTATTCCAGCCGTTCGATAATCCGGAACACGACATGCTCCTTGCGCGCCGTTTCAATTTCGGCCAGGTACAGCGTGCGGTTGTCCGATATTTCATACCGCTGGCCCCGCTCGACGCGCAGCACGCGCGTCAGGTGCTTCGCGTCCTCCCCGCTGATCTCCGCGCGGTCCGAGTGCACCTCATTCACGAAAAATAGCCTGCGAGCCATGCCTACGATCAAATTTGGCACAGTTTACCGCTTACGTATTCAAGGGAACCGCTCCCGGCCGGCCCGCCGTGATCCGTCCATTACCCTGGTAATATAAAAGCATGGCTATCGCGCGCTCGAAAATTACGGCGCAGGGGCAAATATCGATCCCCGCGGACGTGCGGCGAAAGCTTGGAGCCGGTCCCGGCTCGATCGTGGAATGGGACGACGAGGACGGCAAGATTGTCGTCCGGCGCGCGGGACGGTTCACCTCCGAGGACATTCATCGGGCGTTGTTCGGAGCGCGGACGCCAAAGAAACGAGGCTTGGCTGAACTGAAGAGCGGTATCCGCAACTACGTCTGGAAACGTCATGCGCGCGGTTGACACGAACGTCCTCGTGCGCCTGATCACCCGCGACGACCTCCGCCAAGCCGCCTCGGCCGAGGCATTCATCGAAAACGGTGCTTGGGTTTCTGTTCTCGCGCTGGCCGAGGCGATCTGGGTGCTTTCCGCCGTCTATGAACTGGGCCCGAAAGATCAGGCGAAGGCAATTGAGATGTTGCTCAATCACCGGGACCTGGTGCTACAGGAGCCGGAGACCGTAGCCGCGGCGCTGGCGCTGTTCCGCGTCAAGCCCGCGCTGGGCTTTTCGGATTGCCTGATGTTTCATTTGGCCCGCAAGGCTGGACATCTCCCCATGGGTACGTTCGACCGGAATCTGGCCAAGGTCGAGGGCGCCCAGAAGCTCTAGGAGCGTATCCGGGAATCTACCCGCCGAATTGGCTCCGGCGGCTGCCGTGCTCAGACGGTAGGCATCATCGGAGATAATGTTGATCTATGATTGCCTACCTGCGGGGGACGCTGCTCGAAAAGCACCCGAACCAGGTTGTGGTGGACGTCGCGGGCGTGGGCTATGACGTCACCATCCCCGTTTCCACATTCTCTTCCTTGCCGGATACCAATTCCGAGGTTCGCCTGCGCATCCACACTCATGTCCGGGAAGATGCCCTTTTGCTTTTCGGGTTTCTGACCATGGATGAGAAGTCACTCTTCGAAAAGCTGATCGGCGTCAGCGGCATTGGCCCGCGGCTGGCTATCACCATCCTTTCGGGCCTGCCCGCTTCCGACCTGATCACCGCGATTCGTGGCGCTCAGTTGGAGCATCTGGTCCGCATTCCCGGCATCGGAAAAAAGACGGCGGAAAGAATGGTGCTGGAGTTGCGAGACAAAGTAGCTGGAATCGGCGCCGGCGCCGCCGGGATCCCTGCACAGAAGCAGCCCGCGCTCGAACCTGTGGAAGAAGATATACTTTCCGCTCTGTTGAATCTCGGCTGCAACCGCGGCGCCGCCGAAACGGCGCTCCGGAAAGCGAAAGCGGCGGGCGCTCCGGCCGAATTTGAGCCCCTGTTCCGGCGTGCGCTGGAACTGGTGCGCTAAATTGGTCTAAGCCGGCAGATAAAGCATGCGTGAAAAGGGTATCGTGTCGCCCGCTCCGCGCGACGAAGAGCGGCAGTTCGAAGCCGGTCTTCGCCCGCGCCGGTTGGACGACTTCACCGGACAAGCCAAACTGAAAGAGAACCTCGCGATCGCGATCGAAGCCGCGCGGCGGCGTGACGAAGCGATGGATCACGTCCTCTTATATGGTCCGCCGGGCTTGGGGAAAACGACGCTCGCCACCATCATCGCGTCCGAGTTGGAGGCGGGCTTTGAACAGACCTCCGGCCCGATTCTTCAGAAGAAACTGGACCTGACGGGGATCCTCAGCAACATCCGGGCCCGGCAGGTGTTCTTTATCGACGAGATTCACCGCCTCCTTCCCGACGTGGAAGAGATGCTGTACTCGGCGCTCGAAGATTTCCGCGTAGACATCCTGATCGGAGCCGGCCCCGGCGCCCGCACGCACTCTCTTCCGATGCCCCGCTTCACGGCGATTGGCGCAACGACGCGGCAGGGGCTTGTCAGCGCTCCCCTGCGAGGCCGCTTCGGTCTGGTTCTGCGGCTGAATCATTACGATGTGGCTGAGTTGGAGCGCATCGTGCTGCGCTCCGCCGGACTGCTGGATGTGGCCATCGATGAAGAGGGCGCCCGTGAGATCGCGCGCCGCAGCCGCGGCACACCGCGAATCGCGAACCGCCTGCTCCGGCGCGTTCGCGATTATGCCCAGGTCCGCGCCGAAGGACATATCGATCACGGCATCGCCACTACGGCGCTCGATCTCCTGGAGGTGGATCGCTTCGGTCTGGATGAAATCGACCAGAAAATCATGCTGACAGTGATCGAAAAGTACAGCGGCGGTCCCGTCGGTTTGAATACGATCGCGGCTTCCATCGATGAAGAGCCCGCCACCATCGAGGAGGTTTACGAACCGTACCTGATGCAGCTTGGATTTCTCGACCGGACGCCGCGCGGCCGCGTGGCCACCGACCACGCCTTCGATCATTTCAACATTCCCCGCCACATGCGAGGTTTGCAGCGCAGCCTCTTCTAGTTCGATGACTACCGTTTACCTCTCCCTCGGGTCAAACCTCGGAGACCGTGAGCGGCACCTGCAACGGGCTGTCGAGTGCCTGGACTCCGCCGGCTTGCAGGTATTGCGCATCTCCTCTGTTTTTGAGACCGACCCGGTCGACAAGCTGGATCAGCCCTGTTTCCTGAACACCGTGATCGAGGCCCGGACCAGCCTGCTGCCACGGCAACTTCTCGCCAGGACTTCGAAACTTGAACGCCGGCTGGGCCGCAAACGGCTGGTTGACAAAGGACCCCGGACCATCGACATCGATATTCTGCTCTATGGGGCCGCGATCGTGAACACTCACGATCTGACGCTGCCGCATCCCCGCATGACGGAGCGGCGATTCGTTCTGGAACCTTTGGCGGAACTCGCTCCCGGCTTGAGGCACCCGGTGACACGCCGTACGATCGCCGAACTGCTGGCTTCCACAATGTCTCAGGGATGCCGCAAGACCGGTATAGAACTACACCTGCACCAGGCAGGAATGCCCTGAATGGTAAACTCGGAATACTACATAAAATGGCCCCCGGTGCCGCTATTGCGCATTATCGGGTTTTATCGCGCCTCGGCGCAGGCGGCATGGGGGAGGTCTATCTCGCCGAAGACACCCGGCTGGAACGCCTGGTAGCGCTCAAGATCCTTCCCGAACGCATCGCCGCGGATTCCGAGCGAATGCGACGGTTCGTCCAGGAGGCCAAGGCCGTCGCCGTTCTCAGCCATCCGAACATCGCCCACATTTACGATATTGACGAAGCCGACGGCGTCCACTACATGGCAATGGAGTACGTCGAGGGGCAGACCCTCGCCGCCAGGTTGAACGGCCGTCCGCTCCCCACGAGCGACATCATCGAGATCGGCACGCAAATTGCCGAAGCCCTCGCCGAAGCGCACTCCAAGGGCATCACACACCGCGACATCAAACCGGCCAACGTGATGATCACGCCGCGGGGGCAGGCGAAAGTTCTCGACTTCGGGCTGGCGAAAGTCCGCAAGCCCGACCACACGCTTCAGACGGAGACTGTCAGCGGTCGTCTCACCGATGCCGGCATCGTGATGGGGACGGTACAGTACATGAGTCCTGAACAAGCGCTCGGACAGGATGTGGACCACCGCACCGACATCTTCAGTCTTGGGAGCGTGTTGTACGAGATGGCGACGGGTCGCCGCGCGTTTCCCGGACCGACTACCGCGGCTGTCTTCAGTGCGTTGTTGAACAAGCATCCCGATCCGCCCTCCAAGGTAAACGGGTCGATTCCGCCGGAGTTGGATCGGATTGTGCTGAAGGCGCTGGAGAAGGACGCTGAACTGCGATACCAGACTGCTTCGGATCTCACCGCCGATTTGAAACGTACCAAGCGGGACGCCGATTCCGGGCGTACCACCGCACCGGCGGAAGTTGGCTCGCGTTCTCTTCGCGGACGGTCCCGCCTGCCGCTGTTGATTGTAAGCGTGGCGGCCATGATCGCACTGGCTTCGTGGTATTTCAACAGCCGGAGTTCGGCAAGAACCGAGCCCATCGCTTTGAAGGCGACTCCGCTCACCGCGTACCCGGGCAACGAGAGCCAGCCCAGCTTTTCGCCGGACGGCAGCCAGGTCGCATTCACCTGGAATAGCGAAACCGAAGAAAACTGGGACATCTACGTAAAAGTGGTGGAGGCGGGCGCTCCGTTGCGGCTTACTTCGAGCCCCGCCACCGATTTCAGTCCGGCGTGGTCGCCCGATGGCCGCCAGATCATCTTCCTGCGGCAGGAGAGCGACTCTGCCGCGTTCTACCTGATTCCACCCCTAGGCGGCCTGGAACGCAAACTCGCGGACGCGAACCCGCAGCGGACGGGCGTCGACGCTCCCTATGCAAGCTGGTCCCCCGACAGCAACACGGTAGCCCTGGTGGATAAGACCGCGCAGCAGGAACCGATGAGCATCTTTCTGCACAACATCGAAACCGGCGAGCGCCGCAAACTCACGAATCCACCGGATAAGACTTACGGGGACAGCAGCCCCCAGTTCTCCGCCGACGGCCGGATGCTGGCCTTCGTCCGGACGGGAGCGCTGGCCGTGCAGGACATTTACGTTGTGCCCGTCGCCGGCGGGGAACCGGAACGCCTGACGTTCGACAACCGGCGCATCTATGGCCTGGCATGGAACCCGTCCGATGGTCTGATTTATTTTTCCTCCGCTCGGGCGGGCAGTTCGCGTCTCTGGAAGATCTCTCCAAAAGGCGGCGCGCCGGAGCGCATCATCGGCATTGGTGAAAACGCGTCCTTTATTGCCATCTCGCCCCAGGGCAAACGACTGGCTTATACCCGCTCGATTTTGGATACGAACGTGTGGCGCTTCGACCTGACAGGCAGCGCCGGAGCAGCGGGCAAAGGGACGCGCTTGATTTCATCGACCCGCTACGAGCAGGGTCCGCAGTATTCGCCCGATGGCCGGCGCATTGTATTCGCATCGAACCGCTCCGGCACTCCCGAAATCTGGCTGTGCGACAAGGACGGGAACTTCCCTACCCGGCTTACCTATTTCGAGGGTGCTGCGACGGGCAGTCCTCACTGGTCTCCCGACGGTAAAACTATAGCTTTCGATTCACGGCCGAATGCCAATCCGGATGTTTATATCGTTAGCGCGGAAGGTGGAACTCCACGCCGGATGACAACCGAACCTTCGGACGACGTCGTTCCGACGTATTCGAATGACGGCCGCTGGATCTACTTCGCCTCCAATCGGACGGGCACCTACCAGCTCTGGAAAATACCGGCCGAAGGCGGTGCGGGGATACAGGTCACCAAAAACGGCGGTTTTTATGGCATCGAGTCGCCGGACGGCAAGTACATTTATTATGCGAAATCCCCGAGGGCACCCGGGCTGTGGCGGGTACCCATCGCCGGCGGGGACGAAGAACCCGTGCTGGAGAGCTTGCGCGCGGGCTTCTGGGGATATTGGGCTATCGTCCCGCGGGGCGTTTATTTTCTGGAACGGCGAGAGATTCAGGATATTGGCATTCGCTACTACCTCCGCCTGCTCGATTTGAAGACCATGCGGGAGAGCACCGTCATGCCGATCGAGAAACGGCCGTTCAATGCCGGCCTCTCGGTTTCACCCGACGGCCGTCATTTTCTCTACACGCAGGTAGACCAGAGCGATACGGATATCATGCTGGTCGAGGATTTCCGGTAATTGGGAACCAATTCCCGCTCCGCGGCGTCTTAATCTGGCAGCCTTTCGATTCCCCGCCAGCACTCACTTCGGTGTGAACAAGCGCTCAGGAATGGTGAAAGAACTTTCGCTTGCTGTTTGGTGGGATTCGAAGGACACTGAAGCTTTCGGGAGGAATTGAAGTAATTGACGTTGAAACTGTCTGAGGGGGCCACCACCTGGGAGCCGAGCGAGCGCTGGACCGTGACGGACGCCGCCGAACTCTACGATGTGGCGAGCTGGGGCAAAGGCTATTTCTCCGTCGGTGAGAATGGCCACCTCTGGGTACACCCGGACAAGGATGTGAACCGGCGAACGGATCTGAAAGAACTGGTCGACAAGCTGGTGCTCCGCGGTATCTCCGTTCCCATCCTGATCCGTTTCGCCGATATTCTGAAGCACCGCCTGGGAGACCTGTACCAGGCATTCCAGAGCTCCATTACCGAACATGGCTACAAAGGCGATTACGTTTGCGTTTACCCGATCAAGGTAAACCAGCAAAGGCACGTAGTGGAGGAGGTGTTCCGCTTCGGGCGGCCCTACGGTTTCGGACTGGAAGCGGGCTCCAAACCCGAATTACTCGCCGTGCTGGCTGTTGCCGATAACGAGACCCCCGTCATCTGTAACGGTTTTAAAGACGACGAGTACATCGAGACGGTGATGCTGGCCCGGAAAATGGGCCGGCAGATCACTCCCGTAATCGAGAAATTTACCGAGCTCGACCTGATCGTAAAGCATGCGCAGAACGTTGGTGTGCGTCCCGCCATCGGTTTGCGCGTGAAACTGGCGAGCCGGGGCGCCGGCAAATGGAAATCCTCCGGCGGTTACCGTTCGAAATTCGGCCTCACCGTTTCCGAGGCTCTACGAGTGCTCCAACGGCTCAAGGAACTCGGAATGGAAGACTGCCTGGAGTTGCTTCATTTCCACTTGGGCAGCCAGATTACCAATATCCGCCATATCAAGGGCGCGGTCACCGAAGCGGCGCGCGTGTACGTGGAATTGAAACGCGCCGGAGCGGGGTTGAAGTACATGGACGTTGGCGGCGGTCTGGGCATCGATTACGATGGCTCCCAAACCGATTTCGAATCGAGCGTGAATTATACGCTGCAGGAATACGCCAACGACGTCGTCTATCATATTCAAAACATCTGCGACGAAGCGGAGGTCCCGCATCCGACAATCGTTACAGAGAGCGGCCGGGCGGTCGCGGCCTACCATAGCGTTCTGGTATTCAACGTCCTCGGTGTCACCGGGCTCGGCGAAGAGGACGTGCCGCAGGACTTGCCCGAAGAAGCCGAGCAGCCGCTGGTGGATCTTCACCAGACCTACCGCTCGCTCAGCATGAAGAACCTGCTCGAAGGTTTCCACGACGCACAACAGGCCCTGGATGCGGCGCTCAATCTCTTCAGCCTCGGATACCTGCCGCTCGAACAGCGCAGCCTGGCGGAAAACCTCTATTGGGGCATCGGCCGGAAGATTCAGAAAATGATCAAGGATATGGAGTACGTTCCGGAGGAGCTCGAAGGGTTGGAGGCCATGCTCTCCGATACGTACTTCTGCAACTTTTCGCTGTTTCAGAGCATGCCGGACAGTTGGGCCGTCAAACAACTTTTTCCGATCATGCCCATCCACCGTCTGGGGGAGCCGCCCACCAGGAATGCCATCCTGGGCGATATTTCGTGCGACTCGGACGGCAAAATCGATCAGTTCATCGACCGCCGCGACGTCAAGAAAACGCTGCCGCTGCATACTTTCAACGGCAAGCATTATTACCTGGGTGCATTTCTCGTCGGCGCTTACCAGGAGATTCTCGGCGATCTGCACAACCTGTTCGGCGACACCAACGCCGTCCACGTGAGCCTGGACGCATCGGGCGAGGTGGTGCTCGACGCCGTGATCCAGGGTGACACCGTGCGCGAGGTGCTCAACTACGTGCAGTTCAGCGCACAGACGCTCCTCGAGGAGTTCCGGCGCGACGCGGAAACGGCTTTGCGTGAAGGCAGGATCGGCTATCAGGAACTCGCCCGTCTCTTGCGGTTCTACGAAGAGGGGCTCCGGGGTTACACCTACCTGGAAGACGGGCGCCAGCAGTAGCGGCGCCCCGGGTCCTTACGCGGATTCCTGAATCGTGACACTCTTGAGCTGATCGCCCTGTTGAATGGCGTTCACGACATCCTGCCCGGACGTCACCTGGCCGAAGACCGTATGTTTCCCGTCCAGCCACTGGGTTACCACATGCGTGATAAAAAACTGGCTGCCGTTCGTGTTGGGACCGGCATTCGCCATCGATAGCGACCCAACCTGGTGCTTGCGCGGATTGTTCTTCACTTCGTCCGCGAAGCGGTACCCCGGCCCTCCCGTTCCCGTCGCCGTCGGATCGCCACCCTGAATCATGAAATCCTTGATGACGCGGTGAAACACCGTCCCGTCATAGAACTTCTCCCGCGCCAGGAAAACGAAGTTGTTCACCGTGACGGGAGCGTCTTCTGCAAACAACTGGCATTCAATGTTGCCTTTGGATGTTTCGAAGACGGCCGTGTAGCTCTTGTTGGGTTCGATCGCCATCGCCGGCGCGGACGGATATTGCTTAGCCATTCAACCAGTCTAGCTAACCTTTTTCCCCCGCCGACGTCTACACCTGGAACATTTGAGGAACCGGCGGATTCCGGATTTCGTATTGCGGATACAGGAGGCAGGATGAAAAACCTTATTCCAGGTGCGCTCGTATGTTTGGCGCTCGGCTCCGGGCTGTTTGCCGTCGAGTCCAGCCAATTCCATTGGGACGGTGAGATCGGCAAAGGCCAGGTATTGGAGATCAAGGGCGTGAACGGCGGTATCGCGGCGGAGGCGGCGTCCGGCTCCCGGGCAGAGGTATCGGCGCGGAAGTCCGCCAACCGGAGCGACCCTGCCAGCGTCGAAATCGTGGTCGTACCCCACTCCGGAGGAGTCACCATCTGCGCGGTTTATCCCAGTAAGGATGCCCAGCCGAATGAATGTAAGCCCGGCAACAGTGGCCGCAACAACGTATCGAACAACGATGTGCAGGTGCACTTCACGGTCCGTGTGCCGGCCGGCGTCAAGTTCGTCGGAAAAACCGTGAACGGCAAAATCGATGCACGCCAGTTGCAGGGCGATGCCGAAGCTTACACGGTGAACGGCCAGGTGGCCATCTCCACCAACGGGAATGCGCAGGCGCGTACTGTCAACGGAGCTATCGACGTGGTCTGCGGCGATGCGAATTGGACGGAGGCCCGCGAGTTCAAGACAGTGAACGGCGCCATCAGCGTCACCCTGCCCGAAACCACCAATACCGCCGTCAACGCCAACACGTTGAACGGAGGTATTGAGACCGACTTCCCCCTTACCGTGAGCGGCTTCGTCGGCAAGAAGCTGACAGGCACCATCGGCTCCGGCGGAAGACAGCTCAATCTCAGCACGGTGAACGGCCGTATCCGGATTCTGAAACAGGGAGGCCGAAGGACGGGATCAGTCTAGGCCGTAATCTCTGATCTTCCTGTAAAGGGTGGTGCGCCCGATTTGAAGCAGGTGCGCCGCCATCGTGCGGTCGCCCTTGGTGTGCTCCAGGGCGTGGAGGATGGCCCTCCGCTCCAATTCAGGGATAGGTATCACTTCCGATCCAAACACGGCGGGGCCTATAGAATCCGGCACAGGGGAGGCCGGCAGGAATTCCCGCTGCAACGTTTCCACACCCGCTGCCGCGCCGTGAACCCGGTATGCAGTCCTCCTTTGCCGCATGTCGTTCAACACCATTGAGGTCAGTGCGGCCGTATGAATCAGCGGCTCCGGACTCAGTGCGATCATGTGCTGAACGCAGAGCTCCACTTCCCGCACGTTGCCGGGCCAGTCGTATGCCACCAGGGCATCCATCACTTCCGCCGTGATGGAGTGATTGTTTCCGTACCGGCGCAGGAAGTGATTCACCAGCACCGGAATATCTTCTCTCCGCTCGCGAAGCGGTTTCAGGCGGATGGTCAACCCCTTCAGACGGAAGTAGAGGTCGCTGCGGAACTTTTTTTCCGCCACGTCCGTGGCAAGGTCCCTCAAAGTGGCGGCGATCACCCGGAAATCCGAACGGCGGATTTGCGTCGATCCGACCGGACGGAACTCCTTCTCCTGGATTACCCGCAATAGTTTAGCCTGCAGCTCCAGCGGCAACTCTCCGATCTCATCCAGAAACGCCGTCCCGCCATCGGCCATCTCAATCAATCCGATTTTTCCCGAGACGGCTCCGGTGAACGATCCTTTCACGTGGCCGAATAATTCACTCTCCATCAACTCGCCCACCAGGGCAGAGCAGTCGATGGTGACGAACGGCCCGGTTCCTCGAACCGCATGAATCCGACGGGCGATAATCCCTTTACCCGTTCCGGTTTCGCCGAGCAAAAGCACCGGAAGCCTGTTGCGGCCGGCGCGCTCGATTTCGGCAAGCGTGTTCCTGACTCCAATCGGGTCGCCGACCAGGTCGCGGTCCGCGCAGATAGGGGGGCAGCCGGAAATTCCCATATAAGACATGGTGTAGTGACACCCGGAAAATTCTTAAGGGTTTTAAGGCGAATCGCCTACATCGCGGGATCGTCCAGGCGGACCACAAAGGCAGAGTGCCGCGCGGCGCGGAGCTGCTCGGCGATGCCGTTGGCTGCTTCGAGTGTCGGTGCCCTCCCTACCAGCACGCGCCACAGCGGAGGCTTCCCGTCGCGGATCACGACGCGGGCCGGCCCGTACCGTTTCTCCATCTCCTGGCGCAGCCGCTCCGCTCGCTTCCGTTCCTGAAACGCACCTACCTGAACGGCGAAATAATCCACCGGCTGCACATACCGTGGGGGTGCGATCACCTGCAATCGCACGTTTACGATGCCGGGGCCGATCATGTCGATATTTCTGGCGGCGGCGCGGGAGAGGTCAATGATACGATCGCCGACAAACGGACCGCGATCCGTGATGCGCACCTCCACCGTCTTTCCGTTGGAGAGATTCCGAACCCGGACCCACGTATCGAAAGGCAGAGTCCGGTGCGCCGCCGTGAGCTTCTCCATGTCATAGATCTCACCATTGGCGGCGGCCCGCCCGTGATAGGGATTTCCGTACCAGCTTGCGATTCCCTTTTCCTGCCATCCAGCCGGCCGGGGAATCGCGGCCTGCGGTTTCTTCTTTCCGCAACCGGACAGCAGCAGCACAACCGCCACTCCCATCAGGAACGCTCGCGACCTCATCTGCTGTGATGCTAACCCGCCCGCAGAGCCTTCGGCAAGGGCCTCGCGCGCCTTTGTTCCCGTGAATTTCGGCCAAAACAATTCTTATATGTCACGTTTCAGCAATTCCCCTTGCACGTTACGTTCACTTTTTTCTTGACTTTCGATGCAAACAAATTTATATATGAATCACGCTGCGATCTCACGTGAGATCGCAAATTTGATGTTTAGGGAGAATCAATCGATGAAGAACGCAACCAAGAAAGCCGCGAAGGCCCCTGCAAAGAAGAAGGCCCCGGCGAAAAAAGGGAAGAAGTAGTTCCCGAGCCGCCCACGAGGACGGCAGTCAAAGTTAGAGCGGCCCCGGTGAGTCGGGGCCGCTTTTATTTTGGCCCCCTGCCGAGTACAAGAGTCCGGAACGTCTCCCCCATTCCGAAAAGCAGCGTTTTCAACTGTAGCCTCCTCCGGAGCTGTTCGCTCTCACTGACTCCCTCCAGCACGGAAGCGAACCAGTCCGCTTCTCCCACCCGCAACAGCGTGCGCGACAACGATTCGAACGCGGCCGTACGGAACCCATGCGATGCCGCCACGTCCTCTAGGGTGGTAAAAAACACATGGGAGGTGATGTCCCTCTCCCCCGGATCTTTCAATACGTCCTCAGACGCGGTATGCCTCCGGTAGCTCATCAGTGTGCCGCGTGGGAATCGCATCAGTTCCCGGCGGGTATAGCCGTAGTCGATCACGATGAGAAATCCGTTTTCGAGCGCGGCGGAGATTTTCTCGACCCAGGCGAGCGATTCGAGATGCACCTCGCGAATGCATCCCTCTTCCTCCGCGGCGGCGAACCGGTCGAGATACTCCCGCACCTCGGGCCGTACAGCATTCCCGTCCCGCCAGACAAAGCCGTTGCCATCAAAGTCCACCAGCATCTCGCGGTACTTCCCCTCGCGCAGCACCGCGACGTCCACAGGAAGCGCATCGAAGAACTCGTTGGCGAACACCACTCCGGAAAAGCGCGCTGGCATCGTTCCTTTCCCGGCTTCCACTGGAACGTATTCCAGATCCGACAAAAAGGGCTTCATCTCCTGACGACCCGCTCCGAGTTCCAAGACCACGCCGGTCCCCCCGCCCATCTCGTCGAGAAGAGACCGGATGTATCGTGCCATCAGAATTCCGAAGACAGGCTGTATTTGTTCAGCGGTGTAGAAGTCGCCGGCCCGGCCGAACGGGTCTTTCCCGCTGGTGTAGTAGCCGAATTTGGGATGATAGAGCGCCACTTCCATAAAACGGCGAAACGGAATCGGCCCTTCACGCTGAATTTCCTCCGCGAGAATCCGTCCGGCTTCCGTCACGGCTGCGCCTCACGGCTCTGCGGCGTCCTGACGAACAACTCCACCAGGTAATCGTGCAGGCAATCGTACAGATAGCGCTGGAACGTCCACGGGAATTGCGAGTTCTCGATGTCCCGTGGGTGTATCGGGGCATAATAGGTGTGCACTCCTGGGGCCGGTTCCTTCAATTCGATGACGAGTTCCACGCTGCCGTCCTTCTTCTCTCGCGCCGAAAACTTCAGCAGGGTATGCTCGTACCGGCGTATCTCGTGTTCGACCTTTTCAAGCGGCGTCAAGGCTGTATTATTACACTCGTGAGTTAGGGCTCTTCCAATGAACCGACGCCTGTTCCTCCAGACCGCCGCTGCCGCCGCGCTGTCCCGTCCGGCCGCCGCCAATACCGGCTTCCTCAAACTCGGCTACGATACGTATTCTCTTCGCGCCTTCCGCTGGAAAGCTCTTCAACACCTCGACTTCGCAGCCGCCCAGAAGCTCGACACCATCCAACTCTCCGGCCTCGGGGACTATGAGAGCCTCGATCCTGCTTATCTCCAAAAGGTGAAAGATGCGGCCACCAGGCACGGCATCTCCATCGATGCGGGCATTGGCTGCATCTGTCCGACAACGAAAAGCTGGAATCCGAAAACCGGGGACCCGGTGGAATACATCCGCACCGGGCTTCGGGTAGCGAAGGCTGTCGGCGCGACATCCATGCGGTGTTTCATCGGAAGCTCGGCGGACCGCCTCGGCTCACTGCCTATCGAAGCGCATATTGAGAAGACCGTGGAAGTGCTGCGGGCCGCCCGCTCTCACGCGGCCGACGCGGGCGTGAAGATCGCTATCGAAAATCATTCCGACCTGCAGGCCCGCGAACTCAAAGCTCTCATCGAAGAGGCCGGGAAGGACTACGTTGCCGCGTGCCTCGATACCGGCAACCCTATGTCGGTGGTGGAAGACCCGGTCGTTACGATGGAGGTGCTCGGCCCCTATACCGTCACCACTCATGTCCGTGACTCCGTCGTCTACGAGCACCCGCGAGGCGCCGCGATGCAATGGACCGCTGTCGGCGACGGCATTCTGGATTTCAAGCGCATCCTCGAATTGCACCGCCGTTTGTGCCCCGCCGCTTCCATGCAACTGGAGATTATTACCGGGCGGCCTCCGCGCGTCCTGCCTTACCTGGAATCTGAATTCTGGGCGGCCTTCCCTAAAACGGACGCCGCGGAATTCGCCCGCTTCGTTGCCCTTGCCAAGCGCGGGCGGCCGTTTTCCGGCATGATGATCATCGCCGACGCCGGAACAAAGGTTCCGCCGGAGTATCAGGCCGCACTCAAACAGCAGCAGATGGTGGATCTCGAACACAGCCTCGAATACTGCCGGAAAACGTTGGATGCCGGCGTCCGCTGGCGGACGTAGATGCTCGTCAATATTTCAGTTTCAAGCCGAACTGAATGATCCGCGGGTCCTGTGCCGCCGTAATGACGCCGAACGTCGCGGGTGTTGTGACACTCGTACCGAGATTCCCCAGCATGGAGAACTGCGTGTGGTTCGGCAGGTTGAAGAACTCGGCGCGGAATTCCACCTGCATCCGCTCCGTCACCTTTGTATCCTTGATGATCGAAAAGTCGAGGTTGTTCTGTCCCGGCCGCACAATCGCGCCGCGCGAGGAGTTCCCGAACTTTCCGAGCGGCGACGGAGCAAAACAGGCGGTGTCGAACCACCGCGTGCGTGTCCGCTCTCCGCGGCCGAGCCGTCCGTCGCAAAGAATGTCGGCGCGCTCGCCGATAGCGAAAGTGCCGCTTCGATTACCGGATTGACCGACTGTGGACGGAAACCCGGTTTGCACCTGGTACATCGCGGCAATCTGCCACCCGGAGAGCAGACGGCCGCGTCCAAACGGCAAACTGTAGATGCCGCTGAAGGTTGCCCGGTGCCGCGTGTCGAAATCCGAGCTTCCGCGGTCCAGGCGCAGGTTCCGGTCATCCATCGCGAAAAACTGCCCACCACTGCCGTTGCCCTCTCCGTTCGAGTTGTCGATGGCGTGTCCCCACGTGTAGGACGCCATAAACGTCAGCCCCTTCGAAAACCGCCGTGTGATCCGGCTTTGGAGCGAGTGGTAAATGGAGTCGCCGTGGCTGTCGGCCGTGATGTGATATCCGAAGTTGGGGAACTGGCGCACGTACACGGCGTTCGACGCGCCGGGCAGCGCCCCTTGATTGATCAGCCGGACGCCGTCGAGCGCCGTGCCCTTGTTCGCCACATAGGAAACATCCAACGCAAGGTTCTCCACCAGTTGCCGTTGCAAACCGAAGCTCCACTGCTGCATGTATCCCTGGCGGAACCAGGGCGTGATGCCGTAGCCGGAAGGCAGACCACCGGCGCGCGGGTCCGTGGCGTCAAACGGATTTTCCCAACGCAGAATGACGCCGATGCCAGGGTCCGCCTGGTAGATCTGGAAAATGCTGAAGGGCGGATTCAGGGCGTCAAGCAATTGCGAGTTGTAGATCTCCATGTTGTAGAAGATCCCGTATCCGGTCCGCAGGACCGTCTTGCCGTCCCCGGTCAGATCGGCGGCCAGGCTGAATCGCGGCGCGAAGTTCTTTACCGGCGTGCGGTAGAGCGATCGGTTCATCCTCCCGGTGAAACCGTTGTTGGGGTCGCCCGCTACCACGAACTTTCCTTCGCCCTCGGGAATGAAAACAGCACGGCGGTCTTCCTTGTCGATGAACGACGGCCGCAGTTCATACCGGAGCCCGAATGACAGCGTCCGTCTTCTGCTGAGTCTTACATCGTCGCTGGCATACGCATTGAACAACACAGTGCGGGCGTCGTTCCGTACCAGTCCGATGTTGCGCTGCGCCTGTTGCGGCAGACCGAGCAGAAACTCCGGCAGTCCGGTGGTTCCCTGCGCATGAATGTTCTGGAAGTTGAACTGGCCCCTCTGGATGCCGGAGAGGAAAACCTTGTTCAACTGGATCGGCCAGAGGTTGCCGCCCGCGCGAATCGTGTGCCGTCCCTGCACGCGGGTCCAATTCGCGATGAACTGTTCGGAATTTTCCACCCGGCCTTCCGGGCTGTTGATCGCATCGCCGATGGTGGCAAAACCTTGTACCGCGACCTGGGGCACGCCATCCACCTCGGGAGGCACAAACAACCCCGGAATCCCAAATTCCCGGCTCGGAATCTGGCCGATCTGTTCGGACCGGTTGATCGCGTCTTCACGGTTGTAGCCGATGCGCACATCCAGAAAAGTCCGCGGGCTCAGAATGAGCGTGCTCCCGATCACGGCGTTGTGAACATACATGTCGTTGATGGTTCCGAACAGGGGGACACTTCCGGGAACGAAACTCTCCACCTTCGAGTAGCTGTAGCGGCCGAATACACGCCATTTCTCGCTGAAGGTGTGATCCAGCTTGCCCACCCACTGGTCTTCCACCACTTCGCTGGAGGCCGAGTTGATGAAGTTGGGCGCCGCCAGCGCGCTGTTAGGAGCCGGGAAAAACTGGAAGAAGCGTTTGGACACCTCCGAGATGCGGCTTTGCGGAATCGTCTTGTCCGGAAATGGCAGACCGCTTAGCGGATCGATGATGGCTCGCGGGTCGCTGCGAAAGTCCCCCGCCAGTTGCTCCGGCGAGGGAACCTGAGCGGAATTGGTCTGCCCGCGCCGCGCCCGGAATCCCTCGTAGTTCCCAAAAAAGAAGGTCCTGTTCCGGATCACAGGTCCTCCGATGGCGCCGCCGAACTGGTTTTGTCTATAGGGCGGCTTCTGCTGGTCGAAAAAGTTGCGGGCGTCCAGCTTATCGTTCCGGATATACTCGAAAAGTTCACCGTGGAACTGGTTGGTCCCGCTGCTCGTGATGACACTGACGTGAACCCCTGAGGCGACGCCATATTGAGCATCGTAGGGCGACTCCAGGATCTTGAATTCCTGGATCGACGACACCGACGGCCGCAGGCTCGTATTCTTGAACCGGAAGCCGAACGAATCCACCCCATCCACCAGGAATGTATTGTTGGTCGCGCGGTTCCCGCCGCCCTGGAAACCCACGTTCCGTGGACCGCCTCCCCGCGCCACGGTTTGTCCTCCGGCCGCGGGGCTTGTGCCGGGCAATAGCAATGCCAGTTGCAAAAATTGCCGCCCGTTCAGTGGAAGCTGCTGTACGTTGACCTTGTCGACGACACCGCCGATGTTGGCGTGTGTAGCTTCAATCATCGGTGCCGAGGCATCCACCGTGATGCTATCGCTGACGCTGCCCACCTGGAGCACGACATCGAGATTCGGACGCTGGTCCACGTTCAGTACAAGCTCTTCCTGCACATATTGTTTGAAACCGGTCTGCGAGACGGTCACCGTGTAGACGCCCGGCGGAAGGTCCGGCACGATGAAGTTACCCAACCGGTCGCTGGTGGTGGGATAATCCACCCCCGTTGCCTTATTCACCGCCCTCACGGAAGCTTCGGAGATGATTCCGCCGCTGCTATCGCGAACGGTCCCGATAATGGTGGCGGTGTTGCGCTGGGCGTAGGCGGAGCCTGTCAGCCCGAGCGCGATAGCGGCTGCCCAGAAAATAATCTTCATGGCGATTCCCCTCTATCGTCTTAACGTCATTCAATCGAGCCATCGCAGGTACTCGGGCAACGAGTGCAACTGATCTACGTGGTCGGGCGCCGAGTTACCTGCGTACCCCACAATCAGCAATTTGCCCTGGCGGGCTTCGCTCAGTTGCTGCGTTCCCATAGGGCCCCAGCGCAGCACCGCCCGCCGTTTGATTCCCAACTCACGCACAAGGTAGTCCGCCGTCTCCGTCGTGCTGGCGAACGTGCCTGGAAAAATCTCGGAGTGTGTTACAACTACCCGCTTGCGCCCGGCGATAGTGTCTCTTCCCACCTTCAGCCATGTCGCGAGGTTGGCGGTTTCGATGCTGGATTCAAGCGGTCCCGGCTTTCCATCCACGTATCCCGTATGAATGCCGTCGATACAGAGCACATTCGAAATACGTTCATAAGCATGCTCTCCACGCAGGATCTCGCGAACGGCGGCGCAGCCCGCGCTCCAGCCGCCCAGCGTGATCGAACCGAAGCGCAGACCCGATTTCTGTTCCGCTTCCGTCAACAGTTCCGGAAAGCGCTCCCGGTCTTCGAATTCCCGCGCGTAGGTTCCAGAGCCGGCGCCAAGCTGAATAACGATAGCTGCCTGGCGAGTCCGATGCGCCCCGACCTCCGGAAGCCACTTGCCACCGTGAAAAAAAACCAGGAGGGGCACGCCGGACCGCCGGCCTGCCGCAGCCGGCACATAGAGCGTTCCCATTCCGAGCGGTATCCGCTCGCCGGGCGGTGTTTCCTGCTGGAGCCGCGGATGCGAGCGTGTGTGCTCCACCATCGGAGAAGGATTCTGCGGCGCTGGCTTGGGAGCTTGCGCGGGGTTCTGCTGTGTGGTTTGCAGCAGCAACCAGGCCAGCGCCGCGACGGGAGTCATTCGTCATGCCTCGTTTGCGTCCGCCGGCGGACGCAGATGCCGGTTAAAGAACGCGATCGTCTTCGCCCACGCATCACAAGCGGCTTCCGCGTTGTAAAGAGCGCCCGTGTCGTTGTGAAAGGCGTGGCGGGCTCCCTCGTACACGTGCAGGCCGAAAGTCTTCTCCGCCTGGAGAAGAGCGGTAACCGCGGCAGGTACCCGGCTTGTGAAACCGCGGTCCAGCTCGGCATAGATCATCAGAACAGGCCCGGCCAGGCTCCCAACCTGCTCCACCGGATTCGGCGGCGCGCCATAGAAAACCACGGCCGCTTGCAAGGGTGTGGTCACGGCCAGGTTGAAGCAGTTGCCTCCTCCGGCGCAGAAGCCCACCGCGCCCAAATGGCTACCGTCCACAAACGACATCCGCCTCAGAAACTCCACCGCGGATTGCATGTCTTCGAGGTGGGTCTGGCTGTTCAGGCTGTTATACGCCGCCAGTGCATCCGCCGGGTCCGGATACCAGTCTGTCCCGCCCGCCCTTGAAAGCAGATCGATGCCCAGCGCAACGAATCCGGCGCGAGCCACACGCCGCGTTACGTCTTTGATGTGATCGTTCAAACCGCGGTTCTCGTGAATCACAAGCACCGCCGGTTGAGCAGGAACCACCTGGAGGCTCCGGAGGCGTGACAGGTATCCGTACACGGTTCCGGCCTGTCCCGGGAAAGTCACCGGTTCGGATTCGAGGTCCGACGCATCCGGCGGCACCCGAACGTCGTCCGGACAAGCCTGCGCCTCGGCCGGTAGCGCGAACGCACCGAGCGCGGCTATAGCGGTTGCGATGCTTCCCGTATAGGTAGCGATCCTGCGAACCAGTTCGCGGCGGTTGAAAGCCCCATCCTCGTAAAGGTGCACCAGGCGCTCTACGGGGTTGTTGGTGTTTTCGATATCCATCGGCAAACTCCTTTCCGTCGATTCTATGCTCAACAGGGCCGCCGGACGCGTTAAATTTATCAGAGAGTGCCGCTGCCGGATACAATTCGCGTCAAAATCAGCTCCGAAGCCGCGGGATCGATTTCCATAACCCCGGTTGTCGCCCGCGATATGCCAGTCGACGAATTGCTGGAGATGATTCTCGGGGTCTCGGGCAAGGACGTGGAACGGGTCTTCGAAATCCTTTCCCGTGGGACACATGTCAGCGGCGCTTCCCGCCTTCGGTGGGCCGGATTCGCGCCCATCCGCGAAGACATTGAATCCGCCCTGGCGCGCCTGCCGGATGCGGAACCGGGGCGTGCATTCGATCCGCAGCGCTGCTCGCGTGCCGTGCTCCGCGGGACCGCCGCCCGCATCGACCTTCCGCGCACGGCAGCGGAAAAGCGCCGTCTGCTGCGCCGTCATTCTTTTTGGGACCAGTTGCTCGGCGTGCTGGCTTCCGAAGAGATCGCTTACGTTACCTATTCCTATAGCGAAAAGGCCGACGTTTATCGCGCCCAGCTCGATCCGGCGGGACTGGCCCGCCTGCGCCAAAGCGCCGGGCTGCTCGCATATACCAAGCTCGAACAACAGGTCCGCTCCGCTCCGATTACGTCGATCGATCTGTTCGTCGAACGGTGAAAAGAAGATATGATTTAAGGAGAAGCATCCAGCATGGTTCGCAAGTTTCTCCAACATGTCGTCCCGGGCGTGATTCGCCCTCTGCGCGTGCTGTGGAATCAAGTCATTGGATTTGTATTTCTGGCGTTCGCGGTTTTTAGCAGCCGTTCGATCTATACCGCCGTCAAGGAATACGATGGCGATGCCGAAAGCCTGTTCCGCGTCGTGCTGACGGGATTCTTCGGCGCGATCATGGCCTATTTCGGGGTTTTCTCTTTCCTGCGCGCCCGCAGAATCTCCCGTTCATGAACCCTTCCATCGGGGAGCCCGGCAAATTTCCGTTTACCCGCGGCGTTTACCCCGGCATGTATCGAAGCCGCCTCTGGACCATGCGCCAGTATGCCGGCTTCGGCACGGCGGAAGAAAGCAACCGCCGCTACCGGTATCTTCTTTCCCAAGGCATCACCGGACTGTCAGTCGCGTTCGATTTACCGACGCAGATGGGCATGGACGCGGACCACTCGCTCGCAACAGGCGAGGTCGGGCGCGTCGGTGTCGCCATCTGCTCGCTTCGCGACATGGAGCGACTGTTTGAGGGCATTGACCTCGCGCGCATCACTACCTCGATGACCATCAACTCCACCGCGGCCATTTTGCTTGCGATGTACGTGCTGGTGGCGAAGTCGCAGGGTGCGGACCCGCGAAAGTTATCGGGAACGGTTCAGAACGACATTCTGAAGGAATACATCGCCCGCGGCACGTACATTTTTCCGCCGCGGCCGGCCATGCGAATCATCACGGACCTGTTCGCCTGGGCGGGCCGGGAGATTCCCGAGTGGAACACGATCTCCATCAGCGGTTATCACATCCGCGAAGCCGGTTCCACGGCTGTGCAGGAAGTGGCGTTCACCATGGCGAATGCGATCGCCTACATCCAGGCGGCCCTCGATGCCGGTCTCGACCTGGATTCCTTCGCCCCCCGGCTCTCGTTTTTCTTCAACGCTCATAGCAACTTCCTGGAAGAGATCGCGAAGTACCGGGCTGCGCGGCGGCTCTACGCCCGCCTGATGAAAGAACGCTTCGGCGCGAAGAACCCACGCTCCATGATGCTGCGGTTCCATGCGCAAACCGCCGGATCGACCCTGACGGCACAACAACCGGACGTGAACGTGATTCGCGTCACGATGCAGGCGCTGGCCGCCGTTTTAGGAGGCGCACAGTCGCTGCATACCAACGGCCGCGACGAAGCGCTGTCGCTGCCCACCGAGGAATCCGTCCGGCTGGCGCTCCGGACGCAGCAGATCATCGGTTATGAAAGCGGTGTCACGGCTACGGCCGATCCCACCGGAGGCAGCTATTACATCGAGCAGTTGACCGATTCCATCGAAGCGGGCGCGCGCGAGTACCTGGATCGAATCGACGCGCTCGGCGGAACGCTGGCCGCTATTGAGAAGGGGTACATCCAGGGCGAGATTCAGAACGCGGCGTACGAATACCAGAAAGCCATCGAGAAGGGCGAATCCATCGTCGTGGGAGTGAATCGCTTCCGCATGGGAGAGGAAACGCCGATTCCCACCTTCCGGCTGGACCCCGCTATCGAGAACCAGCAGATCGAGAGCCTCCGGCAGGTGCGCGCTTCCCGCGACGCCGCAAGAGTAGGTACCCGCCTGGAAGCCCTTGCCGCCGCCGCGCGGAGTGGGGATAACCTGATGCCTCACATCATCGATGCCGCCGAGGCCCACGCTACCGTGGGAGAAATCTCGGACTCGCTGCGCCAGGTGTTCGGAATCTATCGCGAAACCGGCGTCTGATACCCTGTAGACAATCTACGTGGATGGATGTAGAATACCTACATCCATGGGAAAGACCGAAGCCTATAAGAATCGGATCGAGCTTCTACAGGGAACGCTCGATATGCTCATCCTTCAGACGCTGCGCTGGGGATCACAACACGGATACGGGATCGCTCAGGCTATCCGCTCCGGCTCCGGCGACGTGCTGCAGGTGGAAACCGGGTCGCTCTACCCGGCGTTGCATCGTCTTGAAAAACAGGGTTGGATTCGCTCGGAGTGGAAGAATTCTGAGTACAACCAGCGGG
Source organism: Bryobacteraceae bacterium (assembly GCA_035714225.1). Lineage (GTDB taxonomy): Bacteria > Acidobacteriota > Terriglobia > Bryobacterales > Bryobacteraceae > CAADGY01. The sequence continues at coordinate 6,099 of DASTMK010000149.1, read as the reverse complement.
CCAAATACTATCAGCTCACAGCGGCCGGAAAGAAGCATCTCGCCAGTGAATTGAGCCGCTGGAACCAGTTGAGCGCAGCCATTGCCAGGCTGATGAACCCGGCAGAACGCGAAAGCGAAGCATGAACATCCGGATGTTGTTCGGACGCGGACGCCGGGAGCGGGAGCTGGACGAGGAAATTAATGCACATCTCGCGATGGCGATTCGTGAGCGGATTGCACGCGGAGAGGAGCCGCAAGCGGCCGAACTGGCGGCGCAGCGCGAATTCGGCAATCGAGCTCTCATCCAGGAAACCACGCGCGACATGTGGGGATGGAGTTTTCTCGCGCAGTTCCTCCAGGATGCCCGCTACGCTCTTCGCGGAATGCGGAACAGCCCGGGATTCACCGCAGTTGCGGTGTTGTCGCTGGCTCTCGGCATCGGCGCCAACACGGCGATCTTCAGCCTGATGTACACAGTCATGCTCCGCGCATTGCCTGTCACGCATCCCGAGCAGCTTGTGGAGCTTCTCCAAAAATATCCCGGCGAGCCGAGAGGAAACGGCTATTGGACATGGCGGAGCTACGAGCACTATCGCGATCACAATCACGTCTTTTCGGCCCTTACCGGCACCGCCATCGACAATCGCGCGCGCCTGCAAACCGGGGATTCGGAACCCGCGACCGGAGTCGCCGAGTATGTGCTGGGAAACTATTTCCCGGAACTGGGAGTGAAGCCCGCTCTCGGCCGTCTGATCGGTCCCGGGCACGACCCGGCGAGCCCTGACGGCGCTGTTGCAGTCGTGAGCTGGTCTCTCTGGGCCAGCAGGTTCAATAGGGATCCGGGCGTCCTGGGCAAGCAGATTCTTGTGAACGACACACCGGCGGTCGTCATCGGGGTAGCGCCGCGCGAGTTCGTGGGACTTCGGGTCAATGCCAGGACCGATGTCTGGCTGCCCTTCAGGCCGGCCATGAAGCTGGCCCTGTTGGGCCGGCTGAAACCTGGCGTGACACTGGAGCAGGCGCGCGCTGAAATGGCGTTGCTTTACCGGTTCACCATCGAAGAAAGAGCCGCGGCCAGCACAGATCCCCAGATTCGCCGGATGCGTGTCGAAGTGGAGCCATGCGGCGCGGGACTTTCGTCCGTCCGCGACCGCATTGGCAAGCCCCTGACCGTACTAATGGCCGTGGTGGCGGTGCTGTTGTTTCTCGCCTGCGTGAACATCGCCGGGATGCTTCTGGCGCGCGGAGCCAGCCGCGCTCGCGAAATGGCACTGCGGCTCGGACTGGGCGCGAGCCGCGGCCGGCTGGTGCGCCAGATGTTGACCGAGTCCTTGATGCTATCGATTGCCGGCACCCTGGCGGGAGCGGTTGTCGCCTACTTCGGAACAACGGTATTGCTGCGGATCATCGATTCGGGACGTGAACACGAGCGCATTCATCTCGAGGTGCAGCCCGATGGCGGTATCCTGCTGTTCGCCGCGGGAGTAGCCATTCTCACCGGGCTTCTCTTCGGGTTGATCCCTGCGGTGAACGCGTTCCGATCCACGCCCGCATTGGCGTTACGGCAAGCTGGAAGAGCGGTCGAAACGCGGCTGAGCCGGCTGGTTGGAAAGACGCTCCTGGCAGCGCAGGTAGCGTTGTCGGTGTTGCTGTTGAGCACCGCCGGTCTGTTCATCGCCCATCTGTCCAATCTCAACCAGGCCGATCTCGGCTTCCGCCGCGATCACGTGTTATTGGTGACGCTCGACCCATCTCGAAGCGGATACCGCGCCGAACGATTGTCCGGCGCGTACCAGGAGTTGCTCCAACGCATACAGGCAATTCCCGGCGTACGATCGGCTTCTCTCTCCGCGCCGACTCCACTGCATGGCGCCGGGGCGTCGGGTTTCGGCACCGTCGAGGGTTTTGAGGAAAGGCCCGAGGACCGCCGCTGGATCTCGATCAGTTATGTTGCGCCGAAGTACTTTGAAACGCTCGAAACACCGCTCCTCTCCGGACGCGAGTTCGACTTTCAGGACCAGGTGAATCCACGCGTGGCGATCATCAGCCGGACATTGTCGCGACACTACTTCGCCGGCCGCAATCCAATCGGGAAACGGATCACACTGGACCACGTTACGCTCAGCCGCGAACCCGCTACCTATGAAATCGTAGGCGTGGCTGAAGACGCAAACTATATGGAGATTCGCGAGCCGGAGGAGCGGCGCATCATCTACCTGCCCGCCTTTCGCAATGAAAGAGTGCTGGCCCATACCTTCGTGATTCGAACCGGCGTCGGACCCTGGAGCATAACCGGCGACGTGAGGCGAGCGGTACGCGAGACGGCTCAGACCATTTCCGTAGCCCGCATCACAACGCTCTCGGACCAGATCGACGCCTCCATCGTCCTGGAGCGGATGATGGCCGTCTTGTCGGGGTTCTTCGCCGTTTTGGGAGCGCTGCTGGCGGGCATCGGCGTCTACGGTCTGCTGGCGTACACGGTGGCGCGCCGCACCAATGAAATCGGCATTCGCCTCGCTCTCGGCGCGACGCCCGGCGGCGTGCTCCGGATGATCACGTGGGAAGCGTTCATAGCCGTTGCCGCGGGTCTCGTTCTCGGGCTTCCGATGGTCATCTGGGGCCGGACACTGGCTGCGGCGCTGGTTCAGGACCTCACCACAAAGACCACTGCGTCATTCGCGATTGGAGCGGCAGCAATCGTCGCAGTGGCGCTTCTGGCTTCGTATATTCCGGCCCGGCGGGCCGCTCGCGTGAATCCGATGGAATCTCTCCGGCAGGAATAGAACGACTTACAGCGTCATGCCCCCGTCCACGGCCAGCACCTGCCCGGTAATATAGCTGTCCGGCTCCAGCAACAGGCGCACCGCGCGCGCGATATCTTCCGCCCGGCCGAAGCGCGAAATCGTGCCTCCGGAAATGTAGCTGTCGTATTTTCCCGACCGGATGCTGGCTTCGGCCATGCCCGCCTGCATCACGCCCGGCGACACCACGTTGACGCGAATGTTCGCCGGTCCGCGGCATTCCTTGGCCAGAATTTTTGCCGCCTGAACCAGGGCGGCTTTCTGGGCAGCATAGGCGGTCGAACCGGGAAACAGCGCGAGCGCCTGCATGGTGGCAACCAGCACGATTGCGCCGGGCGTACCCGAGTTCTTCATCCGCTCGGCCGCCTCGCGTGCCAGCAGCACGGGACCGAGATAGTTCACTTCGTGAGACCGCCGCATCGCCTCTTCCAACTCCGCCGGGTTCGATACGCGCGCCGGGTCGCCGGAGAACACAACGAGCCCATACAACTCCGGTGCTTCATCGAGCAGGTGTTTCCGGTCTTCCGCCGAGGCAAGGTCCGCCTGGATGATCGCCGCCAACGGAGAAAGAAGAATGGCCCGGTCCCGGTTCGATCGATAACTCACAATCAAACGGACGGGCTCGTGCGCCAGCAACCGGGCAGTGGCGCTTCCCAACCCGCCGGAACCGCCTGCCAGGATGATCTGCCGGCCCTTGAGGCCGTCAGGCATGGGCGCTACCGGGCCGGAGTACGTTATCCCGTACCACGTATCCCAAAGCTACGACGATAAGGAACATGGACAACACCTCCGTATCGCCCAGGTTGAGCTCGAAAACACCTTCGATGAGAATGGCGAGCACCACCGCGATCGCGCCATGAAGAATCGCTTTCTCCATGCTGGGACCCGGCGGTACTTTTTTCAAAGCGCGCCAGAAATCGTAGAGCACCTTCCCAAGAAGCCACAGCAGCGCCAGCAGGGTAGGGATTCCACGCTCCGCCGCATAGTGCAAATAGATGTTGTGCAGATGGCCGTACCAGCCCGTGGGCAAGGGCCGCGGGATGTCGCCCGGCAGGTACTTCTCGAACTGCGCATTCACCTGCTCAGGCCCCAAGCCGAATAGCGGATGGGCTTTGATCATCTCCACTCCCGTGCGGTAAGTCACCACCCGGTGCTGATTGGAGTCGACATCCCCGTGCGGCTGGAACGACGATCGCACTCGCGCGCGTATGAAATCCGGCCCGGCCACCACCACAATCGCGAGCACCACCGGCAGAGCCAGAACCAGTACCTTGCGCCAGTACCAGACAAGATACAGTCCTGCAAGAGCCGTCGCCAGCCATACGCCCCGTCCAAAACTCAGCAGTATGCCGAGCGAGCAGATCGCGCCACAAATCACCCATAACACCAGGCGCCGCGTGCTTTCCCGCCCGAAGAACACCAGCGCCGACATCATCAGCAGCACAATCATCAACTGCCCGCCCAAGGTCATCCAATGACTCATGAATCCTGTAATCCGCTCGGTCATGTAGAAGGTATAAAACGGCCGGCCGAGCCGCTCCGCTTCGGCAACCTTCTCTGAAAATTGCACCAGGCTTCGCAAGGAGGATAACGTGGCGACCCCAATCCACAGCCAGATCAGCCACAGCGCCTGGCCGGTATGGCGGAACACGCTGTACACTAGCAGCAGCAAAAGAAAGACAAAAAACTTGCGGATCTGCGGACGCCCCGATGCCGGATCGGACGAGAGCACCATCGAGATAACCGTGCCCGCAAAAAACAAGGCAAGCGGTAGTTTGACAGGCGGAAACCGCAGTGGCACCCCGGACATCAGCAGCGCCGCCAGCGCCAGCGCCAGAAGGATGTGGCTGGCCGCGATGGAAAACAGGATTGCTACGGCGGAGCCGCAGGTGAAATAGAAGGCAGCTCGCTCTAACGCGGTCCCGGATGAGCGCATTCGACGAATCCCAGTATGACAGAATGAACTATTCAGAACCACCAATGGAAGTCTATCTGTTGAGGCATGGCATCGCCGAAAACGGCAAGCCCGGCTCACGCGACGCCGATCGCGCTCTTACTCCCGAAGGCAAGGACAAGCTCCGTGAAACCATCGCGGTTGCCGGGCGCGCCGGCCTTGCGCCTTCGCTCATTCTTACCAGTCCGTACCGGCGCGCGGTGGAGACGGCGCGGATTGCCGCCGAACGGCTCAAGTATAAAAACGAGCCGCTTGTCTCGGACGCCTTCCTTCCGGACAGCACCCCGGATCAGGCATGGAATGAGATCCGCCTGCACAAAGATGCGGATCAACTTCTGATCGCCGGTCACGAGCCCCTGCTCGGGTATCTGACCGCGTATCTGCTCGGCGCACCATCCATCGACGTTGATTTCAAGAAAGGCGCTATCGTCCGGGTCGATCTCGACCGGTTCGGACCGCATCCCCGGGGAACCCTGAAATGGATGCTTACGCCGAAACTGGCTGCCCGTGACAATTTGTGAGGTTCGGTCCCGATTTTTTTATGGTCCCTAATTCAAACCATTCCCATCCACTCGCGCTGATTACCGGAGCCTCCAGCGGCATCGGCGAAACATTCGCCCGGCGTCTCGCGGCCCGCGGATTCAACCTGGTCCTTGTGGCACGACGCCGCGACCGCCTCGAGGAGTTGCGGCGCGAGTTCGAATCCAGCGGCGATATCGCCGTCGAGGTGCTTGCCGTCGACCTCACCCAGCCTGCGGGGATGTGCGTCGTTGAAGAGAAGATCGCTTCCACCGAAAATCTGCAACTCGTCGTCAACAACGCCGGCTTCGGCTCGCGAGGATTGTTCCACACGATTTCGATCGAAAAGCAGGAGCTCATGCACCGGCTGCATGTTATCGCCACCATGCGGCTTAGTCACGCCGCTCTCCGGCGAATGGCCATCCAGCGAAGTGGCAGTATCGTTAACGTTTCCTCCGTCGCGGGTTTTCTACAGGGGCCGAGCAACGTGAGTTATTGTGCCACGAAGGCCTGGATGAACAGTTTCACGGAAGGCCTGTATCTGGAACTCCGCAGGGCCCGCCTGCCCATAAAAGTACAGGCGTTGTGCCCCGGTTTCACGCATTCCGAATTTCACGACACCATGGGGATGGATCGTGGCGTTGTCCCCAAAAACTGGTGGATGACAGCGGAAGATGTGGTCGACGCATCACTGCGTGGCCTGGAGCGCGGGGATCTGTTCGTGGTTCCGGGCTGGCGGTACAATTCCTTCGTCAAGCTCCTGAGACTGCTGCCGCGGCCTCTGCGGCATACGCTGGTTCGAAACGCCCGCTGAGCGCTTACTTCTTTAACGTGCGCGGCGGTT
>DASTMK010000148.1:0-6546 GCA_035714225.1 Bryobacteraceae bacterium | reverse complement strand
GCCGAATTCACCAGTTCCACTTCAGCGCCCGCTATTTGTGAGGCATCGCCGGAAACCGGAAAGGAAGCCCGAAGAGAAAAGACGCCGCCCAGCGCCGAGGCGTCAAAGAAGCTGCGGAAATCCGCACCGGCATCCACGGAAACCGGTCCTGAGCCGATGGCACGTCCATTGCGGTCGAAGAATTGGAACCGCAACTGCGACACCGAACGTGTATTGTCGAACCCCGTCAATTCGATGTCGAGACCGGAAGCGGTCCGTGTCCCTCGCGCCATATCGACGACGACGGGCGATGCCGGAATCGCAATCGAGAGGGTATCGCTGTTCGAGACGATCTGGAGGGTGATGGTCCCGGCAGTTGTGCCGGTTTGCAGCACCGTTTCGGTTTCTCCCCCCGGAAACGTCGCTCTCGTTTCGCCCTGTGCAACCGTGAACCCGATGCTCTTCGACCCGCCGCGCACGAAAAGGATGGTAGGGTCGCTGTGGGAGGCGTTCGCCTGAAAGCCGAGTGTGAGCACTCCCGTGACGGCGAACGCGGCGGGTGAGGCCAGTTCGACACTCACCTTCGGCTGTTTCCCGCTGGAGGTCACGGCGGGAGAAATCGAAATCGTCGCGCGAGGCACAGGCGGGGACGCCGCCGAGCCCTTGAGCGTAAACAGCCGGTCGTTGACCAGGAGTTTACCTTCGAACGACCCCACCACTTTTGGCGTAAAAATGGTTTCCAGGTTCACCGCCGTCCGGGGCTGCAAGACTCGCGGCAGCGTCAAGACGGTTTCGAGTTCAAAGGCTTCGCCCGATAAGGCGACGGTGGAAAGCGTCAGTGCCCCTGACGTGTTGTTGGCGATGACAATCCGCCGTGCGGCGCTAGACCCAAGTTCAACCTTGCCGAAATTGAGTGGCGAGCTTGTCGTGAGGACAACACCTTCCGCCGTAAGCGTCAATACCGGGGGAGACGACGCGCGGAGAATGGCCGTGATGCTGTTCACCGTCAGGCTGGCGCTGTAAGAGCCGGGGCCGGTTGGCTCGAACTTCACCCGGAAGTCCATAAAGAACCCCGGGGCGATGATATAGGGGATGGAGGGCCGGTTCGAAAAGGAGAATCCGGCGCCGCCGAGGGTAAGAATCTGCACCGTCCCGGCACTCACGCCCGAATTCCGCACCCGGAATCGCGTTTCAATCGCGTCGCCCGGATCGGTTTTTCCCATATCGAACTGCGCCGTCAATTCGCGTTCGGCCTCCCCATCTACCACGAATACGCGGAGTTGAGCCGCTCCAACGAACGGCAGGCATGCTAACAGGGCGAGCAGCCGGATGGTCATTGGGGGCCTCCCGGCAACTCATACAGGTGCTCCGGCTGATCGAGCCGGATGCCGTAACGCGCTCGGCTATCGGCTTGAAGCAGCAACCAGCCGCTACCAATCCGTTCGATGGCGGAAGGGCGGAAATGCAATGGAATTTGTTGTCTAGCTTTTTCGGGGAAAAAAACAACAAGCCCCTCCTCGGTCGTACCGAGGATGCTGCCCCCGGGCAGGAACACCGCGGGTGCTTGGATTTCCGGAACGAATTCGGCGGTCTCGAATTGACCGTTGGCGATGGAAAAACGCGATTTCCAGAGCCCGTCGTCGCGGTCCAGCAGAACCGTTACCGTGCCGGAATCGGAAACACCAAGCGCCACCGGCTCACCCGCCGGAAGTTCGGCGGCGATGCGTGTAACTTCTTCGTCTCGAAACAGATAGATCTCACCTGCCGCCGGGAAGAGGGCACCGCCGGGGGATCCCTGTGCGCTGAAAGCAAACAAGGCCGGGCCTTCCGGCGCGGCCACGGAAGCAGTCGTCCTGCCTTTCGAATCGAGCACCAGCACTTCACCGGCGGTTTTAAGGAGCCCCGCCTGGCCTGAAAACGCAGCCGAGAGCACGTCGTTGTATTGCGGCTCTCCAATAGAAAACGCCCCTGCCACCCCAAACAGGTGCGCCACCCGATCGCCTGCCAAGATGTAGCCGAGCGTCGGAAAATCCAGCGACTGACCGCCCGCCAGACATGCTCCCATGGCCAACAAAAGAAACGTCTTTCTCATCGAGGGCCCCCGACACTGATGGTGGGTGCGCCGATCTGGACTGGGGTGTTCGAGGTGCCAGCCGGTCCACCGCCGCCGGAGCCATTGCCGCGGGCGCCCAGCGCGACCCCTGCCGCAGCGGCACCTCCGGCGATAAGGGCAATGGCGAGCCATTTCCCGCGCTTCCAAGGATGCGCGTCTCTTCCGCTTCGGGAAACGCCGCTTCGGGCCGGGATCTGGTCGGAAAGATATTGATCCACAACGATTCCCGCCCGAACCTTATCCTTGACGGCCGTTATTCGGATGCGAACCGGCCCCGGGATGTCGTTCCACTGGATGCCTCCCACCGCCGCTCTCCCGTCGGGCCCGGTCAACAGAATTTCGTTTCGCAGGCCGCTCCGGAATGCGCCGCCGGGCCCCTCATCGGGCAAGCGGAAGCTGACGGCGGCGGCCTCGACGGGCTTGCCCGTCTCGTCGGTCACCGTTACGACAAGGCGCCCTGTCGAACGGGAGCTTACAGCGTGTATAGCGCCGTCGCCTTCCATCACCTTCATCTGGAGAATGGCAATTTCGGAAGGCGATTCGGCAGCGGCCGCGGGAGTCTGCCCGTTGAGGAGCAGCGCGGCTACTGCCAAAGCGGCAATTCTGCGCGGTTTCATAGCCTGAAAAAGAATAGTGGCGGGCGGGTTGGGATTATCTCCATTGGGGTAGTACTGGCCTAAGTAAAATGCGAATTCCGCGGCGCGGGAGGGAAGATCAGGAGCGTAAAAGAACGGTGGTGATGTTGTCCGGGCCGCCGTTCTGCCGGGCAGCGTGCACGAGCCGCTCGCACTTGGCTTCCAGCGAGGCATCGCTGCTGAGCGTTTCAGCAATGAAATCCTCGTCCAGGACGCCGTGCAACCCGTCGCTGCACAACAGGAAATTTGCACCCGGTTGCGGTTTTACGGCATAGGAATGTACGCGCAACTGCTCGCTGACTCCGATGGCCATGGTGAGCACGTGTCTCATGGGGTGGGTGCGAAGGCTTGCTTCGTCGATACCCAGGCGTCTGCCGACTTCATGCACCCAGGTTTGATCTTCGGTGACGACCAGCAACTGGCCGGCGTGGTAGACGTAGGCGCGGCTATCGCCAACGCTGGCGATCAGGATATCATCGCCGCATTCCAGCGCCGCGACCAGCGTAGTTCCCATGCCTTCAAGCATGGAATCGTTGCTGGCAGCCGATATCACCTTTCGGTTGGCCTCTTCGAAAGCCTTCATCAAAACCTGGGCACAAGGCTCTTCGGCCTGCCACACGAAATCGGCGACGGTTTGCGCGGCGAGCTTCGAGGCATGTTCGCCCGCATTGGCTCCGCCCATGCCATCTGCAACAATATAGAGGCCGAGCGAAGGAGCGAGTAGGTAATAGTCCTCGTTATTAGCCCGCACACAGCCGGGATCGGACAAGCCAAACGCTTCCAGCATGCGGTGTTCCGATTATAGCCCCTCTACCATTTGTCGCGGCAACGCGCAGTACCAAGGCTCAGGTACTATTTCACAATACAATCCGCAATCCAATTTGCAGCACTCTGCCATCGTTCAATGTATTCGTAATCTTGCCGAACGCGGGCGATGAAAGATTGCGCTGCGGCTCGTCGAATTGAGGATGGTTCGCCAGGTTGTAGGCTTCAATTCTGAGCAGCGCCGCCCATTCACGCGCACCGCGCCACCGCAGTTCTTTCGTCAGGGCAGCGTTAAGATTCGCGATTCCCGCCTTTCGGAAAGTGTTCCGTCCAAGCGAGCCCCGGTTTTCGCCCGGCGTGATGTAGACGAACCGGTCCCTGGTAATGATCCGCGGCGCGACGTCCGGGTTTGAGATCGTCATTCCGAGAATACTAGGGTCGAGAATATTGGGCCGGTCGCTCGGCCCGCCGTCGACGTTGCCGTAACCGGGCCCATCGGAGCCGATAAACAGCGTCAGGGGGGTGCCGGTTTTGAATAGTGTCATACCGGAAATCTGCCAGCTTCCCAGCACCGCTCTCCCGATGGCCGTGTGAGCTGCCGGGCTGGGTAATTCGTACGAGTAAGCAACCGTCAGCGAGTGTGTTGAATCGAAGGTGCTCAGGCCTTTCTTATCCTTTAAGGAATCGTATTGCCATTGGCTCCTTCCCGTGGTCAGGTCCCGATTGGCCGCGGTGAATGTATAGTCTGAGCCTTCGTCGATTGCCTTGCCAAAAGTGTAGGTGGCGCTCCAGGCCAGGCCGCTCCGAAGAGCGGACGTGACGGTCAGTTGGCCCGCATCGAAGTAGGCGATTCCACCATTGACGATGTTGTTGACCTCATAGAAGCGCGGGTCGGGACGGCGCTGGTCAACCGTGGCGGTCGTCAGCGGAATGCCTTCCACCGGAACCGCCCGATTGGTGATGTAGACGTTGATCAGCTTCAGGCTTCTGCTGCCCAGATACCCGAGCCGCAAGGCGACACTCTTGCCCACCGGACGTTCCAGAGTGAAGCTGTACTGGTGCGCGTAGGGGGACACCAGGTCCGGTGCGAGCAGGGTCGGCGAGGTCCGGCCGGAATTCGGATCGACGTTGCGCAAAGGCTCGATTAAATCGGGGTTCTGAACCTGCACATACCGCACCAGGGGCAGGTTATTCCGAACCTGCTGGTAGGTGACCGGTGGAATCTGTCCGAACGACACGTTGTAAGCGGCTCGCGCGGTCCAATGATCTGTGGCGCGGTAAGCCAGCGAGAATCTCGGGCTGAAGTTGTTGCAATCGCAGCCGTAGGGGATGACGCTGGCACGCCGCACCTCCGAAGGGGCGCCTTCGAGAGAGTACCGGAGGCCGAAGTAAAGCTGAAATCGTTGCGAGACCGACCATTTATCCGCGAAGAACAGATTTGCGGAGGAACTCCGGAACGCACGGTACAAATCTCCGATCGTGACCTCGTAGAGAGAAGGTGTACCCACCAGCAGATTCTGAATCGCCGTCCGGCCGAAGTTGTTCGTGAACTGGAAATAGCCGCGCTGGTTATTGGCCTCCACGCCATTTAGTTGATAGCGGGTGACATCGCCGCCAATGGTGAAGAGGTGTGACGATCCTGCCGGCTGCCGGCGGAAAAGAGCGCCCCAGCGGTAAGCGTTTTGCGCCCGGTTGATGGGGAACTGGCTGTCGGGGCCAAGTTCCTCAATCTGATAACCGAATCGCACTCTCGGACCCACGGCATTCGGTTCGGAAAGCAGGAGAGAACGGGTGCGGTTGAACGAGAAGCCCAGGTTCAACTGTGTGCCCTCGGAAAAGATGCGCTCCCAGGTCAGCCGCGACCGGTGGGTGTGGATTTCAGTGTCGGGATTTTGGCCCGCAACAAGTTGGAAGGCGTACTGCCGCCGGCGGGTAAGGACATGAGAAGCGGAGATCCGGTTCTTGTTTGCGAAAGGGCGGTCTATTCTCAGGCCTAGGTCCGTGTCATCGCTGGTTTGCGGCGCGTTTGTGTTGAGCGCGCGCGGGTCGAAATCGGGCCGGTTGGGGAGTTGATTGGGATAGGCGTTCAGAAAGCCGGCGATAATCTGCCGGAGCCGCGGGTCTGCCGTCAGGGGTTGCCGTTCAGAGGCCAGAGGGACCAGCACGTTTCCATTCACCATGCCGCGAACTTTGCGCTGATCTGCGGTGACGGTCAAGGCACCCAGGACGGGGACTGTGGATGTAAACCGGCCGCCGTAGAAGTTCCGCCGGGACGGCATCACCGGACCGGCCTGGAAGAAGGTTCGTGCATTGAAAACGCTGTTTTGATGCGAATGGTACAACTCGCCGTGCCAGCTCGCGGGGGCTGGAACCGGTGCGAGGAATACCGGTTCGCTCGCGCTCTGTCCATGCTCCGCGGCGTAGTAGCTTGCCTCGACCGGCGCGTCTGTCACGACCGTTGCGCGGCTGCCAAGCCGGATGTTCGATTCCTTAACGGCGTTGTTGTCGATCTGGTAAATCGCCACGTTTTCATTGCGCTGTGCGGAGGCGCCGATGCTTGGGCGGGCGGCGTTCTGCGCAGGTTTTCCGGGTGGAGTTCGAACGGCGGCCGGTCCGGAACCGGCGGGCGCCACGGTTTGAGCCGCCAATCCCATGCAGAGCGACAAGAATGTGAAGACAGGACTGGCACGGAAAGAAAAGATCATGAACTCGCTATTGTATCGGTGTAATTCGTTCGGTGCCGGCACCGTTTCAGGATTTCGGGCCCAGTGCTTCGATCAGTTGGAGGTACACGGTCTCGTTGAAGTCCTCTTTCAACCGCTCGAGGTCTGCATTGGGGTCGCCCGGCCGGGGACCGCTGGCCTTCAGGCAGCGGGACAGCATGGTCTTGGCTTCGCTATCTTCCGAATCGCGTTCGAGAACAGCTCGAAAGCTTTCCGCCGCGTCGGAGAAGTTGCCTTCTTTCCAGAGCACGTAGCCGATGTTGAAGTGGTAATCGGGATCGGTGGAATCGCCGTCCAGCGCTTTTCGAAAGTTGGTCAGCGCCGCGGGGAA
>DASTMK010000147.1:0-13168 GCA_035714225.1 Bryobacteraceae bacterium | reverse complement strand
ATGGGCAAAGGGTCGCCTGTCAGAACGGCGCGAGGGTTTTCTATGCAGAGAGCGCGGGCGATTCGTTCGGCATAGCGCTGCGCGAGTTGTCTGTAGCCTAAGTCCAACCGGGGGGGCCTGTCGACGCAGTCGTGAGCGTCGCTTGCCAGAAATGCGACCAATCCGCGTTCAATCAACTCATGCGCGAAATCCCTGGCATCGCTTCCGAAGCGTCCCAACAGCGACTGCGCCGTAACCTGCAAACAAACTCCGCGCCCCACCCACGCGGCGAGGTCGCCCGTCCTGCTATAGAGCAGCGGGTTTCGTTCCGGATGCGTAATAACGGGCACCATTTGCGCCGCAAGCATCTCGTCGAACATTTCTCCGGTGTTCTGGAAAATCAGAAGATCGGAAAATTCGACCAACAGATAACGCCGGCCGTTAATGGTGTAGCGGGAGGGATTTGCGAGCGCGTCGTTGATGTTGTCGGTGTAGAAGTGGAAATCGCAGCCGCGATGAATTCGAATGGAGTCTATTTTGCCGGATAAACGTTGGATGCGTTCGTTTACAGCGTCAAGATCAAACGTGTAACACAGATTCGCGTGGGGCGTAGCAACGATATCCGAAGTCCCGGAGACCGCCGCGAGGCGCAGCATTTGAACACTTTCATCGAAGTCCCGGGCGCCATCATCCAGATTCCAGAGGATGTGGCTATGTATATCGATCATGCGACCGGCAAGCAGCGACGCGCGGCGGCGCCGGCCTGTACGACAAAAGCGGACCCGTACATAGCTTAAATGAACATCTCATCGTCCTGCGTTGCCTGCGCAACGGTGGGCCTCCCCCCGCGGGATAAATGCCCAAGCGCCGCGCGGATTCCCGAAAAGATCCCGTTTACTTCTCTAAGAGGCGCCAGGATGCCGTTGTGAATAATTGCCACCGTCTCGTGCAGACGTCCGACGGTATCGTCGAAAACCAGCTCCAGGCGGTCCATCTGGACTTTGGCCCGGGCGGTGGCGTCGCTGAGTATTTCATCTGCACGGCCGACCTGAACCCGGGTCTTGTCCAGAATATCGTTGGCTTTCGCGGTTATATCGGAAATCTGATTCCGGCTCTGTTCAAGAGTACTTTGAGCCGCCGCCACCAGCGATTCCGCTTTCGGGATAAAGGCCGTTACCTGCTCCTGTAGACCTCTGGCGGAGCGGTACATTCCCAAAAGAATAAGCAACTGCACCACAATGGCGACGGCGGAAACAACTACCGCTGCCGTCATAACATAGATGACGGTATCTGGAATCACGGTCTAGTACCTGAAAATCTTTTGATCAGAGTTTTCCCGCATCGGGCGCCGGTGGAGCCGATTCGCCCGTTTGCGAGGAACGAATCGCCTCGTGATACGCCTGTTTTCCTGCTTCCACAGCCGCGGAAACCTGATCCCGCTGCTTGCTTACGACATTTTTTCCGCGTTCATACAGCCCAGTGGCGGACTCGCGGATTTGTTCTCCGGTCTTTGCGAGATACTCTTTGCTTTCATCCGCCTTCGTCTTCAGCAGAGTCCGTGTGTCACGGCCCGATTTCGGGGCGAACACGATTCCGATCGCTACTCCGATGCCAACTCCTAAAAAGAAGTACGAAAATCTGCTTTCGTGCTCCATGTGCTCGTGCTCCATAAGCGTGTTCCTTTCCGAGTTCGTGCACTCTCACTCAAATACTAGCAGGGATGGCGATACCGACGTTTGTAAACGGTCAGCGAGAAGCGGCGTTTGCCTGGCCGGGAACGGCCCACGAGATGAGGCCGGGCATGAACCCGTCGATCATGTTGACGTGATATGGAAGCACACGCGCGGTATAGCCATACTGACCGCTACGGCAGCAGGGAGCGGCGGAGGTTTCGTAAATATACCAGCCACGTGCATCCCTGCCCGAAACAGACATCTGTTGCGCGATGGGCTCCACGATTTCTCCCTGTGGATTGAGCGGGCCCAGATATAATTCGACTGAGACCTGCTCGGGAGTAAGCACGTCGAGGTTCACCAGCACCTTCACTTGAATACGGCCGCCCACACGCAGGTCCGCGGCAATGCGCCCGTTGGGAATTTCGAGATGAACGCGCGGCCAGGCTTGTTGGACCTGCGCCCCCCACTGAGCCAACAGCCGGGCTCGGGCGCCGCCGCCGGCAACCAGTTCCCGATGGTTCGTGTGGGCCATCAGGTAGAACCGCTCGGTGTATTCCCGAACCATCCGGTGCGTATTGAAGAAGTAGCACAGGTTGGAGGTGGAAGATTTCATTCGCGCGATCCAGCGGCGTGGCAGGCGTCCACCGGCGTAGTCATAGAACATCGGGACAATATCGCGTTCGAGCAGGTTATAAAGAGCTTCCGCTTCGGCCTGGTCCTGTTCGGCGGCGTCGGGACGGCGTTCTCCGGTGCCAATCGCCCACCCGATGGGCTCGGCGCCCGGCTGCTGCGACAACCAAGCCTCGTCCCACCAGCCGTCCAGAATACTGGCATTGAGCGCTCCATTGGCTGCCGCCTTCATACCGCTGGTGCCGCTGGCTTCGAGCGGCCGCAGGGGATTGTTCAACCAGATATCCACTCCCTGGACCATATATCTGCCAACGGCCATGTCGTAGTCTTCCAGAAATACGAGGCGGTTACGGATCCCGGGGTCCCTGGCCAGATCCACCACCTGGCGTATCAACTCCTTGCCCGGCTCATCTTTCGGGTGCGCCTTGCCGGCAAAGATAAGCTGGACGGGACGTTCGCGATTGTTCAAAAGCTGCTTCAGCCGCTCGACATCGCGCAGCAGCAGTGTCGCCCGTTTGTAGGTGGCAAACCGCCGGGCGAACCCGATGGTAAGCGCCTCGGTGTCCAGAACTTCGTCGGATAACTCGATCTCCGATTCGGGGGCCGCGCGCCGCTGGAGCTGCGCTTTCAACCGGCGCCGTGCAAAAGCCACCAGGCGCTCGCGGCGCCTCTCGTGCGTCCGCCACAGCTCCTCGGGCGGTATGGATTCCACGCGCCGCCACAACTCGGCGTTGCCGGGCTCGTCGCGCCACCTCGGACCGAGATAGCGGTCGTAGAGCTGGTTCAGCTCCCGGGAAATCCACGAACGGAAGTGAACTCCATTGGTGACATGTCCGATGGGAATCTCGTCCACGGGAAGGTTTTTCCAAATGCCTTGCCACATGTTCCGCGTGACCTCGCCATGCAGTTTGCTGACGCCGTTGCGGAACGCGGCCATTCGAAGCGCCAGTATGGTCATGCAGAAATGCTCATTTCCATCGTCGGGGTTCTGGCGTCCGAGAGCGAGAAAGTCGTGCAACGATAGCCCGAGTTCGGGCCGGTACTCCCGGAAGTAGCGCTCCATCAGGTCCGGGGGAAAATAGTCGTGACCCGCGGGAACCGCCGTGTGAGTCGTAAAAATGAGACTGCCAAAAGCCACCTGCCGCGCTTCGGAAAATGAGAGCCCATGCGCGCGCATGAGAGTCCTGACATGCTCCAGCGCGAGAAACGCCGAGTGGCCCTCGTTCATGTGAAACACGGTGGGCGATAAGCCGAGAGCATCGAGCATCCGGCAACCGCCGATACCCAGCAGGATCTCCTGTTCGAGGCGCATTTCAATGCCGCCGCCATAGAGCTGATCGGTGATATCGCGATCCGCTGGACTGTTCTCGGGAACGTTGGTGTCCAGCAGATAAAGCGAGACGCGGCCCACCGATGCTTTCCAAACCCGGGCGAAGACGCTGCGGCCCGGAAATGCGACGGAGATCGCGAGCGGCGAACCGCTTGCCGGATCGAGTACGGGCGAAAGCGGCAAGGTGTGAAAATCGTTGGACTCGTACTCTTCTTCCTGCCATCCGCGTGCGTTCAGGCGCTGGCGGAAATAGCCCTGCTGATACAGGAGCCCTACGCCGGCAAGCGGAATGCCGAGGTCACTCGACGATTTCAAATGGTCCCCAGCCAGCACACCAAGGCCGCCGGCGAATATCGACAGGCATTCCGTGAGTCCGAATTCCGCGGAGAAGTAGGCCACCAGCGGTGTATCCCCGTCCTTGCCATGGTTTCGATGAAACCAGGTTCCGTCGCCATTCAGACAGGTATCCAAATCCTTCAGGCACCCGTCCATGTGGGCGAGAAAGCTCTCGTCCATCGCGGCATTCTCCAGCTTCTGCTGGTCAATGCTTCCGAGCAGCATTACCGGGTTGTGATTTACCGATTCCCAGAGATTGGCGTCGAGGCGGCGGAACAGCTCGATGGTTTCATGGCTCCATGCCCAGTGAAGATTCTGTGCCAGGGTACCCAGAGGTTCGAGCCTCTCGGGAAGGGCTGGGGCCACGGAAAAGACCTGAATCGGTTTCATACGGTTAACTCCTTTATACACCTGAATTTCGGCTGAAACACCTGCCGCTTGTCCGGAGTCTCTGATTGCAAGGGGAAAGTGAATGCCACCGAGAAGAAGGTGTCTGTCCGCACTGCTGGCCGGACTGATGATGCTACCGGCCTGCGCGGGCAGGAAGCCTGGTGACCCGCTCAAGCCGGGCTATAACGTGTACTCCAAAGAGCAGGACATTCAACTGGGCCAGGAAGCAGCCGCGCAAATCAAGCAACAGGCCGACATCGTTAAAAATTCCGCGCTTCAGGAATATGTGAATCGCATCGGACAGAGGCTGGCGTCATCACCCGCGGCGGAGGGATATCCGTACTCTTTCACGGTAATCAACGAACCCGGAATCAACGCCTTTGCCTTGCCGGGCGGTCCGATCTTCGTGCACGCCGATCTGATCGAAGCCGCCGATAATGAGGCGCAGGTCGCGGGCGTGATGGCACACGAGATCGCGCATGTCGCTTTGCGTCACGGAACGAATCAGGCATCGAAATCGCAATTGATTCAACTTCCCGCGGTGCTGGCGGGGGCGGTCATCGGAGACGGGTCCCTTCTGGGGCAACTGGGCCAACTGGGGCTAGGACTGGGCGTCAATTCCATTTTGCTGCGGTATTCGCGCGACGCGGAAACCGAAGCGGACGCACTGGGAGCCCGGCTGATGGCAGAAGCCGGCTACAACCCTATTGAGATGGCGCGGTTCTTCGAGAAGCTCGAAGCCGAGGGAGGCTCGCGCGCGCCGCAGTTCCTCTCCTCCCATCCCAATCCCGGCAACCGGATGAAAGCAGTAGAGGCGGAGATCCAAACGCTGCCGCAGCGGCAGTACGGCTTCAGCGCAGGAAACTTTCAGCAGATGAAGGCCGCCGTCACGAAGCTGCCCGAACCAAAGCGGCCGCAACAGCAGGCAGCCGCTACCCCTGCTTCCGCCGGGCCACCCGCTGCGCCCACCGGCGGTTTTCAGAACTTCCAGACGGACCGGTTCGCACTCGCCTATCCGCAAGGTTGGGAGACTTTCGGCGACAGGCGGTCGCGCGTGCTTACAATTGCCCCACGGCAGGGGCTGGTGCAAACAGGATCCGGACAAGTAAGCCTGGGCTACGGTGCGGTGTTGAGCTATTTCACTCCGAACGCCAGAAGCCTGGGTCCGGCAACCAACGAATTGATCTCCCAGTTGCGGCAGGCAAACAGCAGCATGCGGACGACAGGGCAGCGGCAGGTCAACGTAGGCGGGAATCCGGGGTTGCTTACCGACATGGTCAGCGCGTCCCCTTACGGTGGAACCGAGCGGGACGTGGTGTTGACCGTGATGCGGCCGGAAGGGCTCTTTTACATGGTATTCGTGTCGCCGGAGCAATCGTCGGCCCAGCTCGGAGACACATTCAACCAGATGCTCCAATCGATCCGTTTCAATTGAGGGAAGCTTCGACGCCGCTTCTGTTTGCGTATCCCGATAACCACTCCCTGGCGGCCGTGGCTCGGAAACGAATGCCGAGCCGCGACCGCAGTCATTTCTGACGCCATGTTTAATACCGCTCCCACGGAGCGCGTTCGAACCCTGGCGCCATGTCGCGGCCGAAGCGCAGCGGCGGACGCCCGTTTTCAAAGGCTCCGATGTCGGGCGCGGCCCCGGCGTAATCGTTGTTGAATCCCGGTAGGCGTACGGCGGTGTCGAGTGCCGGATTCGCCACCTCGACCACCGGATCGGTAATGGCGAAGTTTTTTCCGTTCCGCGTATACTCTACCCTGCCCCACTTGACGCTCTTCATTACGGGCGCCAGGAACCACTCCAGCGGGTTGCCTGTGAGAAACATCGACTGGACAAATCCACCGCCAAGATACCCGCCGGTCAGATCGTGCTCGAAGTCGTTGGGCGGTGCGCCGCGGTCCCGTGGATAGGCGCGCCCACGCGCGTAGAAGATATTGTTCCGGCTGACCGCGTTGTGCAGTTCATGACTACTGAATACGTCGAGGCCGCCACCCGGCTGCAACGCCGTGTTATGGAAGATAAAGCGGTGGCCGAGGCCCGTGCTGACGCGCTCGCCGTCGATGGTCAGGTAGTTCATACCCGTCTTGATCATCATTCCGCCGGAAGAATCCTGGTGTGAAACGCGGCTCTTCCCGAACACATTCCGGAAAATATAGAGCGGGCCCATGGAGGTGGCTGCGGTCGCGATATGTACGAACGTGTGGTGAATGTAGTTGCTCCAGATCCGCACATTCCGGTTTGCGCCTTCGCTCTCGATGGCATCATCCCAACAGTGCGAGACGATGTTGCCGTAAATATCCGAATCGCGATTCGGGCTTCCCTTGAAGCTGTAATTCGACCCGCCGCCGATGCCGTCGTTGAACCCGTGATCGTCCGTCGAGCGGATGGTGTTGTAGCGGATGATATTGCCGCCTCGCGAATCGATAAGCGTTATCCCTTGTGGTCCAACCGGGTGCCCCGACTCCCAATCGTTAGCGCCGCCGCGAGGATGTTCGATCAGGTTGCGTTGGATCACCAGATGGCCCACATCGTTTTCGGCGTAGATGCCGCTATCCGACCCGTGGAAGACACCCCAGATGCGCGCGCCGCCGATTCTTCCCCATCCGGTGATCCGTGAATCCTCGACGGCAACGTGCTGCACGCCCTCCCGAATGAGCACGCCGTGAATCCCCGCGTTCCTCAGATCAAGACCGCGAAGGATGACATAGTCCGCCTCGACCACCACGTTGTAGTCGGACAGGTTGAACACATCGCTCACGAACTTCGTGCCGGGGGTTGGCGTGACCAGGTGCCATCCGGCGGCAGTGCCGCCCTCGCGTATGTAGAGAGTCTGATCGGTGGTCCCCCCGCTGAGGTGCGTGGTTTTTCCAACAGGGAATTTTTCGCTAAGGGTCCGGGCTTCGATTTCCACGGGAGCACCGCCTGGCTCCAGCCGGATGTTATAGAGCGTATCCGGCGTGAGACCCACGAGCGAGCCGCGGTACTGGCGCTCACGCTGGTCGTAGACGAGGGGATATCCTTCGCGCCATTCTGCACCACCGGCAACGCGATACCGCACCGGACACTTCGCTTCCCCACCCGCATGGTTGTAGTACAGGCCCAGCGATTCAAATGTTGCAACGGCCGACGCCTGCGGTTCGGCGGCGCTGGAGAGAACAGGCAACAGGCTGAAAAGAACAAGGACGGATTTATTCATTTCTCAGAATTCGTAGCGTAACCCAAACTGCATTACTCGCGGGCTGGTCAGGACACCAAAATACCTGCCGAACGTCGCCTGGTCGCCGAGGCTGAGCGACAGATTGCGCACGTCGAAACGGACGGAATTGGTGGCGTTGAAGACTTCCCAACGGAATTGAAGACTATGCTTCTCGCTGTAGGGCATGTAGAAACGCTTCGCCAGACCCATGTCGATGGTGAAATAGCCGTCGCCGCGAATCCCGTTCCTCTGTCCTACGCCGCCGGGATACGTGAAATCATAAGCGGCGAGAGCCGCGGCCGGATCCGCAAACACGTTCGGCCCTCCGAAGCCGCCGGGCACGGGCGCCGGTGCGTTTTTTGTCGTCTGCTGCGCGGGCACCGGGCCCACCTGCGTCGCATTCGCCTGCCATTGCCAGTTTGTGGGCCAGATACGGCCGTTGCTGACACTGATCGGAAGACCGCTGGTCTGGCGCCAGATTCCGCTCCACTGCCAACCGCCGGCAACCGCATCGCGGATTCCCCTGTTCCTGTGCAGCCACTTCTTACCGCGGCCAAAAGGAAGCTCAATGATCCAGTTCGCATTGAACTGGTGCGTCATGTCGTAATCGGACACAGCGCGGCGGAGTCCGGGGTCCCAGGGGTTGGGAATGATGCCCAGGTTGTTTACGGCATCGCGCTCGGCCCGCGAGGCAAGATCGATCGATTTTGACCACGTGTAGTTCACGTCGAACTGCACGCCCCGGCTCAGGCGCTTGCGTAGCGTCCACTGCATCGCATGATAGCTGCCGTTCGCAATGGAGCGCCATGCGGTCATGGACGAAAACTGCCGGTTGAACATCGCATAAGGCCCGTAGATGCTACATGCAGGCTGACAACGAATGTCGAGATTCTGGATCGCGGCGGTGTAATCCGGCTCGGCCGCCAGGAACCGCTGGTAAACACGCTGCGTGGCGGTCAGGCCGGCACCGGCCGCGCCGGGCCAGAGGTTCTCCCAGAACGGAATCGCCCCCACCTGTTCGACAGGTACGCGCTGGCGGCCCATCTGGGCCAGTTGTCCGGCTGCCTCAAAGTAGCTCATGCCGGATTTCGGATCGGTCAGGTTCGTGGGAGCGGCGATGTCGCTCTGCACCAGGGAGCGGCGCGAGAGACGCCCCACATACGCCGCCTGAACATAGAAGCCGCCCGGGAACTCGCGCGCCACCGAGAAGTTCATTTCCATCGTGTAGGGCGGGCGCAGGCGGCTGTCCACCGTGCCGCCGAAAGCGAACACATCGGGTGCTTCCACGGGAAAGCCACCCGGAGGCGCGGGAGGGATGAGCTGCGATGGAAGATCGAATACGCCGGTGAAACGCGGTGCCGTGAGTTCGGTCAACGTGCTCGACGCATTCTGGATAGAAGACGAGAGGCCGAACGAGTTGCTGTCGAAATAGCGGATTAAACCCTGGCCGAAGAGATCGTAATACATGCCCCATCCGGCACGAATCACGCTCTGGCCCGGACCGCCGGTGAGCCACTTCCAACCTTCCGATTGCGGGGAATAGGCAATGGCCAGATGCGGCCCGAAATTTCTCTTGTGAAATGGATAAAGGTCTCCGCCCGCCGCATCGTCCGCCGGAACATAGCGCACGCGAGCCGCTTCCGATTGCGGCCTTCCGCTCGAAGCCAGCGCGCTCCGTTCGTTGAACCATGCCTCCGCGGAGGGCGACATGGCGATTTGCATTCCATTGGTCTCGTATACCGGAGGCATCAAGGACCAGCGAATCCCTCCGGTGATCGTCCACTCGCGGCTGGCTCTCCAGGTGTCCCTCACGTACAACTCGTATTCGTTGTTGGCGAACCGCCTGGAAACCGGTGCGCCGATGGGCAACACGTTGCCCTGAAGATCGTAATTGTAATTCGCGGTACCTTGCGAAATAATGCCGAGAATCGCCGCAGCGGCGTCCTGATACGATGTCCGGAAACGGCTAGCCAGATCGGTGACATTGCGTTCGAGATTCGAACCCGAGTTTTCGAGCCACGATGCCCTGGACTGGGCGAAATGAAAAGAACTGGCGTAATTCACCCGCGAATTGCGGATCCAGCGCTGAACCCCGCCGAACTGCACACTGTGAGCGCCCTTCACCCACGTCAGGTCCTGCGTCGTGTGGTGGACAGGGGTAATACGCGTGAAGGCCGTCGTAAGAGCGTACCGGTCATCGAGCGTTCGAAACCGCACGGCGGACGCCGTTTGCAGGCCCGAGTTCTCTACGCCCTGCCGCGTGAATCCGTAGCGGAAAGTCCCGATGAGGTTCGGGCGAAACACGGCATTGTAGCTTGCGGCCAGACCCTTGCTGTTCGTTAAATCGACGGTTGACGGCGGGTCGCCCGGGAACTGCGGCAAGCCCGTATTCCTGTCGTTCTGAAGGTTGCCGCGCAGGAACAGGCCGTGCGTACCGTTTGGTGTCAAGTTGTAATCGAGGCGCGCGATGTAGGTGTTCCAGCGCAGCCCGACAGGGGCTTTGAACCGGTATCCAGCCGTATTCAGCGTGTCTCCGGAGTTGAAAGAGTTCGGCAGCGGATAGGACTGAAACAACTTCAGCACCTCCGCGTTTACTCCGATACCAGCCGGGTCGACGCGCGTCCGCAGGTCTTCCGGAGTCAACTCGCCGATGCTGTTATCTGTCCTGATGTACTTCAGCGTGCCGGTGCGAAAGCTTTCGGTAGGAACCAACCGCTCCACGCTGTCTTCGCGGGCGTCGCGGCGGCCTTCATAGTTCAGGAAATAGAAGAGCCGATTTCTGCGCGCAGGGCCGCCTAGCGACACGCCGAAGGTGTTACGAATGAGCTTCGGCCGTTCCACGGACGGCTGCGCGGAGTTGTTGAAGAACGAATTGGCAGTGGTGACGGTGTTGCGATGGTATTCATAAGCCGAGCCGTGCAGATCGTTCGTACCGCTCCTGGTGACAAGCTCGATCTGGGCGCCGGAGCCCCGCCCCCGGTCCGCGCTGGCATTACTCGTGGTGACACGAAACTCCTGTACCGAGTCGAGGGTCACGCGCAGCACGCTCGTGAAGGCGAACCTGTCCTGATGGTCATTTACATCGATGCCATCCAGCGTCACATTTGCCTGATCGCTCCTGCCGCCGTTTACCGCGCCGTTGCGCGAATCCATCTGTTCTTCGCCGATGAAGACGACACCCGGCTGAAGCGCAAGCAGGCCGACGACGTTGCGGCCCTCCAGCGGGAGTTGCGTGATGGCACTCGCACCGAAGGCGTTGCCGATGGTGGCATCCGTCGTGTTCACCTGTACGGTATTGGCCGTGACCGATACCGTTTCGGCCACCGTGCCGATAGAGGAAAAGGCGATATTAACGGTTCCGGGAGAACTTACCAGCAGCGTAATTCCGGTGATGACGACATCGTTAAATCCCGAGGCGGAAGCTCCAATTTCATAGTTGCCGGGAGGCACCTGTGCGAACAGGTATCGCCCGGCTTCATCCGAGCGGGTTTGGCGCGTGATACCGGCAGCCGGATTTTTGAGTGAAATGAGCGCCCGCTCGACGACCGCGCCCGAAGGGTCTGTAACCAGCCCGCCAACGGAAGTCATCGATTGCGCGAACATCGCGCAGAAGCAGGATGAGGCCGAAAACAAAAGCGAAGCTGAAAGCAGTCGGTTCACTTCACCGTTCCGAAAACGCCTTGCGGTTCATCTTAACAGACGGTAGGCTCGCCACACCCTATCGCCGGACCAGCGGGCTGATCTCCGCCTGGATCCGGGCCACCTCGGACCGCGGATCGCTCGATCTCGTCACCTGCCGTCCGATGACCAGGTAATTCGCGCCGTCTCGAAGGGCTTCGGCGGGTGTGGCTACACGCTTCTGGTCTCCACGGGCGGCGCCCTCGGAGCGCACACCCGGCGTGACGAGAATCGCCCCGGGCCCGGCCAACTCCCGCACGCGCGAGGCTTCCAACGGCGAGCAGACGACGCCGTCGAGGCCCGACTCCATCGCCTTTCTCACGCGCAGCGATACCAGATCCTCCACCGGGCATTGATAACCCAGGTCGGCGAGGTCCTCCTGATCGAAGCTTGTCAGCACGGAGACCGCCAGCAATTGGAGCGAAGACCCGGAACGCCCCTCCACGGCCGCGCGCATCACCGGACCGCTGCCGTGTACAGTGACAAAGCGCACACCGGTAGTGGCGATTTGTCTGACGGCTCTTTTCACCGTCTCGCCGATATCGTAAAGTTTCAGGTCCAGGAACACCTGCTTGCCGGCGCCGAGCAAGTTGCGCACGAAATCCATTCCCGCGGCGGCATACAGTTCCATGCCTACCTTGTAAAAATCGATGTCGTTGCCCAGCCGGTCCACGAGCGAGAGCGCCTGTTCCGGAGCATCGAAGTCGAGCGCAATGATGAGAGGATTATTGTTCATACGATGCAAATGGGTTTTGCGGCGCGCGGGATGGCCCGGCCGATGCGATAGGCTTGCGGAAATCTGTTTGCCAGTTTCACCGCGTCCTCCTCCGGCAAGGCGATGAGCAAGCCACCTGAAGTCTGTGGATCATAGAGCAGGCTCTCGACCTCCTGCGGCAGTTCGCGTGTGATTTCGACCGCGCAGGAGGCAAAGTCCATGTTGTTTCTGAGCCCACCTGGTATCGCTCCCTGCCGGGCGTAGTCGAGCGCGCCGGGAAGAAATCGCACACAATCGGCGGCAATTTCCAGTGTCAGCCCGCTTGCCATAGCCATCTCCCGGGCGTGCCCCATCAGGCCGAAGCCCGTAACGTCGGTACAGCCGTGTACATCCTCTTCGAGCATGGCTTCGCAGGCGGCTCGATTAAGAGTCAGCATCGATGCGATGGACGCTTCCACATCGGCAGGGTCGGCGATGCCGCGCTTGAGAGCCGTGGAAACCACCCCGATGCCGATGCTCTTGGTAAACAGAAGCACATCGCCCGCGCGGGCGCCGGCGTTAGTCTTCACGCGTTCGGGATGTACGATGCCGGTGACGGCATAGCCGAACTTGATCTCATCGTCGGCTACACTGTGACCGCCGAGAACGACGCATCCGGCTTCACGCATCTTCTCGGCACCCCCGCGCAGTATCTGCTCCAGTTCCTCGATATCGCCCTTGGCGGGATACGCGACAATCGACAGGGCGGAAACCGGGCGGCCTCCCATGGCGTAAACGTCGCTCAACGCATTCGCCGCCGCGACGGCGCCAAACGTAAACGGATCGTCGACGACCGGCGTGAAAAAATCGACGGTCTGGACCAGGGCACATTCCGGCGTGAGCTTATATACCCCGGCATCGTCGGCGGTGTCGAAGCCGACCAGTACGTTCTCATCTGCCACGCGTGGAAGCTGCGCGAGCACGCGGTCCAGAATCTTTGGACTCAATTTCGACGCGCATCCTCCCGCTTTCACATGAGCGGTAAGTTTTCCGGAGGCCATTCCCCACCAGTGTAGCGGAGCCGCGGGGTAGGAAGCCGCTGGAGCCCCTGTTTGTGCCTTTCGGCATCAGTTGCAATCCACTTGCATTTTCTTCTTGACAGTCCCGCGGCCCTGGATCACATAATTCATTAGAGATTCAAGAGGGCATGAGCATCTCTTTGTCCCATAGACGCAATTTTGGCGGTGTCTCA
>DASTMK010000146.1:0-14331 GCA_035714225.1 Bryobacteraceae bacterium | reverse complement strand
TTGGATACGGACAGGCAACTCAAGGCAGCATTCTCGGCAACGTTATGGACGCAACCGGGGCCACGGTCCCTGGGGCGATGGTGACCGTCCGTAACGAGGGTACAAATTTCACACGGGAGGTTAAGACCGACGATAGCGGCGACTACCGCGTGTCCGGGCTCGAGCCGGGCAATTACGAAGTGACCATTACAAGTCAAGGCTTTAAGACATCCAAGCAAACCAAAGTCGACGTGGTGGCCAATCAGATCAAACGGGTTAACGCCACGCTGGAGGTGGGAGATGTAAGCACGACGGTTACCGTCGAAGGCGGCACGGCCCAGGTTGAAACCGAAACCGCTACGCTTTCGAACGTCAAGACGTCGCGCGACTTCACCGAACTCCCTCTCAGCATTTACGGCCGTGGATGGGCGAACATCACAAACGTGACCGCGGGCATTCAGTCGCAGCAGTGTTGCGCATTTCTGGCGAATGGGGCCCGGGGTTCGGGAGTCAACTTCACAACAGACGGTATCTACTTCATGAATACGATCAGCAGCTCACAAGGCCCCAATGGCTTCTCGGGCGAGATCGAGTTCATTCAGGAAGTGAAAGTCATGACCGCCAATAACTCCGCGGAGTTTGCGCAGGTGTCGCAGTTCGCCGCGGTCAGCAAAGCGGGCACCAACGAACTGCACGGCAGCCTCTACTGGGGCAACTTCAACAACAAGTTCTCTGCGCGGCAATGGCAGGATACACAGAAACCGGAGTTCACCAATCACAATATGTTCGCCATCACGAATGGTGGCCCGGTGTACATTCCCCGTCTTTACGACGGCCGCAACAAGACGTTTTATTTCTTCTCCTACGGTGGTGCGCGCTATCGAGTGGGCTCTCGCACCCGCGTGTCCCTTCCCACGCCGGCGTTTCGCCAGGGAGACTTTTCCTCGATCGCCAGCCTCGTGACGATCGTGGATCCGTTGAACGGACAGCCGTTTGCCAACAACCGCATTCCGGCAAACCGCATCAGTCCCGTTTCCGCCGCCCTCCAGGACATCATCTATCCGGACCCCAATCAACCGGGTCAGGGCGACTACAGCCTCACCGAAAACTTCTATGCGGATCCGGGAGGCCGGTTCGATTCGGATGTTTATTCCATCCGGGGAGATCAGAAGATCAGCGATAAGAACTTTCTCTACGCCCGCGTCGGCCTCACCATCAACAACAAGGACAGTTATCCCGGCCCTTTGAAGGACGGATACGGTCCCGGCGCCTGGCAGGGCAATCACCCTGCCCGCAGTGTCGTGATCTCTGACACCCACACTTTCAGCCCGGCGGTGGTGAATGAGATCAAGCTCGGATACAGCCGCGACTTCGGCTACTGGTTCGACACCAACTACGGGCGCGACGTCCTCTCGCAGATTGGTCTTCAGGGGATCAGTAATCCTGGCAACGATCCGGCGATAGGCGGGATGCCGAGCCTCTCTTTTGGCGGATCCGTCGGCTTCGCCGGCACCGATACGTGGGCCAACGGCAACTTTCAGGCGCAGAACACGTACCAACTCATCGACAACATCTCCTGGTATCGCGGACGCCACAACTTGAAGATGGGGTTCGACGTTCGCTGGTATCAGATCAACGATCAGTCGAAGCCTCAATCCATGCGCGGCGCATTCACGTTCGACGACCAGTTGAGCGGGTTCAATTACGCCAACTTTCTGCTGGGCTATCCGAGCTTTGCAACGCGCAGCATCGCGCGCCCCAATGCCTATCCCCGCAGCTCACAGTACATGTTCTACGTGCAGGACGACTTCAAAGTCAGCCCGCGTGTGACGTTGAACTACGGCCTCCGGTATGAGTATCAGACGCCGTGGGTGGAGAAGTTCGATCGCATGTTCACGTTCGATCCCACAAGGGCGAGCCTGGTGACAGCGGGAGACTCCATCCCCACGGACCTGGTTCCCGCCGTTGCTGCAACGCTTCCTATCATCTCGGCTGCGGAGGCCGGCTACCCCGTGCGGAGCCTCATGAAGACAGATTCCAACAACATAACTCCGCGCCTAGGGCTCGCCGTGCGGCCCTTCTCCGACGCGTCGACGGTAGTGCGCCTGGGGTGGGGCATATATTCGCAGATGTGGCCGGGCTCCATCGGCCTCGGAAATACCGGCGGCCCGTGGCAATCCGAAGAGGCGTTCTTTATCGAAGGGAACACGCCAACCATCCGGTTCCCCAACCCGTTCCTTACCACTTCGGAATTCGCCGGTCTTCAGAGCGTCAGCGGCCTGAGCCCCAGCTTTCCGACCGAGCGCACGCAGCAGTGGAGCGCTTCTTTCGGCAGGCAGATCTGGCAGACGGCGGTCGATATCGCCTATGTAGGGACGTCGGTTAAAAACATCCCCTACACGGAAGACCTCAATCTTCTTGCGCCCAGTGCTACTCCGTACAATTCCGCGCGGCGTCCGTATCAGCTCTTCAACTCCGTGAATTTCGTTCAAACGGGCGGTTCCTCCATCTATCACGGGATGACCATCACCGCCAATCGCCGCATGGGCGACGGGCTTTGGTACAACGTCAACTACACTTGGGCCAAGGCGCTGACGGACACGGATTTGGGCAACTTCGCCCAAGGCGCACAACAAAACCAGTACCAGCGTTTCCTGGAGCGCGCCGATGAGCAGCGGCACCGCCGGCATCAGTTGCGTTTCAGCTACGTGTATGAGCTTCCGGTGGGCCGTGGTAAGCACTTCGGAAGCAACATGCCGACTGTGGCGAACTGGGTGATCGGAAACTGGAATGTTTCGGGCATCACCACGTTTGTCACCGGCCAGGTGCTGAGTCCCGCATTCTCCGGCACCGATCCCGCCAATACCAACCAGTTCGGCGGCCGTCCGGACCGCATCGGCGACGGCAACTTCGATTCCGGCGAGATGCGGGACCGGATCAAAAGCCGCGAGCCGATTTTCGACTCCTCGGCATTCGTACGCCCGGAAACCGGCCGCGGGTTCTACGGCAACTCTGCGCGCTATATCCTGACCGGTCCCGGCGAAATGACCTGGAACACGGTACTCTCGAAGAATTTTCCCATCGCGGCGGAGCGTGCCCGTCTACAATTCCGGTGGGAAATGTTTAATGCTCTCAACCGTCCGAATTTCGGTAATCCGAATACAAACCTGCAAAGCGGCGCGTTCGGCCTGGTCACCGGAGCCGGCTCGGCCAGAAGCATGCTTTTTGGTTTGCGTTTGGATTATTGAGTAGACTGTGCTTTAAAGAGGGGGCCGGACCGGTCCGGCCCCGCCCGTAATCATGATGCTCCTACGTTGTCTCCTGCCTTTCCTCTGCCTTTCTTCGGTTTTCGCGCAAAGCCGCAACACGGTCGAAGAACGGTACAAAGCTTTCGAGAACTATCTCGTCCGCCGCGCGATGGCGGTCACCGGCAGCTTCCCCGGCGGCATCAAAACGCTTGACCAGTGGAAGCAGGTGAGACCCGACGTGCGCAAGCGGTTTCTCTATACGATGGGTCTCGACCCGATGCCGAAACGTACCCCGCTGAATGCGCGTGTGATGGGGCAGTTCGAACGCGACACCTACCGCGTCGAAAAGATCGTCTTTGAAAGTATGCCCGGGTTGTACGTCACCGGAAATCTGTATCTGCCGAAAAAGCCCGCCGGCAAATTGCCAACCGTGCTTTACCTCTGCGGACATTCCCCGGGCCCGTGGGGCGCCAAGGTCCGTTACCAGCACCACGGAATCTGGCTGGCGCGCAACGGCTACGCGGCATTTCTGATCGACACGATCGAATTCGGAGAGATCCCCGGGATTCACCACGGTACACACGACCTCGAGATGTGGGACTGGCTCTCGCTCGGCTACACACCGGCCGGTCCGGAAGTCTGGAACGCGATTCGCGCCCTCGATTACCTGGAGACACGCCCGGAAGTGGATACTTCCAAACTGGGTGTGACGGGCATATCCGGCGGCGGAGCCATGACGTGGTACACCGCGGCGGCGGACGATCGCGTGCAGGTGGCGGCAACCGTTTGCGCTACCTGGACCACCGGACACCACACCGCCCTCGATGCCGTGCACGAAAACTGCGATTGCATCTATTTCGTCAACACCTTTCTCGACGACCTTCCGGCGGTGGGCGCGCTGATCGCTCCGCGTCCTCTGAAGATCATCAGCGCGAGGCGCGACCCGTCGTTCCCTACCGCCGGATACCACGATGCGTTTGAACGAATTCGTTCCATTTATCAGCTCTACGGAGCGGAAGAGAAAGTCGTCGAGTACGATCATGACGCGCCGCATGCCGACATCCTCCCTTTCCGCAAGGAAGCGAACGAGTGGTTGAACCGATGGCTGAAAAACGACAACACGCCGTTCGAGGAAGGAAAGATCGAAGAGGAAAAACCGGAGGTGCTGACCGTTCTTGAACGTCATCCGGAGAATGCGATTAACGGACACATCCATAAGACCTTCATCGCGAGCCCCGCGGTCAAGCCGCCTGCGACCCTCAACGCGTGGAAGACACGGCGGGCCACCATCCTCTCGGAGCTGAAAGATAAGAGCCTGAGGGCATTCCCCGCCGCGACAGTCCCCTTCAACGCGGCGAAAGTGGCTTCGAAGGATTGGGCCACAAATTACACGGATGCGTTTCGTGTCGAGTTTGCGACCGAAGAAGGCATCCGCGTCACCGGACAGTTGTATGTCCCACGCGGCGCCAAGCCTGAGTATCCCGGGCTGATCTACGTCAAAGGGCGGCAGGATATCGTCTATCCCGTCGATTACGATTTGCTTCTTCCCGCCTGGGGCAATCACGTCGTCCTGGTCGTCCAACCGAGAGCGACGGACTACCCGATGAATAATTACAAGATCGCGACGGTGAAGCGGACCGCCGCACTCATCGGGGCGACCGTCGAATCCATGCAGCTTTGGGACATACTCCGTTCCATCGACTTTCTGTTGAAGGAGAGCGGGGCGAAGGTCACTTCCGTCTCGCTCTATGCGCGCAAGGACATGACCGTCCCCGCGATGTATGCTGCCGCCTTGGACGAACGTGTCTCGCGCCTGATTGTGGAGGATCCGCCCTATTCCCACTGGCAGGGGCCGGCGATCCTCAATGCACTTCGCTTTACGGATCTGCCGGAAGTGGCCGCGATGGTCGCGCCGAGAGAGATCGTCGCCTTGACGCCGCTGCCTTCCGCGTACGGGTTGACCAGGACGGTATATGCACTTTATGGAAAGAAGGGCGGTATGAGGCAGGCTCCTGGTTTGGCCGGCGCTCTACAGGTTTGGAAACATCAATGAGATGGACCGTTCTTGCACTTCTTATCACACTCTCGTTCGCCGGCGCGGCCCGCGCGGCTGTAACGGTTTTGGAGAACTTCGAAGGTACCACGCCCTCCGGCAGTTGGACCGGAGGGAAGGTCGAGGTCTCCGAAGAGCAATCGTCGCATGGGAACCGGTCCGGCCGGATTACCTTCGAGCAATCGCGCGGTGAGATCCGTCTTCAACCGCGGCAACGGGACTGGCGTCCGTTCGACCGCCTCCTGTTTGACGTCTATAGCGATCGCAGTGAAATACGGACCTTTTCTCTTCGTATTTACGAACGAACCAATGGCGCCGGGCTGGACGACTACTTCGAAGCCAGAAACAAAATTGTGGTCAAGAAGGGATGGAACCACATCGAAGTGAAGCTGCCCGGGATGGAGGCGGCCTCTTATCAGCGGAAGCTTTCACTCGGCAACATCGAGGAATTATCGTTCTTCGCCGAGGGAATGCGATTCCCCTGGACCGTTTTCGTGGATAACATCCGCCTGGTTCAGGGCCAGGAAGACGAGGCTACGAAATCGCGGAGCGAGCCGGACGACATCGTTACCACCATCGACAACCGCTGGTTCACCGTGCGCCAGGTGGCCAGGCCCGAGGAGGTCCCGGAATCGGATGATGTAGCCCGTTTGCGCAAGGAGGCGCACCAGCAACTGGACCGGCTTCGCGAAACCATTCGCGCCGCACAGGTTCAGGGGATCGACACGATTTACGCGGAGCGCCACCTGGTGACGGCCGAGCTGGGATTGCAGGTGCGCCCGCGTCTGCCTTGGTTCAATAACGATGCGGACAAGACGAAGATGTTTACCTACGTCGCCGAAAGCTGTGTCCGGGGGCGGCGTCACCTGGAAGATCTGATCGCCGGTGTCGTCCGCCTTCCGCACGTGGACGACACGCAGGCGACCGGACCGGACGTGCCGCTCTATCCCAATCTGAAAGGACTCAAAAGCGACGGCTGGTTTTACAGGGATTCGGAAGGCAAACCCTTGATGGTGATTTCGCTGCATTCCCCCAGCACTCTGCTACAGCGCTTCTTCGCAACACCACGGCAGCATATTGAGAGCTACACAGTGGGAGGCGGTTCACGTTGGACCATCGAGGAGTCACCCGTTTATGAAGCGTTCCACAAATACCCGGATACTCACCGTGTGGGTTGGGACGGCTGGTGCGGACACCTGATCCGCGATCTGTTTTCAATGGGCGGCTCCAAAATGGAGAACGTTGTGATCTGCCTGGAGAGTCCGCATATCCGGGACGCCGTCGACAAATACATCCGCATAAACATCCCGAAGTTTCATAACAACCCGCAGTTGTTGTACGACGTGATGGCTTACGAGCTGATGTACATCTGCTACTGCGAGCGCAGCCAGAAGATGTTCCGTGAATGGCTCGCCAACAAGCATGGAACAATTGCGCGCGTGAACGAGATCTACGGCACGTCCTACACCGGATTCGACGGGATTGTGGCGCCGCCGGTCAAGAACTCACGGCCGCTCGCCGGCACGAATCGAGCGCTCTGGTACGACTGGACGCGATTTAACCAGGATCGCTTCACAGACTACCTGTTATGGGTGCGTAGCCGTGTCCGGGCGGTGGATTCAACGGTGCCGCTGGCCGCGGGCGGCAGTTCCAGCATGTTGGGAGGTGGAACCGGGACCAGCGGAATCGACGAAGAACGTATCGTCAATGAAGTAGGCGACCTGATTCTTCACGAGGGTGGTGGATCCACTCTCGGCGTCGATTTGCAGATGGCTTTGCCGGAGACGAAGAAGCCCCTCGCCGATCCTGAGATGAGCCTTCAGTCCGTCTACAACTTGCTGCCGCACGCGCTGCACGGCAAGAGCGTGATGCAGTTTTTCCATTGGCCCGTGCAGCCGCAGAACGAGTTCTTCAGCATGAACGCGTCGGCGCTGCCGCATAGCTGGCGTTTCTCGCTTGCCGAGGTCGGCGATTTGATGCGGTCCACGCTGGATGCCCGCAGGCTGGCGCCCGAGATCGCGGCGTTCGTCGACGCTCCGGCGGAAGTGGCGATTTTATACTCGCAGACTTCCACCTTGCAGTTACCTCCGGAGATGCTGACCTGGCGCGCTACACCTTACCTGGCGGAACTGGGAAAGATGTACGAAGGGAGCCGTTATCTGGATGCGAAGACGACGTTCATCACCGAGAGGCAGGCCGCGAAGGGTTGGTTGAGCCGCTATAAACTTCTCCTGGTGCCGGGCGTGCGCAATCTGCCGGCCGGCGTGGTGCAGAAGATATGGGAATTCGCCGAATCGGGAGGGCGCGTCCTGATTACTCCGGAATCGCTGCTGGGCGACGAGTACAACCGCCAACAACCGTTCCTCTCCAAAATTGGAATTGCCATTGAACAAACCCGCCATCCGAAACCTGGCACCATAGGCGCGATGACGCAGGGATACGATCAGAGCTTCTCGCAGGATGTCGCTTTCACCGGCGGCTCCAGCCAGAAGCTGCGCGCTTCCGCCTGGGATGGCATGGAGCTCGAGACCGGCGGCGTTTCGCAGAAACTCCAGCTCACCGGCGATGCCGAATCCATTGCGAGCTTCAGCGATGGCGGAACCGCACTCGCCCGTACCAGGACCGGCCGCGGCGTGGTCTACTACTCTGCGGCATCACTGACTGACAAGAGCTACTGGCGCTTGCTGGACCGCATCTTCCACGACGCGGGTGTCACCAGACCGGTGCGCGTCCAGGATGCGGACGACCCCGAAGCATGGAAACTCGAATCGCGTTACGTTGTATCGGGCAACCGGCGATTGTTGTATGTCACGAGCCACAAAAACGCGCCGGTGCGCGTTGAAATAACGAACGCACCGG
Organism: Bryobacteraceae bacterium; assembly: GCA_035714225.1. Classification (GTDB taxonomy): domain Bacteria; phylum Acidobacteriota; class Terriglobia; order Bryobacterales; family Bryobacteraceae; genus CAADGY01. Next base: position 6,192 of record DASTMK010000146.1, on the reverse strand, counting down.
AAGGCGCCTTTGTTTTCGATCTGCGGGACCGCATCGCCGTGGAGAACATCACGCTGCCGGCTAGAGAGACGGGGATTTACGAATTGCGGTAACACGCGGCTAAGCCGCACCTGCCGCCATTTGCACTTCGCCAGCGATACGCCGCAAAGCGGACAGCACATCGCCCGCTTTCATGGGGTTCGCGGACGGAACGCCAAAACCGAAGTACACTCGGCGGAACAATTCGTACAACTCACCGTACACTCGGGTGGCGGCGCCATCCGGCTCCACCACTCTGTACTTCGGGCAGAGCGCGTCCTGCGCTTCCTCAACCGATTGGAAGGTTCCCGCCGCGAGAAACGCGAAAATTGCCGAACCGAGACTCGTCACTTCCGATTCCGGTACCAGGACGGGCTTATTCAGCACATTGGCGTAGACGCGGTTCAGCACTTCATTCCGTTGCGGGATGCCGCCGCCGTTGATGACACGCTGAATGGGAACTCCGTGCTCCGCCATGCGCTCCAGAATGATCCGTGTATGAAAGGCCGTACCCTCGATCGCGGCGAACAACTCGTCCTGCGCCGTATGCGTCAACTTCCAGCCGAGCGTGATGCCGCCCAACTCCGGGTTCACCAGAACTGTACGGTCGCCGTTGTCCCACGTAAGCCGTAGAAGCCCGGTCTGCCCCGCCTGGTATTTCTCCAACCCATCCGATAGTGCCGCGACCGTGGAGCCCGCGCGCCGGGCAATCGCATCGAATATGTCGCCGGTGGCTGAGAGCCCCGCTTCGACACCAGTCATACCGGGGTGGATAGATCCCTCCACGACTCCACAGACACCCGGCACCAGGCTGATGCGTTCGCCGATGGCCATAATGCAGGTGGACGTGCCGATGACATTGACAACGTCGCCAACGCGGCACCCTGCACCGATAGCATCCCAGTGGGCATCGATGCCGGCGACGGGAATCGGGATGCCGGCGCGCAGGCCGAGACGGTCCGCCCACTCCGGCGACAACTCACCGGCAATCGTGTTCGACGTGGCGTAGCGCCCATTCAATTTGTCGCGGATACCGGCGAGCAACGGATCCACCGCCACGAAAAAATCCTCGGGCGGCAACCCGCCTAGCGCTTCGTTCCACATCCACTTGTGACCCATCGCACAGATGGAGCGCGGCACGCGTGAGGGCTCCCGTATACCGCACAGCTCGGCGGTCACCATGTCACAGTTTTCGAGGGCAGTCACGAGCTTGTCGCGCTTTGAGGGGTTGTTGCGGAGCCAGTGCAGAACTTTCGAGAACCCCCATTCGGAGGAGTACGCGCCGCCCGACCAGTTGATGGCTTCCATACCCAACCGGTGGGCGGTTTCCGTGATCCCGGCTGCTTCGCGCCACGCGCGATGATCGCACCAGAGATAGTATTCGTCCAGCGGCTCGAGTCCTTCGCCTACCGGAATCACCGTCGAGCCCGTGGTGTCGATCGCCAGTGCCTCGACGCTGCCGCCCGGCACACCAGCGGCCGCGAGCGCTTTGCCAGCCGCTTCCACAAGCGCCCGCATCTGGTCCGCATGGCTTTGAGTAGCGTAATCGGGATCCTGTTTTCTGCGATGCAGAGGATAGTCCACGGCGCCCGAACCGAGCCGGCCCCGCTGGCTATCCACGATGGAAACACGAACACTCTGCGTTCCGAAATCTACTCCTGCGACAATAGCCATAAGTCTCCTGGGTTCGCAAATCCGAATGATTGCGAGACCAGTGTATCGAATACGGCTGTTGCCGGACGATCTTCGAACCGGACCAGTTACGTAAACCGCTGATCGCCGCGCTGGCGCAGACGTTTATCCAGCAGAACCTCCACCAGCTTTCGCCGCGCTCCGAAGTGTTTCACGGCGAGAATGGGGATTTTCGTGTCGATGATGGTCTGTTCGGTTTCGCTTCCGAGAAGAACCGCGGCGGAACGGCTGCGGCCGCGCGTGCCCATTATGATCAGGTCTGCCTTCTGCTCCGCAGCCACCCGATTGATGGTGTCCGCCACGTTGACGCCTTCCACGAATAACGGCTTGGCATGCACCCCATGCAGGTCGATAGGGGCGACGAACAGGCAAAAGGCCTGGCCCTTCTCTTCCGCGATAATCTCGTCGTATTCGTCGAAAGTAACGGTGGCTTTGTTGAAGTAGACGTGCAGTGCCAGGCATTCATCCAGCCCGGCGGCCTCGGCGATAGCCGTGCCGACAGAAAGCGCGTCCGCGGCCCGGCGGGAAAAATCAATAGGCACCAGAATGGTTCGGAGCGAAGCGGGCGAGCCTTCCGGAACCATCCAGATGGAGCACGGAGCTTCCATCGCAAGGCGGCGCGCCAGCGACCGGCGCCCGCTCCGGTTGCGCCGGTGACCCAGCAGGATCAGATCTGTCCCGGCGGTAGTGGCAAAAGAAAGCAGCGCGTCCGTCCGCTCGCCTTCCAGCACATGACACGATACCTGCCCGGAAGGCAGCGGTTCGAGCGCGGCTCGAACCTCCGATTCCAGGGCGCTGGCGATCCAGCGGCTGCCGGCGGAGGAGGCTCCCGTCACGTGGACACAATGAAGCTCCGCACCGGCGCTGATGCCGGCCAGCATCGCAGCATAGTCCAGCAATTGTTTATCCGTGTCGATACCGGCCAGCGCCACCAGGATTTTTCGAAACGGCTGCACGTGCCGATTGTAGGCCATCGGCGAGGCCTGCGGTGAACCGCTACTCTGCACGCTCAAGCCGGTCGTGCCTCCTCTCGTAAGCACAGCGTCCGGTCCAGAAGTACCTCCAGCACTTCAAGGCGTTCGCCCGGCTGTTTGACGACAAGCACAGGTATCGGCGACTGCATGATGACCTGCTCGGATTCGGCGCCAAGAAGGATGGAACTGGAATCGCTCGAGCCGCGAGAGCCGAGCACAACCAGATCCAGACTTTCGGCAGGCATGAGGCGATGCACGGCCTCGGACACGGTCGCGGCAGCGGTCACCACCGGCTTTACCCTGACGTTGTGCGGGTTCGACTGGGTAATGAAATCCGAGAGATCCTGCGGCGACGGAGGGCGCGCACCGTCGCCGCCGAAATGGACGTGAACTGCGACGCATTCCGGAAGCCGGTTGTCGCGCGTGATGGCGGCCGCCGTGTACATCGCCGATGCGGAGTGTTTGGAGAAATCGACCGCGGCCAGGACCTTCGAGATCTTAACCGCCGAGCCCTCGGGAACCACCCAGACGGAGCACGGTGCTTTCATGGCGAGCCGGCGCGCCATGGAGCGGCGGCCGTTCCGGTTCCGGCGGTGGCCCATCAGGATCAGGTCGACGCTCCACTCGGCCGCATACTCCAGCAGTTGATCCGTGCGGTCGCCGGGGAGCACCCGTACGTAACATTGACCCGAATTTCCAAACTGTTCCTCCACTAACGATTTGATCTGAGATACAGCCTGTCCGTGATTGACCATCTGGAGTCCCCGGCTCTCCTCGGGCCAATCCAGCGCATGTATGAAATGGAACTCTGCGCCGGGTGCCATGCCAGCAACGAGCCGTGCGTAAGAGATCAAAGAGCGATCCGATTCGGCCCGGGCCAGCGCTACCATTACACGATGAAATAGCGCCATGCTTGAACCTCCTTCCGGCAATCAGCTTTGTGCCAAGGCTTGCTCGGCCGCGGGCACCGGCTTATCCAGCAAGCGATGCAGCAGCCCCCACAGGATCACCGCGGAGAGTACGCCGGTGAGAAAATCCGTCACCACGACCATCACAGCGGTGTAAACCATCAGACCTATATGGAATCGGTTGTGCGCGAGTACCTGTTTGACTTCGGCGGGCTTCACCATCGCCGTGGCGACATAGAGCAGAATGCCACCGATGCAGGCCATCGGCACCAGTTCGAGATAGCTGGCCAGATACAACGCAAGCCCCAGCTTCAAAAAGCATTTGAAGACTCCCGCCAGCGGCGAGATGGCACCCAGTTTAATGTTGGTTGCCGTCCGCGCCAGCGCGCCGGTGTGCGGAAAGCCGTTGAGAAGCGGAATGACGACCTGCACCAGGCCTTGCCCCCACAGCTCTTTGTTCGGGTTGTAAGGCATGCCCCGGTTATCGGCCAGGCGGTCCGCCATTCGGGAACACAGCAGGCTCTCGACAGCCGCGACAAAGACAATCGCGATGACGAAGTACGTCAGGTCGCCGAGAAATTGAGCGTTCCACGTGATCGCCGCCGGCTTGGTAAACACCCAAAAATCCGTCGGGATGTAGCCATAACGATCGCGAACCAGCGTGAAACCTTTATCCGACCACATCGTGGCGGCGACGACAGTCGTCACGCCGATCGCGAGCAGCGGCGCCGGAATGAATACCGAAACTTTGAGGATATACTTGGTCAGCAGAAAGGTACCCAGCCCCAGAATCACCGCGAAGTAGTTGATCGCACCAAAATTTGCCGCGATTACCCCGAGCTTCTCGAAGAACCCGTAGCCCATTTTCGCCTTGAGCCCGAGGACTTCGCCAATCTGCGACAGCGCGATCGTGATGGCAATGCCGATGGTAAAACCAACGACGATCGAGTGGGGCACTTTCGCCACGATGCGGCCCAGCCGTGCCACTCCAAACCCCATCAGGATGAGGCCGGCGAGAACGGAGGCGAGGACGAGCACGCCGTGATCGTATTTCGCCATCAGCCCGCCGATCACGGGAATAAAGGCCGCCGTAGGACCGTACACCTGGTACTTCGAGCCGCCCCAAAGGGCGCCGATGAGACCGGCGATGGCCCCTCCCACAATTCCTTGCTCGGGCCGCAGGCCGGACGCCATAGCGAAACCCATCGCCAGAGGAATCGCCACCATAGCGACGATCAAGCCGGCCGTGAAGTCTCTGAAAACATTCAAGGCCCGATTGCCTTTCCGGAGATCTTCGTAACGGCCGTCGACCGGGTTTATGTAGTACAGCAGCCGCTTGAAAAGCGGTGCCGCATCCGGCGTGGTAGCTTCCGGTTTTGGTCCTAATGAAACCTGTACGTTTGCAACCTGTGCGCTACTAGACATTGGCGCCCTCCACGGCGGCGGCTCCGCGTGTGAAGCCGTTCTCTGATTCGTCGGTTGTTTTTCCGATCGGAACAAAGCGTGTCAACTCGGGATCAAAAGCAGTCACCGTTCCATGGTCAATCTGGTAAACCCACCCATGCAGTTGGAGTTTCCCCTTACGCAGCCGTGAGGCGACGGAAGGGTGAGTGCGGAGGTTTTCGAGCTGCGCCACCACGTTCTCTTCGATGAGCGCATTTAACAGATCCGCGCCCTTCAGGTGCGGATAGTTGTCCTGCACCATGAAACGCGCGCTCTCGGCGTGCTTCAACCATGCAGCCACATTCGGCATGGCGGCCAGTTGCTCAGGATGGAGCAATCCTTTCATGGCCCCGCAATCGGAATGGCCGCAGATGATAATGTCTTTGACTTCCAGCACCAGGACGGCGTATTCAATCGTGGCAGACACGCCGCCGTTCACTTCGCCATAGGCGGGAGCGATATTTCCCGCATTGCGGCAGATGAAGAGGTCCCCCGGCGCCGTCTGTGTCATCAACTCGGGCACGATCCGTGAATCCGAGCAGGTAAGGAACAACGCCTCGGGCGTTTGACTGGATGCGAGCCGCTCAAACAGTTGCCGGGTTTGTGGAAAGATCTCGTTCTGGAAACGGGATAACCCGCTTAGAATTCGCTTCATTTATAGAACTCCTTCGTCCTCCTGCTTCACACGGACGGCGTTCCCGGCCGTGGACCGCAGGGCATATGAATTTTTCATATGGCTCTCCCCCAAGCCCCGTTCACCGCGCGTGAGAGCCACACGCGCGGACGTACACTACGGGTGCAAACGGAACCTGTATAAAGCGAGTTGTTAAAGGAGAGACGGCGGAGGACGTCCAGGGCTGGTGAAGCAGAAATAGGCAGCCGGCGGCGCATCCCCAACTGCCGGCGGCAGCCAGCTTATGGTCTTGAAGAGTGTTAAAGGCCATCCCGGCACAACAACCGCGGTTCCGAAAGCGGCAGTGTTGGGTGAACTTGCCGCGCCCATCGCCGAAGCGAGGTCAGGCGTCCCGGTGGAGTGGAACTCGCCCTCATGGTACCCATCGGCATGATGGTCGAGGTCGAGCCGGACCGAGCGGCTGCGAAGGCGAGAGTTGAGGGGAGAGCGTACAAAATCCGAGACGAGCCCTGCCCCCGCACAC
>DASTMK010000145.1:0-6071 GCA_035714225.1 Bryobacteraceae bacterium | reverse complement strand
GACATCGACGGAACGGCTCTGGTTGAAGTTGTGCCGCAGGTATCCCTTCAACTCCAGAGCAGCGATGTGCTTGTGAACGGTTGCCAGCGAAGCCAGTTGCAGCCCGCCTGCGATTTCTTCGTAACTGGGACTGAAGCCGTTCTCTGTGACAAAGTCGCAGATGAAGTCCAGGACTTCCTTTTGCCTCCTGGTTAGCGCCATGCTTCATTTTTGGCGAAGAAAAAGGAAAAGTCAATAGGAAAGAACCTATCGCTGCCGGCTGATGCCGAGCGCACGGATTCTTTTGTGCAAATTCGTACGCTCCATTCCCAGTGTGCGGGCGGCGTTCGAAACGTTCCAGTTCGCCTGTTCCAATGCGCGGAGCACGTGATCACGCTCGGCCGAATGCCGCGCCTCCTGAATGGTGGAACGCGGCTGGGACGTTTTGGGGTACCGTATCTCTACCGGAACCGAACTGGAGGTCAGTGTCTCGCCAGGTGTGAGAATGGCCATGCGCTCTACCGCATTGCGCAGTTCGCGGGCATTTCCCGGCCATGGATAGCGGCTGAGGATCGCGTAAACCTCGGGCTCGATCTTCCGCGCGCGGAAATTGTTGCGGGCGCAGAACTCAACGAGAAAATAGTCGGCCAAAGGTGCGATATCTTCGACCCTTTCCCGCAGCGGTGGAACTCGAATCGGAACCACCGAGAGCCGGTAATACAGATCCTCTCGAAACTTCTCCTGTGCCACCATCTCCTCGAGATCGCGGTTGGTGGCGCCAATGACGCGCACCGAGACGCGGATCGGCTGCTCACCGCCTACCCGATGAAATTCCCCTTCCTGCAAAACACGAAGCAGTTTGGCCTGCGAAGCCCCGTGAAGGTCGCCGACTTCATCTAGAAAAATCGTTCCACCGTCGGCCAGCTCGAACTTGCCCCGGCGCGCGGACACAGCCCCGGTGAACGCGCCTTTCTCATGGCCGAAAAGCTCGCTCTCGATCAGCTCGGTTGGAATGGCGGCGCAGTTCACCTTGACGAACGGCCCGGAAGAGAACGGGCTTTCGCGATGAACGTGGGCGGCCAGCAGTTCCTTTCCGGTGCCGGACTCTCCGATCAGAAGAATGCGCGCGTCGGATCGTGCCGCCATGGTGGCCTGTTCCACAACGCGTGTGAACGGGGCCGAGCTTCCTATCATCCGCGGGGCCGACCCGACCAGCTCGCGCAGCCGTTCGTTTTCGGCTCGCAGGTTGGATTGTTCCAGCGCGTTTTTTAACGCCAGCAGGACCCTGTCGCGGCTTAACGGCTTTTCGAGAAAGTCGAACGCGCCCACGCGAGTGGATTCCACGGCATCGGCAATCGTTCCGTGTCCCGAGATCATGACGACCGGCGCGGTGATTCCGAGCTGGCGCATCGATCGAAGAATATCGATACCGTTGCCGTCCGGCAGGCGCACGTCGATCAGGTAGGCATCACCGCGTCGCGCCTCTGCGCGGGCCTGGAACTCGGTGGCGGTCCGGCAGACCGTCACCGAGTAGTTTTCCCTCTCCAGGATCAGCTTCAGCGAGCGGCCGATATTTTCTTCGTCGTCGAGGACGACAATTCGTGTTGCGGGCATGATGGATCGTTGATGTCGTCGGGCATGGGAGACTCACGGGCCGGCAGCAGAAGACGAAAGGCCGCCCCGCCGAGTTCTCCCTGAATCAGTACAATGTCACCGCCGCACAACAAGGCGCTGCGGCGTGCGATGGACAGGCCCAGCCCCATTCCGCCTTTCTTGAAAGAGATGGCCGGCTCGAATAAGGTCTCGATCGCCTGCATACTCAGGCCGGGACCGGAATCGTGAACCTCCAGCGCGATCATCTCCTGGCCTGTATCCCGTTCGACCCGTGTGGCGGCGAGGACAGCACCTCCGGCGCCGGCGGCTTCGGCCGCATTCTCCAGCAGGTTCGTCAGGATTCCTTTCACAAGATCCTCATCCGCAAACGCCTGTGGGGCGTCCTCCACGAGCCGTAACTGGTAGGCCACCTCCGGATGCGCCGTTCGCAGGAACGCGACCCGCTCCTCCAACAGCGCATTCACATTCAGGATAGCGGGGCGTACGGGCGGTTCGGCGGCGAACTCGGAGAACGCACGCACACGGCGTTCCAGGCTGTTCACTTCGTCCACGACGATCTGCGCGGCTTGTTCGAGAAATGCGCGGTCGCCATCGGCGCCTCGCGCGCTGATCTCCTCAATCGTCAGCCGGATCGGCGTCAGCGAGTTCTTTACTTCGTGCGCCATCTTGCGCGCAAGCTGCTGCCAGCCCGCCAGGCGCGTCAAAAATACGAGGCGCTCGCGGCTGTGATGAAGCTGCCCGGCCATATGATTGAATGCCCGAATCGCTTTGCCCACCTCGTCGCGCCGGTCCGTATGAAGCCGCACGGACAGATCACCGGCGGACAGCTTCAACAGGCTGTTCGTCAGCTCTCCAATGGGGCGGCTGATTCGCGAGGCCAAATAGACGAGCACCAGCAGCGAAACCATCCATATAGCGGACATCAGAAGCACGTAGGTATAGGTGAAGCCGCGGCGCAGGTCGCGGGCCTTTGCCGTCTCGATGAGGCTGCGAGCGCGGGCATATTGTTCGGACAGGCGGTCCATGGCAACGGCGCCGAGATCCTTCGAGTAGACATCCACTGCCGCGCCGCGCCGCACCAGGTAATCCAGCCGGTCGCCTTCCTCTCCGGCAAGATTAAAGCGCGTATCTTCCCCGCTGTCTGAAAACTCCGCTACAGCGGGGGGCCATTTCGCGCGGTTCTCGGGCAGCATCCGCACCGGCTTCACTTCTCCGCGCTCGACGGCCGCGGCCAGTTCCTGGCGCGCCTGCTGGTAATACTCGCGTCCGGTGGTCTCAAGAGAGCGGGAGATCTCGTCCAGCTCGCGCGTGGAGGCGTAAGTCAGACTGTGTTCGAGCAGTGACGTCGTCATCCACAACGTCAGCCCGAGAGGAACAACGGTAGCGGCTACGAAAACCGCAATCAGACGGGCACGAACGCTCACATCACCGGTCCTTACCACCGGACTGGCGCAGGTCGCCTAAACGCATCGGCCCCGCTTCCACGGACCAGCGGGGATTCTGGGATCGTGTCGTCCGGCTGAAGATTTCAATCAGGCTGGTGAGATTGATACCCGGATCTCCCACAACGGGGGCACGTTCCCCCGCATCTTCCGACCGGACATCCAGTCTGACCCAAAACGGACGCTGCGGGGAAAGGGATTCGGTAGACACCATCAACTGCTCGATGCACCAGCTCTCGGCGGCGCGGGCGGACAGATTCGAGACGGGTTTTCGGACAGGCTGCACGCTCGTTACCGCGAACTTCTCCTCCCAGAGATCGTAGCTTACCGCAAACCTTTCGAGGGTGCGTGCCAGCATCCTCACCTTGGCCTCATCCAGGAGAGCAAGCTGGAAATCGAAAAACACCGATGCTCCGTCACGCAGCCGCTCGAGAGACTTGCCCGCCAGGAAATGAAGCCCCGGGGCGGAGACGTGCAGGCCGCCGGACTTTGGGCGCACCACCAGCTCCGCGGCGGCCGGCCCCGCGTGGGGGAAGAAGACGAAGCCGGCCAGCAGCCACTTTCGCCGGGTGACGAAGTGCAGCCCCGCTGCGGAGTTCATTTAATAGTTCATACCTGCCATAAATATCGGCTCGGCACGCCCGTCTTTCACGGGAAATGCCAGCGCCAGCATGAACCGCCCTTTGCGGAAGCCCAGTCCCAAAGAATGCTGTACATCCGGTTCTTCACGCCGGTCCCAGACGGAACCTGTGTCGTAGAAAATCCGGAAAATCCGATAACCGTACTCGACTGTACCGTGCGCCAGCCGGGTCCCGCCCAGCGGGTCCAGATCGAACTTGTTCCAGCCGCGCAGGGTGGATGTATTTCCCACAACGAACCTCTCATACAGCGGCGCACGGCCGGAAAGCAGACCCGCGTTGAAACGGGCTAAAACATGATTGCGGCCGCGTGTAAAACTGTAGACCGCATCCCATGTATGCCGCGTATAAACGAAATCGGTGTCGAGGAGTGTGGTGGCCGCGCGCAGGCTGTAACCTGCAGCCAGGTCGTGCTGGTTCTCCGAACCCTCCCAAGAACGGTGATAGCGCAGGGAATTTACCACCGCATTAGCGGCTTCGGTCCTCGCGGCCGGAAACTGAGTTTGAAATCTCTGGAAGCTGGCGCCGAATGTCCACGTGATCGAACCCGCGGGAATCACAGTCATCGACGGTTCGAAATTCTGCCGTGTGCGATAGATGCCTGGAACGTCCGGGTTCTGCTCCAATGCGATGAGCGTCGCCCGGTTCCATTGCTGATGGTAGCTTTCGAACTGGAAGCCGAGGCGGACGTTGTCGGTCCCGAGCGACATTCGCCGGTATCCCGCCTTCAGGCCGGCAAACCGCTCCAGCAGTTCATCGCCGTCGCTTAAAATGCCGAAGCTGAACTCATTGGCGTTCACCGGTTGCTTCACTTCCAGCACGCCGCTCCAGCCTTGCCTGGAGTGATAGAGGAATTTGGGCGCCGAGATATCGATATCGTTCGGCCGCTGCCGCGCCTCGAAGATCACCCGCACGTACTCGGGGCTCGACCCGCGCGCCACTCTCGTCACCACCGTATGAACGCGCAACGCTCCCCGGATTCGCTTGCCGATCTCGTCGAGCAGCTTATGGTCCAGCTTTTCCCCGACCAGTGCCTGAATATCCGCCAGCAACGCGGGGCTTAGCCGCGATTTGTTCTTCGCCTGTACCTCGACGTCCTCCACGGTATACCGGGAGTTGACGTTGATCTCGACATCCTGGTTGCCGAACGCCGGAAGTACCCACAGCACCAGCGCGATAGCGACAACTTGCTTCATACGATTTACCTGTGAAGCAGTTGCCATGCCATTCGCAAAAGCCAACCATTACAAGGAAAAACCCGGCGGCCGTAGTGAAGGGAATTCACGCTGTGACGGGACGACGGCGTTATAGGTGTGTACTTCGCCGGAGACGTTCGCAGGGCTCGCGCGGACTCATGCTGCATTCCCGGAAATGCACACCCGGGGGGGGCGGCTGGTAGTTTCGTGGGCGCGCTTGTTGGCTGGTTGAACACGGTTGATGGAAATGTGGTACCAGGTACTATACAATGGAGGCGTGTGGAACGCCGACCGGGCAGCCCGAGAGTCTTCAAGACGAGGTGGTTTGAGCGCTTTGCTCGAAAGGAAAAGATTCGCGACCGCGTGCTGGTGGACGCGGTAGCGCGTGCTGAAGGAGGACAGGTGGATGCCGACCTCGGCGGTGGCGTCATCAAGCAGAGGATCGCCCGGCCAGGAGAGGGCAAGTCGGGCGGGCACCGAACGATCATCTTTTTCCGCCGCGGCGCGCGAGCGGTTTTCGCGTACGGTTTCGCGAAGAGCGACAGGGCAAACATCGACGCGGATGAAGAGAAGCAGTTCAAGGAGGCTGCACGCCACGTGCTGCGGTTGACGGAGAAACAGATCGAGGAACTGGTCAAGAACGGCGGTTTTGTGGAGCTGAGATATGAGCAAAAAATATCGAAGTGACGCAATGGCTGCCATCCACGAAACTGTGGAGGCGCTACACAAGGTGGGCGCCATCGACAAGCAGACAATGCGTCGCTTCGATGATGCCTGCCTCACGCCAGTGCAACCGCTCTCGCCCAAGCAGATTAGGGCGTTGCGGGAGCGGGAGCACGTGAGTCAGACGGTCTTTGCCAACTACCTCAACGTGACGCCGAACCTGGTGAGTAAATGGGAGCGAGGCGAGAAGCGGCCATCCGGTTCGGCGCTCAAGCTGTTGTCTCTGGTCGAGAAGCACGGAATAGCCGCAGTAGCCTGAAAACTCTCACCGCTCGCGCAGGAGGCGTGCGAAGGCGGCCGCGCTCCGGAAGTACGCACCGGTGGCGTCCGAGTTCAGCGATTCCTCGAACTGCCGCAACCGGTCGATGTATTCGCGCAAGGCCGCGCGAATATTGCCGGTATTCGTCTGGAGGATATCGCTCCAGATCTCGTAGTCGCTCAGGGCCAGGCGGGTTGCGTCCTGGAGGCCCGGTCCGGCC
>DASTMK010000144.1:0-5671 GCA_035714225.1 Bryobacteraceae bacterium | reverse complement strand
CAGCATCAGGTCGCCCTTGTGCCCCAGCAGCGAATAGACGGCGCTTTGTTTCCGCCCCGGCTGCTCCATCTGTTCGAGCGCGCTGGCCGCTTCGGCGGCAATTTCCCGGCGCCGCCCGGGAGCAAGCGCCTTCCATTGCGCCCAGCGAAACCGCAGCATCTGGTGCAATACACTCGAACCTTCAACGGTCAGCGGAACGGCCGGCAATGCCGCTTCCGTGACTTCTTCGATTTTCCCAGCGTTCATGTCTTCACTAAGAATTATACGGTCATCGCTGAAACATCACGCCTACCAGCGCCAATACCAGCCCCAGCAGCCAAACAGGCGCAGTCGCTGCGAACGCCCTGCCTTTCGATACGTTTGTCAGGAACGCGAAGGTCAGGCCCAGCATCACGATATTCCACAATTGAAAAAGCGAAAAGAAGTTGAGCAGCCCGTAAACAAATTTGTTCGCATGCTCCCCCAGGAACAGGTCGAGTCCGAAACCCGGCCTCAGTTCCAGCAAAGATTGGACCGCATCTCCGCGAAGCCGGATGACCAGAAATCCGCACAGGTAACCCAGCGCGCCGATCAACCCCGTGTGCGCCAAAAGGGAGAAATGGTCCCGGAATCGCGAGCGAATATCCAGGACCGCGCACGCCGCTGTCAGAATGCCCGCAAACAACGCCGTGAAAACACCAATGATCACCGGCGAGGCGAGCGCGCTCACTTTTTGACTCATTTCAATTATGGGACGCGCCTTCTCGAACTGCTCCGCCGTCATATTGGGTGGCGGATTCATTTGCATGATCCGGAGGGTCGTCGGAATCAGCAGATACCCGCAAATGCCGATGACGATGCTGCTCAACACCAATGGCGCCACCCACGACCAGGAAAGACGAATATTTTTGGCCGCGCCCGCCGGGTCCAGGAAGATATTGAACATTCCGATGATACGATCCACCATACTGGGCTTTCTTTCCGATGCATCCAAAGCTGCCATGTTCATGCCAGCCTTCTTTCTGCCGGGACGGAGTGTCTTCTTTCCCCGGACTACCTCATCATAGTCCCGCGGACCCGTTCTGCAACACCGGACTCATCCTACAACCACCTTCAGGTGGTTGTAGGATGGAGTAAGCACTGGGATCGCCGATGCCGCTCGTTCCGCCGTATATCAAAAATCTAAGGCCGTATGAACCCGGCCGCAACGCCGAAGAGGTTCGGAAGCAGTTCCATCTCGCGCATGTGGTCAAGATGGCGTCAAACGAAAATCCCCTGGGTCCGTCGCCGCTCGCGACAGATGCCATCGCCACTTGCCTGCCGCGTCTCAATCTCTATCCCGATGGAGGCCTTGGACTCCGGCGCGAACTGGCAAGCCGCTACGATCTGAAGGTGGAAAACGTAATCGCCGGGAGCGGCTCGGAAGGTATCATGTCCAACATTATCCGGACGTTCCTTTGTGATGAGGACGAAGTGCTCACCACGGAATCCGCGTTCATCGGGTTCCAGGTGCTGGCCCGCTCGCGCGGGGTAAGGTACCGGACGGTGCCGTACCGCGAGTGGCACTATGACCTGGATGCCCTCGCCGCCGCGGTGAACGATAGAACCAAGATCATCTACCTGGCGAACCCGAACAATCCCACCGGCACGATTTTCACCCGTCAGGAATTCGATCGTTTCTACCGCCATATTCCCGAGCGCGTGCTCATCATTCTGGATGAGGCGTACTTTGAGTACGCCAAAGACAATCCGCGCTATCCGGATTCGATGCACTACCGGTACGATAACGTCATCACGCTTCGTACGTTCTCGAAGATTTACGGCCTGGCGGGTCTTCGTATCGGCTACGGCTTCGCGCATGAACAGCTTATCGCCAACCTTCTCAAAGTGAAGCTGCCATTCGAACCGAGCACGCCCGCGCAGACGGCAGGCCTCGCCGCGCTGTCCGATCGCGAATTTCTTCACCGGTCGCTGGAGTTGAATGCCCGCGGGCTCCGCTACCTGGCCAAAAATCTGGGCGAGCTCGGCTTGGAGGTGGTTCCGCCGGAAGCGAACTTCCTGATGATCGCGCTCGCCAGCGCAGAGCAGGCCGGGGCTCTGAGCTTAGACCTGCTGCAACAAGGAATTATTGTCCGGCAGCTTGGCGCATTCGGTCTCCCGCGATGTATTCGCATTTCAACCGGCACAGACGACGAGAACGAACTCTGCGTCCAGGCTCTCAGGAGGAGTTATGCCGCAATCTCTGGAAAACCGGAATACCAGTCCAGGCACTGATTTTCTGCCTCTCAACGGCATCGATCATCTCGAATTCTTTACCGGCAATGCGAAACAGGCCGCGCACTATTACCGGACCGCGTTCGGCATGACGCTTTCGGCGTATTGCGGTCCGGAAACCGGTGTTCGCGACAAAGTATCGTATGTGCTCGAGTCCGGAAAGATCCGTTTCGTGTTGACTACTGCGCTGGGTCCGGACCACCCGGCGGCCCGGCACGCGCTGCTTCACGGCGACGGCGTTCACAGCATCGCGCTGGAAGTGGAGGACGCGGACGCGGCGTATCGCGAGACGGTGGCGCGGGGCGCGGCCGGCGTGACCGAACCATACACGCTTCGCGACGCGAGCGGTGAAGTTCGTCTTGCGGTCATCGCCGCTTATGGCGACACCGTACACACGTTTGTAGAACGGGCGCGCTATGGGGGTGCCTTCCTGCCGGGCTTTTTGCCGGTCCAGTCCACGGATCGCGTCGCCCGGCCAGCGGGGCTCCGCTACATCGATCACATCGTCGGCAACGTCGGTTGGGGCGAAATGAACCGGTGGGCGCGCTACTACGAAGAGGTGCTCGGCTTCCGGCTCTACCAGACCTTCGACGACAAGGACATCAGTACCGAATACTCCGCCCTGATGTCCAAGGTAATGGCGAACGGCAATGGCCGCATCAAGTTCCCGATCAACGAACCCGCCGAGGGCAGGCGGCGCTCGCAGATTGAAGAGTACCTGAACTTTTACGGCGGGCCGGGCGTTCAACACATCGCGATGGGCACTGCCGATATTATCGATACCGTCACCAAGATGCGCGACCAGGGAGTCGAGTTTCTTCACATCCCGACCGCGTATTACAACGACCTCGTCAGCCGGGTAGGTGCCATCGATGAACCCATCGACAGGCTTGCCTCCCTCGGAATTCTCGTCGACCGCGACGACGAGGGCTATATGCTGCAGATCTTCACCAAACCCGTTCAGGACCGGCCGACATTGTTTTATGAGGTGATCCAGCGAAAGGGCAGCCGCAGCTTCGGCAAAGGCAATTTCAAAGCGCTGTTCGAAGCGATTGAGCGCGAGCAGGCCCGCCGTGGTAACTTGTGACGGGTTCTTTCGAGTTCGATGAAACTCTGCACATTCGAAGTTCGAACTCCGCTTGGACGCCAGCGGCGTGCCGGTGCGGTCCTCGATGGAGGAATCCTCGATCTTAACTTCGGCTGCGCCGCCCTGCTGGCACGCCGCGGCGAACCGCTTCCACACCGTTTGGCGGATGCGCTGGTGCCGGCGGCAATGCTCGAATTCCTCGACGTCTGGTCCAGGTCGTTTCCGCACGCGCTCGAAGTGATCGCATCGGTAGAAGACGGCCCAGGCCCGAACGGCGAGACTCTGTTGTACAGGCCGGAAGAAGTCCGCGTGCTGGCGCCATTGCCCAACCCGCGCTCGCTGCGCGATTTTTACGCGTTCGAAGGACACGTGAAAAAGGGTTTCGAGAAGCGTGGCGAGCCGATGCCACAGGAGTGGTACGAAATGCCGGTCTACTACAAAAGCGGCCATCATAACATCATCGGAAGCGGTGAAGACGTGTTGTGGCCGTCGTTCACGGAAAAATTCGACTACGAACTGGAGCTTGCCGCCGTCATCGGAAAGCAGGGCCGCAACATCCCGGTGGAGCGCGCCCGCGAGCACATCGCCGGATTCACGGTCATGAACGACTTCAGCGCGCGGGACATTCAACGCAAGGAAATGAAGGTGCGCCTCGGCCCGGCCAAGGGCAAGGACTGGGCGACGGCGCTGGGGCCGTGGCTGGTGACGGCCGACGAGCTTCCGAACCCGTATGAGCTTCGCATGACGGCGCGGGTGAATGGAGAGCTGTGGTCCAATGGAAACTCCGGCTCGCTATTCTGGAGATTCGAACAGATGATCGAATTTCTATCGCGCGACGATACGATTTATCCCGGTGATGTGCTGGGCTCCGGTACGGTGGCGACAGGCTGCGGCCTGGAGTTGGACCGTTGGGTGCAACCGGGCGACGTGATAGAGCTCGAGATCGAAAAGATCGGCGTGCTGCGGAATCGGGTAGTGCGCCACGGCAAATCATGACCGGCAAACTTGCTCTCGTCCTGGCTCTTCTTCTGGCGGCAGCCGGTTGCGGCAGCTCTCGAACAGACAGCCCCGTTCAGGCCGTGTCCGCCGCCGGCGGCTCCCCGCTTTTGATCGACACGCACAACGACGTCACCAGCGATACGGTCAAAGGTCTGGACATCGGCCCGCGCCGCACCGAAGGACATACGGACATCCCACGTCTTCGAGAAGGCCGTACCGGCGCGGTGTTCTTCGCGGCTTATGTCGCGGCAGACTACGCCAAAAAAGGCAAAGCCGCGTATCGTGCACTCGAGATGATCGACACCATCCGGCACGATATCGTCGCGCGCCACCCGGACACGTTCGTCCTGGCAACGACGGCCGATGAGATCGAAGCCGCACACCGCGACGGCAAGATCGCCGCTCTCATCGGAATCGAGGGCGGACACGCCATCGAAAACAGTTTGCGGCTGCTGCGGCAGTTCCACGCGCTCGGTGTCCGCTACATGACACTGACCCACTCGAACACGAATGATTGGGCCGATTCCTCGGGAGACATGGACAATCCCGGTGTGAAGCACCACGGCGGGCTCACGGTCTTCGGACGCGAAGTGGTGGCGGAAATGAACCGGCTGGGAATGATGGTGGACATCTCGCATGTCGCCGACAAAACCTTTTGGGATGTGCTGGAGATATCGAAGGCGCCGCCCTTTGCTTCGCACTCTTCCTGCCGCGCGCTATCCAACATTCCCCGGAATATGACCGACGAAATGATCGTGGCCCTGGCAAAGAAAGGCGGAACCATTCAGATCAACGTGGGATGCGAATTCCTGTCACAAGTCTCGGCTGATGCTTCCTCCTGGACGAACAAGGAAATTGCGGCCCGTCTCCGCCGCCTTCCGCCCGAAGAGCGCAGGAAAGCCGCCAGGGAGATCGATGCAAAGATGCCGCGCCCCACGTTAGCCGACGTTGTCACACACATCGATCACGTCGTGAAAATAGCGGGCATCGACGCGGTGGGCATCGGTACGGACTTCGATGGTGTCAGTTGTGTTCCTGTCGGGTTCGAGGACGTCTCCCGATTTCCTGCTCTCGAAAAGGCGCTCCTCGAGAAGGGATATTCCGCCGCGCAGATCGGCAAAATCTTCGGTGGAAACATTCTGCGAGTCATGCGCAACGCGGAGCAGTAAAATTCAATTAGGTTACCGAGCCGCTACCGCCAGGAAGCGGTTACTCAGGAGCGGAAATGACAAGGCGGGAGTTTGTTTCAGCAGCAGCAGCCGTCTCCTCCTCCCCGGCGCTTCTGGTAATACCGGTTCATCAGGTGATCGATGCACGCGCAAAGCATACCCC
>DASTMK010000143.1:0-4558 GCA_035714225.1 Bryobacteraceae bacterium | reverse complement strand
CCTAAAAGTGAGAGCAGGGTCAGGAACACATCCCAAAGTGACCTTATATCGATGGTGGCGAGCAGCAGTGCGAGCCCTGTGCCCAAAACGCCAAGCAGAAGTGTGAGGAGTCTCGCAAGATGGAGTTCGCGCCGTTCGTTCGTCTCAGGATAGAAAGGACGGTAAAAGTCCACCATCACCACCGTGGCCATGCTGTGCATGCTGCTCGATAGCGTCGACTGAGCGGCCGCAAAGAGCCCGGCGAGCACCAGGCCCGCGATTCCAGCAGGCAGTGCCTGTACCATGAACCAGGGCAGTATCGCATCCGTAGGCAAATGCGGGTTGAGTTCGGCGGGATGGGCTCTGTAATAAACGAAGAGCGCCGTGCCCATTCCGAAGAAGATGAGGGTGGATGGTATCGTCAGTAGCGCGTTCGTCCAGATCGAACTCGCCGATTTGCGCTCGTCCGCGGTAGTCAGATATTTCTGAACTACTGTTTGATCCGTTGTATACGTGGCGAGAACCGAAGCTCCGTTGCCGATCAGGATCACCCAAACCGTTGCTATGGTCCAGTCCCAGCGCCAGTCGAAGATGTGGAACTTGCCCGCATCATTTGCGATGGAAAACAGGCCTGCCAGATCGGAACCTGCTGCCGATACTGCCAGGTACAAACTGAGCAGGGCGCCACCCAGCAGTACGAATGATTGCACGACATCGGTCCAGATTACCGCCTGCATTCCGCCAAGCACGGTGTATACGATAGCCATTCCACCCATCGCCAGAATGCAGGCGTATAAGTTGGTATCACTGACTGTCGCGAGGGCGATAGCGGGCAGAAACATCACGACAGCCACGCGTCCGAGTTGAAAAGCGAGGAACAGGGCGCTCGAGAGAAGTCTCACTGCCCGGTTGAATCGCTTCTCCAGGTATTCGTAGGCCGTCGTGACACGCAGGCGGTGGAAAAACGGCATGTAAAAGAAAACAATAACGGGCGCTACCAGCAGTACGCACAGGTTTACGAGTGCGTACGTCCAATCGGTGGCATAGGCTTTCGCGGGGATCGACATGAAGGTGATTGAACTCAACTGCGTGCCATAGATGCTCAGGCCGGCGGCCCACCACGGCACTCGTCTTCCCCCAAGAAAAAAATCCCCGGTGTTCCGGTTGCGCCTGCTCAGGTAAACGCCCATCAACACGATGCCCGCAAGATAAAGTGCAAGCACCATATAGTCCAGAATTCCGAACGACTGCCGCGACTCGGCTGCTGTCGCGGCTAACACTCTGCTGGAGGGCTGATTTGCGTGAGATGTGCCGCCCGGAATCACCACCTGCCCCTGCCAGTGCACAGCGGCCGTTGCCGGCACACTTTCCGGAAGGGTTCCCATGCGGGCCCACGTTTCCGTGAGTGTATGAAACGCCCATACGTCCCGGTCGCCGCCGGCGGCCCGCCCGCCAAACACGAGGATATGCGACTGCCCGTAGGCAAGCGCGGGAGCATCGGCGACCGGCCGGGGCAAGTCCGGTAACCGCGTCCAGCCTACCCCAGGGCGATAGCGCCATGCGTCGCGAAGATGCCGATCGCTCTCGGACTCCGCCGTGCTTCCGATACCGCCGAACAGATAAACGGATCCATCTGCCGCCGCCATAATTGGCGAGATTCGGGCGGGCCCCGGCCAAGGCTCAAGTTCCTGCCAACCCACACCCGTACCGTCCAGACGCAGAGCCCGGAATTCACGGACAGGCGCGGCCGCCGTGGACCGCTGTCCCCCGGCCAGATATATCACGCCGTCCAACAGAGCTGCGCGGCTGTGGCCTAGCGGGGCAGGAAGGTGGGGCAAGACTTCGACTTTGAGACGATCGCCGTCCCAGTATATGGAATTCACGGTGGCTGAAGGTCCCTTCGGGTCTGTGCCGCCAATCAGAATCAACCCGCGGTTCGAGGGGACCGCTGCGGCGAACGCCCGGGGGCGTTCGAGCCTTCGAATCTTCCAGCCTGCTCCGCCGGGCGTGAGTACGAATACGAGATCACTGGGTACTACGGCGCCATTGCCGGAACCGGAGTTCTCGAAATAAGTTCCGCCGCCCACTAGCAACGCACCGTTGGCTTCTCCGGCGAACCCTCCTGCGATCGCGCGCGGTAACTCCGGCAATCTGGTCCACCGCAGAATTTCCGGTGCAGCCTCTGCGAACACGTTTGTGCAGAGGACTGCCAGCAGCGCTAGAAACCGCCCCGTCCGCCTATTGGATGACATAACGATATCGATAATAGATGATCTTCGCACTTTTGCCAAATCGTGCCAGTAGTTGTTGATGAGGATTTAGATTTCTATATTTGATTGACGGAATGCCGGGAAACACACTATTATCGATATCGGTACCTATGAAAATCACGTTTCGCTCGACGAGGAAACCCGGTCCGCTAAAGACGCCTGTCGCCGATTCGATCCGCCGCGCGATCTACGCAGGCAAGCTTCAGCCAAACGACGCTTTGCGCGAACTGCATCTCGCCCGCGAACTGAAAGTCAGTCAGGCGACCGTCAGAGAAGCCCTGGTCCAACTGGAGCAGGAGGGTCTTGTTGTGCGGGTGCCGAACAAAGAAACGACCGTCACGAATTTCACCCGCGAGGAAGTGCGGGAACGGCTCGAACTGCGCATTGTGCTCGAGGGCATTGCTTTCGTTGAGGCTGCGGCTCGTATGGACGGAAAACACCACGCGGAATTGTCCCGGCTCGCTGCGGCCATCGAGGACGCCCTTAGAAACAAGGGGCCGCATGAACTCGCACAGGCGGATCTCCGTTTTCACCGGTACGTGTGGGAACAGTCCGGCAATAACACCTTGTACCGTGTGCTGGTGAATTTGAGCGCTCCGCTCTTCGCATTCCTGGGCATCCTGCGTCGCAAAGGTGTCGAGCAGCCGGTTCCGGATGTTCAGCCGCACGAAGCGCTGATAGCGGCCCTTCGCACTCGCAACCCGCAACAGATTGAAGAGGCCGTCCGCGAACACATCCGGGGTTCGACCTATACAAACTTCCTTGGTTCCGGTGTGAGTGATTTTAAGCAGTACGCGCAGAAAGCCGGCTAAGGTTGGGCGGCGAAATCGATACTTTGTGGAGATAGGACCGCTAATTGCCTATGAACGTAAATAGAGGAATACTGCCTGCCCTGGTGACACCTTTCGATGCGGATGGTGTGTTTGCCGCCAGATCGTTCGAGCGGCTGCTCGAACGAGTTTACGCCGCCGATGTGGACGGAGTTTACGTCTGTGGCCAGACCGGTGAGGGTCTCCTGCAACCGGCCGCGCAACGGAAGTGCGTGGCGGAAGTAGCAGTCCGGAACTCGCCTCCCGGCAAAACCGTCATTGTAAATATTGGCGCCTACACTACCGCGGACGCGGTTGATCTGGCACGGCACGCCGCGCGCGCGGGGGTTCACGCCATCAGCAGCCTTCCGCCGGCCGGTAATTATTCATTTGATGAAATCCGGGCTTACTACCAGGCAATTGCGTCGGCTTCGGACCTTCCACTTCTCGTCTACTACTTTCCGGAACTTTGTCCTGCCCTCGCGAATACCGGACAACTGCTGGAGCTTTGCTCCATTCCGAATGTAATCGGGCTGAAGTTCACGGATTTCGATCTCTACAAACTGTCGCTTCTCAAACGGGAGGGGGCCGTCGTCTTCAACGGGCGAGACGAGGTTCTTGCCGCGGGCCTGCTGATGGGCGCCGATGGCGGCATTGGCAGCTTCTATAATCTCGTTCCGGACCTCTTTGTGACGTTGTTTCGACACAGTGAGGCAGGCGAGTGGGAACAGGCTCGCGAGGCGCAGCAGAGGATCAACGAGCTGATCTCCATCAGCCTTCGCTTTCCCGTATTCCCTGCCATTAAAGTGATGCTTGCGTGGTCGGGAATTCCTTGCGGAACGTGCCTGCCGCCGCGGCGCCCTTTGACGCCCGCGGAAGAATCCTGCCTTCAGGAGATGCTCGGCGAATCGAGTTTGTCGGACCGCGCCTTCAGTTTTGCGGCCCGTTAAAACGGAGGCGAAACTCATGCCGGAGGAGCAGCCTGGCGTTCACGAGTTGTTCGATATCGAAGGGCGCGTTGCCGTCGTCACGGGAGGCGCCCGGAACTTGGGCTACGACATGGCTTTGGCTTTAGCCGAAGCGGGTGCGGACGTCGCTGTGACGAGCCGGACGCTCCAGGCGGCCGAGGCGTCCGCCGCTCGCATCGCCGCCAGAACCGGACGCAGAATCTCGGGTTTTCTTTGCGACGTCGCGGAAGAGGCATCGGTCGAAAGTATGGTTAACGCTGTACTGGAAGCATTCGGCCGCATCGACATTCTCGTGAACAACGCGGGGAACGTCGTCAGCACACCTGAGAACGCGCCTCTCGAAAGACGGCCGATCGAGGAATGGCGACACACGATCGACGTGAACCTGTTGGGCGTGTTTCTTTGTTCCAAACACGTCGTCGCCAAAGCCATGATTCCCGCGCGTTCCGGCGTGATTGTTAATATCGGCTCCACCGCCGGCATGATCGGTAAGGACCGCCGCATTTACCGGGGCACCTCGATGGGAGGAGCA
>DASTMK010000142.1:0-29139 GCA_035714225.1 Bryobacteraceae bacterium | reverse complement strand
CCGCATCAGACTGCGGGGCCTTAAGCCAGAGCTTCGGGAGATTGTAGGCGTAGTACGCGACGCGAAGCATTACGGTGCGCGCGAGCATACGTGGGACATGACTTATCTGCCGGGCGCGAAGGAAGGCAGTTTTTTGGTCCGCGTCCATGAGCATACCAGCCTGCTTAGCTCCGATATCCGCGAGGCGGTCTCCGCAGCCGGCAGCACTGCGCAAGTGGAGCATATCCGTCAGCTTCCCGCCATAGTGGAGGGTACGTTCAGCCGGGAACGATTGATCGCCACTCTCTCGACCGCATTCGGCGCCCTGGCCACACTTCTGGCCTGCATCGGACTTTACGGCGTGATGGCATACCATCTGTCGCGGCGCACCGGTGAACTCGGCATACGCATGGCCTTGGGAGCTCAGCCCAGCCACATCAAGTGGCTCGCTTTTCGAGAAACGCTAGTGCTCGTTGTTGTGGGCAGTGCGATCGGTATCGTTGGGGCTGTAGCGGCAACGCACTACGTTTCGAGCATGCTCTACGGAGTGAAACCGGCGGAGGGATCCGTTGTCGCGGGATGCACTCTATTGCTGAGCGCTGTCGCCCTGGCCGCCGGGTTCGTACCGGCCCGGCGCGCCTCGCGCATTGACCCGGTGACCGCCTTGCGCCACGAGTGATCAGAGGTAGCGAGGGGCGCCCCTCGGATTGACGTTGTTCCCCATACTCGATGCTGGTACGAAGGATGGTATCCTCCGGGCGTGAGCGTCGCTCGCAAGATTACCGTCGAGGTCCCGGCCGAACTTCTGGAAAGGGCACAGCAGGCCAGCGGAACCGGTATCACACGAACAGCTCGAACCGGTCTCCAACTGATCGCCGCGTCGCAGAACTACGCGCAGCTTCGGGCGCTCCGGGGAAAGGTTCGGTTTTTGCGCACGGCCGCCAAACTGAAAAGGGACCGGTGATGGATCGCACCCTTGCCGGACTGCCGCTCCTGAAAGTCCGGAGCGGTTTTTGCTAGACATGAGGCGCAAGGCGCGCCTCCGAGCATTCGAGGCGGCCGCGAACCGCAGGATCTCAGTCGCACTGTAGCGAATGGAAGCGGAAGTCCCCCTGCACAAACTTTGCTCTCTTCAACGGATCGGCCAAACCCCTGCTGCTCCACATCGTACGGAACGAACAGGTCAGCCCGGCCGAAATTGAAGAAATCAGGCGAATGTTGAAGAAGAAAGGGAGCAAGGAATGATCGCCAATCTGCTTGCATGGGCGGTGCAGTCGATGATTCTTGTTG
This sequence comes from Bryobacteraceae bacterium, assembly GCA_035714225.1. GTDB lineage: Bacteria > Acidobacteriota > Terriglobia > Bryobacterales > Bryobacteraceae > CAADGY01. Next base: position 27,870 of record DASTMK010000142.1, on the reverse strand, counting down.
CGGTGGGCCGTCATCATGCCCGCTCTGCTGCGAGTCCGTTCCGCCCGCGCGCAGTTGATCGTGTTGCAGGCCGTCCTCTTCGGAATGCTCGCGCTTCCGTTTCTACAGCCCTGAAAGCGTCCGGTGACCGGCCCCGCCGCTCGCAGGTAGACGCGCGTTTGGCGCCCTATCGAAATGCTCCGTTTACGGCGGATCTCATGCTTCGGATCAAAGCGGACATCGCCGCATTGGACCCGAAGATTGAATCGCACTGGATGGAAGAGTCACCGCAAAGTGTATTCTGTGTGGTTCGCCTACAGCACCGGACAGAAGGTCACCGAGCCCCGGCTTGTTCGATGGATACATCGCGCGTGCCTGAGCCGCTCTGCTCACAGGTCGAAACGCAAGTGAATTCCTTCGTGAATGCACCCTTCACAGAGGACTTGGTGCGCCGTATGCAGCTGCGCACCATACCTGGATGGGGGTAATATTATCAAGCGATAAGCTGCATATCCAATGAGGGGATCGTATGATTCTTCAACTGGACGAGTTCAAGACGAAACAGCGCGCAATCTGGGAAGCAGGGGAATACAGCGCGCTCTCACCGTACATCGCTGACGTGGCCGAACGGATTGTTGCCAAGGCCGGAATCGAACCGGGGATGAAAGTACTCGATGTCGCGTGTGGCACCGGCAATGCCGCGCGCATCGCGGCCCGCGCCGGCGCCCGGACCACGGGGCTCGACTTCGTGCCAAAGCTGCTTCAGGCGGGGAAGTCCAAAGCCGAAGCCGAAGGACTTGAGATGGAATGGCGTGAGGGTGACGCCGAGAATCTTCCCTTTGAGGACGGGAGCTTCGACCGCGTTCTATCTACCTTCGGCCATATGTTCGCGCCCCGCCACAAAAGAACCGCTGAGGAGATGGCGCGCGTCTGCCGCCGCGGCGGTGCGATCGTCACCGCGACCTGGACGCCGGAGGGCACCGTTGGGCACATTTTCAAAGTGAGCGCCGCCTATATGCCTCCGCCGCCCGGCTATGCGTTGCCGCCAATTCTTTGGGGTAGCGAGGAACACGTGCGCGAACTGTTCGCAGGCACTGCGGCCGGCTTCGAGTTCGAGCGTCATGTAAACATCATCCAGTGGGATTCGCTGGACGCGTGGACAGACTTTTTTATGGAACGTTTCGGTCCCATGGTCATGGCGCGGACCATGCTCGGAGATCGTTTCGGGGAACTGAGGCAACACGTCGTCGAGATCTGGAGAAATGCAAACCAGGCGAAGGATGGCGCGTTGCGTTTGCCGCAGGAGTACCTCGTCTCGCTGATTCGCTTGTAAAAATAATGCGACCTCTACACCTGTACCTGAAACAATACTCCGCCGCAGTGTATACTGCGAGTAACTAGCTTGGGTCTTAAGGTCTGCTCGAGGAAACGGGGCGGGCCGCATTTTTTGAGGAGGTCACGTGTACTCGCGAAATGTGCTCTGCATCGCCGCGCTTGCGGCAATTCTTCCTTTTTCTTACCTCCATGCACAGGTAAGCACAGCAACTATTCTCGGCACAGTCACAGACCGTAGCGGTGCTGTGGTGCCCAATGCCCGCGTCACGGTTACGAATCTCGAAACAAACTTCTCGCGTTCGATGGATACCGACCAGTTGGGCCAGTATTCGATTCCGTTCCTGCCAACCGGTACCTATAGCGTCGAAGTGGTCACCAGCACCTTCAAGAAGTTCGTGCAGACCGGTGTCGTTCTAGACGTCGGCCGCTCGGCGCGCGTCGATCCGGTACTCGATATTGGAGCGCTTACCGAAGTCGTTTCAGTCACCGCGGATGCGCCGCTGGTCAATACCACCTCGGCCGTGGTCGGACGTACCGTCGAGAACACGGAAATCATCAACCTTCCGCTGGTGAACCGCAATGTCTATTCGCTGCTCAACCTCACGCCCGGAGTGGAAGCTTCCGAGAGCGGGAACGCCTTTGGGTTCCGCGAACAGCGCACCATGGTGAATGGCGGTTCTTACGGTGGGTCCGGTACGGTGAATTACTTCCTCGACGGGGGCAACAACACCACCGGCCTTCGGGGAACCGGAAACGCCGTACCGAATCCCGACGCCGTCCAGGAGTTTCGCGTCATCACCAACAGCTACGGCGCTGAGTTCGGCCGCTTTGCCGGCGGCGTCATCGACGTTGTGACGAAATCCGGAACGAACGAATTCCACGGGTCTTTGTTCGAGTTCATCCGCAACGACAAGCTGAATGCCACCACCTGGAACGCCAGTAGCAAAGCTCCGCTCCGCCGCAATCAGTTCGGTGGCACGCTGGGTGGACCGGTTCTGCGGGACAGAACCTTCTTTTTCGGCAGCTACTCCGGGCTGCGTCAGCGGGAGTACGAGTTTAAGAACACCGCCATCGTTCCCACGTCTCTCGAACGCGCCGGCAATTTCTCGCAATCCGCCATCCAGCCGGTGGACCCGGCGACAGGCCAGCCCTTTCCCGGCGGCGTGATTCCGTCCAACCGGTTCGATCCCACCGCGAAGCGGATCCTCGACGAGTACATTCCCCAGGCCAACCTGCCGGGCAACTTCGTCGAGGTCACGCAACCGGAGCCTTATGATACCGACGAGCTGCAGTTCAAGGTCGACCATATGCTCTCTCAGTCGCACCAGTTGACGGGCAGCTATTTCCGCGACACCGGTACCAGCCTGGAATCGCTTGCCGGCAATCTCATCTGGTCGCAGCGGCAGTTCAAGTGGACACAGCAGAATTTCAATGTGAGTGATACCTGGACCGTCGGCCCCACTGCCGTCAACCAACTCCGGCTCACCTATGTCCGTAACTTCGGCGGACGCCTGAACATTCCGGAAATCTCTTTGGGCGATCTCGGGTCCGGGTTTCAGATTCAGGGTGCGCCGTCTCTTCCGCAGATTCAGGTCTCCGGCTACTTCAATCTCACGCAGGCCATTGCCGGACCCAGCGCCGGGAGCAATTACTACGGCCTCCGGGACAACTTCAGCCTCAATCGGGGCAACCACACGCTGAAGTTCGGCGGCGAGGTTTACCTGGAGAAGTTTATCCACGACACCACGCTGAACAACTACGGCACCTTCTCCTTCAACGGCACCATCAGCAAAAACGCGCTGGCCGATTTCCTGCTGGGCCGCCCTGTCACCATGAACCAGGATGCCCCGGTAACCAAGATCGACAACGTTTGGTACACCGGTCTGTTCATTCAGGACGACTGGCGCATTCACCCGCGGCTGACGCTCAACCTCGGGCTGCGGTACGATTTCCAGACACCCGCCACCGACCCGCATGATCGCAAGCTGACATTCATTCAGGGGCGGCAGTCCACCGTTGTTCCCAACGCTCCTGTGGGACTGCTCTTCCCCGGAGATGAAGGCATTGGCCGGGGCATCATCTCATCCGACAGGAACAACTTCGCGCCACGAATCGGACTGGCCTGGGATCCGTTTGGTGACAGTAAGACCTCTATTCGCACCGGCTTCGGTTTGTTCTATGGCGGCATCTCCGGAAACGAATGGAACTCCACGGCCGATAACCAGCCGTTTACCATTCGCCAGCGCTTCAATAACGTGGCGAGTCTGACCGATCCTTACGGTCTGTTGCCGGGCGGTGTCTCTCCTTATCCTTACAGCTACACGTCCTCGGCCCCTCAGTTCATCTTTCCGGCTTCCATCGCGGGACCCAGCCTGGATTTCCGGTGGCCCTATACCTACCAGATGAACTTCTCGGTTCAGCGCCAGTTGAGCAGCGATCTCAGCGTCGAGGCCGGATACGTCAGTTCGCTCTCTCACAAACTGCCGTTCGCACGGGACTTGAATTATCCCGTTTACGGCGCCGGAGCCACCACCGGGAACGTGAACAACCGGCGTCCCATCCAACCTGGCACCCTGGCGGTTATCACGGAGCTTAACTCCATCATGAACAGCGCGTATCACGGGTTGCAGTTGACTGCCGATAAGCGCATGTCCAGAAATTTCCAGGTGAAGGCGTTCTACACGTTCAGCAAGAGCCTGGAGGGAGCCCGCATGCAGAACGACACCACCTCCGGCGGCGCGCAGAACATGAACAATCTCGCCGCCGAGCGCGGGCGTACCAACAACGACAGGCGGCACAACTTCGTCGCTTCCATTGTTTGGCAGACCAACTATTTCCACGATGTGCGCTACGCCCACCTGCTGTTCGACGGCTGGACCATTTCGGCCATCACCACCTTCCGCAGCGGAGCGCCGTTCACGGTGACGAATGGAACCGACCGGAATCTCGACGGTGACAGTGGCGACCGGGCCAATCTGGTCGGCAACCCGCGCCTCGACCCCAACCGGAGCCGTGACGCCGTTACGGCGATGTGGTTCGATCCATCTGCGTTTGCCGTCACCCCGCTCGGCCAGGATGGTACCTCCGGAAGGAATATTCTGGATGAACCTGGCCGCAGGAACGTGGATTTTGCCGTATTCCGCGACTTCACCATTCGTGAGAACGTCGCCCTGCAATTCCGTGCCGAGTTGACCAACGGCTTCAACCTGGTCAACCTGAATGCCCCCACTTCGAATCTGAATTCCTCGGCGGTGGGTACGATTCGCGCAGCGCAGGACATGCGCCAGGTCCAGTTGGGATTGCGCTTGCGATTCTAAGTGGTGTCAGCGCGGTCGCGGCTCACATTCGTTTTCGAGCCGCGACCGCGAGGAAGCAGTTACAGAGCCGCGCGCGTAAGCAAGCGAATAGAAGTACTTCGGTCCCTACCGGAACGCTGCCATCAGCAGATCCGCCACCGAGCGAAGCCGTTGGCATTCCGCACAGTCTTCGGCACAACCGCGTGGATGTTCCATCAGATAGCGAAGCTGTTCATGAAGAACTTCACCGCGATCGGCGGGCGGCAAAAGCGTGAACGGCTTTTCCTCGTTGTCGCCGGCTGGATTCGGGAAGCACTCGGTGGGTCCCATAATAGCCTCACACTACTATCGACGTTTTACCGTGCGGCTTTAGGTACACCGGTCTGTTCGTTCACGCCAGTACGCAATTTTTATCTCTTGTTTTTACAACGCCCTCACGCCGCCTGCGCCTCTCTCCTCCAAACCGCTGGTTTATTTTGGAATCGAGTAGTTGCTCGCTGGCCGAGAGGCAACCACCGAACCTCGCGCAGGACTATCCCGGGAAGTGTAAATCCTGATCACGCTGGAGGCGACGTCGAAGGCCTGCCCAAGGCTCTCATTCCCTATTGCGCGGGAGCCCGGGACCGGTCCCTACGCGCGGGCAAAACGCGCGCATCGCAAAATGTTCGAATCATAAACCGGAACGCGCCGCCGGGCGCGATAATACATTCGGGTGTTGGCGAAAACGATTGTCCTGCTGCTCATCGTCGCCGCCTGCTGGGCGCTCCTGTCTTTTCTCGCCCATCGATCCATTTACTATCCCCTTCGGGATGGCTGGTGGGAACAGAAAGACAGGGTCGGCGCGGAGGATGTCTGGATCGATACAACGGACGGAGTGCGTCTGCACGGCTGGTGGATCGAAGCGCCCGGAAACGGCCTTGCGACTCTCTACCTCCATGGCAACGGCGGCAACATCACACACCGTTCGCACCGCGTCCCGGCGATCACGTCTGCCGGTTCTTCTCTTCTCCTGCTCGACTATCGCGGCTATGGCAAAAGCCGGGGCGCTCCAGGTGAAGCCGGGCTCCTTCGCGACGCGCAGGCGGGATACGAATTTCTTCTCAGCCGTGGAATTCCGCCGGAGCGGATCGTGCTCTACGGGGAGTCGCTGGGTACGGCCGTCGCCGTATCTCTTGCTGCTGTCCGCCCGCCGGCGGGGCTCGTGCTCGAAGCGCCGTTTACCTCCGCCCGCGCCGTTGCCGCGCGCGTTCTGCCCATCATCGGTCCGTTGTTGATCTCCGGTTACGACTCACTCAAAACAATTACACGTGTCCATGTTCCGCTGCTCGTCCTCCACGGAGACCAGGACGAAGTGATTGCGTTCGAGTTCGGGGAACGCCTTTTCGCCGCCGCCAACGGACCCAAATTCTTTTGGCGTGTACGTGGGGCAGGGCACAACGACATCCCTGAAACGGCCGGTCCCGAATATGTAGAGAGGCTGCGGGCCTTCTACGCGAAGCTCCGCCCGCCGCTCAATACGGAGTCTGGCCCCCGGTGATGCCGTACACCTCACCCGTCACGAAACGCGATTCGTTGCCGGCCAGGAATACGAAGACCGGCGCAATTTCCACCGGCTGGGCGGGGCGTTCAAATAGTGTGTGTTCGCCGAAGCTCTTCACCTTTTCCTTCGGCATGGTCGAAGGAATCAGGGGTGTCCAGACGGGGCCCGGCGCTACCGCGTTCACGCGCACGCCCTGCTGCATCGCCATCTTCGAAAGCCCCTTCGTGAAGTTCACAATCGTTCCCTTTGTTGCTGCGTAGGCGAGCAGGTTCGGGCTGGGATCGAAGGATTGAATGGACGCGGTGTTGATAATGGCGCTGCCTGCTTTCATTCGCGGCAATGCCGCTTTCGACAGCCAGAACATCGCGTATACGTTCGTCTTGAACGTCCGGTCGAACTCCTCGGTCGTGAAGTCTTCGATGCGGTCGTGGCTCATCTGAAAACCGGCGTTGTTGACCAGCACATCCAGCTTCCCGAATTCTTTGAACGCGCGGTCGACCAGCGCCTGGCAGTGCCTCTCTTTCCGGATATCGCCCGGGACCTTCACCGCCCGCCGCCCCGCCATCTCCACCCACCGTGCGGTCTCCTCCCCGTCTTCCTTTTCTTCGGGCAGATAGCTGATCAGAACGTCGGCGCCCTCCCGCGCATAAGCGATGGCGATGGCGCGACCGATTCCGCTATCTCCGCCGGTGATGAGCGCCGCGCGGTCCTTGAGCCGTCCCAGACCTTCATAGGACTCCTCGCCGTGATCGGCCTTGGGCGACATTTCGCGCTCCAAGCCCGGAACCTTGATCTTCTTTTGTGAAAATTGCGGTTTGGCCCCTTGCTTCTTGGGGTCCTTGCGCTTCGGGTCCTGAACGGATTTCTTGTCTTTCATACCCTTCAGGACATAGACGCCGCCGGCGCGAAAACTTACTACCCTTTTCGCGCGGAACCCAGGATCTGCCGCAATCGCTTGCCGATAATCAGGTCTTCACCGGGCTGCAGCGTCGAAGGCACAATCCGAAGCCGGTCGGGACGGGCGCTGCGCTTGGGATCCGCTTTCGGATACCCCTCGCGCACGGCGGGAACCAGGCTTGGATTATCGTTCGTAAGAGCTTCGATGCGGGGCTCGCCGTCGCGAAGCTGGAGTGCGCAATCCTGCACGGTGAATCCCCATGCCTCGGCGTCCCAGTTCACGGTGAGCGTGGGATAACGATTTCCACCCTGGGGAATCTGTATGTCGGTCGTCACGCCGGCCACCGTCTCCACCATCTTGGCGATGCGTTTCACCCGTTCGCCCCACTCGCGATCGAGCGATGCCAGGTCCCTCTTCTTCCACGCCTCCACAGCGGCCAGGCATCCCATGATCTCTTCCTTGCCCACTTTCATCGGCCGGCAGACCGCGCCTTCCCAGGGATTGTAGTTCGCCAGTGCCGCTTCGATCAGGTCCTTTCGGCCCAGCAGCAGCCCGGAACACTGCGGGCCCGCCAGCCCCTTCCCGCCGCTGAAGGTGTACAGGTCTACGCCCATCGTCGCGTACCGGGAAAGGTTCTCGATGGGCGGAATTCCCGCCGCCTGGTCCAGCAGCATCGGTACGCCGCGGCGCTTGGTAATCGCCAGCGCCTTTTCCAGTCTCTCTCCGTCGGCCGTTGTGTACACCATGGCGGTGTTGTCGTTGATCGCCGCTTCCAGTTCTTCGAAGCTGCGCGTCAGAACCAGCTTGCCTCCCGCCAGCCGGATCGCATTGTCGAAAGCGCTTCGGCCGCCGAACATCACCACCTCGTGCTTCAAGCCGGTAGTGTCCGGCAGTTGCCAGACATTCTTCGGATCGGTGCCCGCGATGCAAGCCGCCGTGGCCGCCGCCATCGCTCCCGCGGCGCCGGAGGTGACCATGCCGGATTCCGCGCCGGACAGCTCCGCCAGCCGTTTCCCTACGCCGCGCTGCAACTCGAACATGTCCACGAATTGCAGAGAGGCTTCATGTTTCGCGGCCCGTACTTCCGGCAGCTCGAGCGAGCCGCTCAGGTACGTCCACGTTCCGCGTGCGTTGATCAGCGGGCGCACACCGATTCGTGTGTAGACGTTCGTTTTGGGTGGCTTCGCCATTGAAGCGCGAGCCAGCAGCGGCAGTGCGGCCACTGTCTTTAGAAAAGCGCGGCGGTTCTCATGGAAGCTCATTTGGGCAGATTATCTCATGCTTTCGAAAGCTGTGCGGCCGCCTTTACTCCACCGCCGCGGCCACGGCGTTCGACACCCGCCGCAGCAGGCGTCCGTTGTCGCTCCCATAGGAGCGGTTCGTCAGGATTACGCACAGCAGTTTCGTCTCCGGGTCGGCCCATGCTACCGTGCCCGTCGCGCCGGCATGTCCGAATGCCCTGGCGGATACAAGATCGCCCAGCGCGTTCCACGCGCGCGATGGCGCGAGCGACCAGCCGAGCCCCCATGGATCGTTCAGCCCCTCGTTCTGGTTCCGGGTCATTTGGGCGACGGTCGCGGGACTGAACAGGCGCGTGCCGCCGTACGTGCCGCCATCGAGAAACGTCTGTAGCAGAATCGCAAGGTCGGCCGTAGTGCTGTGCATGCCGCCCCACGGGTGTCCCATATCGCGCCAGTAATCGCTGTTCGCGCCGAACCGCTCTTCATCGGCCTTGTTCGCGTTCGGCGACGTCATGCATGGGACGAGGTCCGCCACCTTCCTGCCGCCGAGGCCCAGCGAGCTGTCCTTCATGCCCAACGGCTCGAACATCTCTTTCTTTTCGAACTCGCGCAGCGGTTGCCCCGTCACTTTTTCCACGATCGTTCCGGCCAGCAGCGTCCCCATGCTCTGATAGCGGAACCCGGTTCCCGGCGGAAACAGCAACGGTGTTTTCAAGGCCCGGTTGACGAACTCGCTCAACGGAGCGTGCGAGCGCCGCAGCTCGATATTTTCCGGCAGCATGTCCGGCAATCCTGACGTATGGCTGAGCAGGTCCCGAACGCGAATCTTTTCGCGTTCGTCGCCGGTGAATTCCGGGAAGTAGAGGTTCACCGGATCGTTCAGCCCCACCTGCCCGCGCTCCACCAGCAGCATCAGCGCGCACGCCGTCACCGGCTTGGTAATGGACGCCAGCAAAAACACGGCGTCCGCCGGCACACCGAATCCTTTATGAAATACGATGCGTCCGCGGCGCGCCACCAGCAGCGATGCCGCCCCGACGCGTCCCGATTCCACCTCGGCCGCCAGCAGCGCGGAAGCGCGGTTCAACCGCTCTGCCGACATTCCCGCGGCGGAAGGCACGTCGCGCCGCAATTGCGCCGTCGCACACACCCCCGCCAGCAACACTCCACACATCGCAAGTCCGATAACGCGCATGGCGACTCATATTATCAGAAGATAGAGAAGGCCCTGAATCATGAATAGAGTCCTTTTTATCGTATTCGCCGCGATGTTCCCTGTTTCCGCTCTCTACTCGCAGAAGACGGATCTTTACGACGGCAAAGTGTTCGGTGTTTTCGAGCCGCTGAACGTAACGGAAACCCCGAAGACGATCACCATCACAGGCGGAACCTTCCGGTATGTTGTCGATCGTTCCATCGGCCAGATCGTGTCGGCCAAAGCGTTGAACGACGAGTTTGTCGCCGCCGGAACGTCCTTTCCGAATCCCTATATCGGCGTGATGCCCGACGACGACCCGGGTGCGCGGCGCGAAGGTGGTGTGGACCGGCCGCGCTTCGGCTACGAAAAATCCGTCGAGATGCGCCCGCGATTGTGGTCTGGCGATCTTACCGATGCCTTCCGCTTCGATGCCGCCAAGGGCACAGGCATACGCACGGAACTGGTGCGAGCGAACGCAGAGCTCGTCGAGGTGCGGGCCACAGGCTCTTACGGCAGCACGCCGCTTTCCTGGCAAATCGATTATCTCTTCGATGTGGATGGTTTCACGAAGGTCACCGTGAGCCTGACGACATCCCGGCCGGTGCAGCTTCGCTGGAACTGCTTCAACCACGCTTTTCTCGCCAAGGAGCCCATCCAATACCTGACCAAGGTCAGCGATCCGAAATCTCCGCCCATCGACGTGCGTCCGGAGCCGACCGTCTCCATCGCCGCTGCTGAGCGGGATCAACCCGTGTTCGAGTCGCATTGGAACGCGTTTTTCCATCTTGCGAACCGCGTCACCGGAATCGAGTTCTCCAAGCAGGACTTCGCGGACCGCTGGAGCGGCTATCGCGATTCGAGTGTCATTCTCGAAAGCGGAAAGCGGGTCGACACCGGCGCGGTGGAAACCGTGGACGGGCGGGAATTGAGGGGATGGGATTCACGCGGCCGGGTGAACGTGTTTACCCAACTCTACAGGCGCGCCGATGCGCTCGAACTGGAGGAGTTCGATATTCGCAACGCCACGTATCCCCTCAATCCGGGCGACGTTCGCAAGCGCGTTTTCTGGGTGCAGACGACTCCCGCGAAGCATCCCCGGAATGACCTGAACAGCATTCGTGCCGTCTGGCCCGGACCGCACCAGATCGTCATGGCGCGCTGGCGCGGTACACGGGAACCGTGGCAGCCGCCAACGGATGAACAGGTGAAGTTGTGGGCCCAGATGGGCGTCAACCTGATCATCGGCGGAGCGAACTACTGGTCCGGCGATTACGCCCGGCCTCTCGAAGCCGAAAAGATCAGGCACTTCCTTCGAACCGCCCATCAGTACGGCATAAAGGTGATCCCCTACGTCACGTTCACCGACTTCAATTTCGCGGCCCCCGCCTATCAGCAACACGCGGCGGAATGGATGGCCTCGGCGGGCATTGAATATGCCAACGAGACTACTCTGATGTGCTACAACGCCGAAGGCTGGCGCAACCACCTGGAAAAACAATGGGACCAACTGCTGGCGGATTTCGATTTCGATGGCCTCTACATCGACCATTGGATCAACATCCGTTTCTGCAACAACGCCCGCCACGGCTGCGGCGGTTATCTGGGCAGCTTCGCCACGGAAGGCTATCACGATTTCGCGAAGCGCGCGCGCCGCGTGGTGGCAAGGCACACGGCGGGAAAAGGAGTGATGCTGCTCAACGCCAACATGCTGCTGTTTTCCGGCATGGTGCCGTGGTTCGATATTCGCCTGAACGGCGAAAACGATGATCCCATCAAGATGCGGGAAGAAACCATCGTCACCACCTGGAACGGCTGGGGACAAGGCGTGCAGTCGCTTGCCATGTGGCGCCCGAACCAGGACACGCGAACCATGATCAACCTGCTGACGACGTTTATGATTCCCTTTCGTCTGAATCGCGCGATTGCGCCGAAGACGGTGGAGGAGTGGCGCGTATCCAAAGAACCGGAAGTCGCGCTCGCGCGGGAATTGTGGGGTTACTGGCGCTTCTTCGGGCTCAACGGAGCGGAGAAGTATTCGAGCTTTGGCACCGCGGACGTGCTCGCCATGTCGCAGCCCGGATCGATTGTCAACGGCTTCGCACGCGATGGCCGCGCCCTCATTGTGATGGGCGTTCTTGGAGGATCGGGAAAGCGCAGCGAACCGCTGAAAATTCTTGCGCCGGAAAAGCTTGGGCTCGAACGCGGCAGCCGTTACCGCATTGCGGACCTTCGCCGCAATCGCTACTTGTCCGATCGCGCCTACACCACGCCGGAACTGGCGCAGATTCCTGTCACCCTGGAAGGGGACGATCCGCTGATTCTCTTCATCGAGCCCGAGCGCAAAGGCCCCCGGCTCGTCTATTTCAGCGGAGCGGACGGCGTCGAGGCAAGCCTCTCCGGCGGCAAGCTCGTGTTGAAGGTCTCGGCTGTTCCCGGCTCGCCTATTGAATTGCACGTCGATGCGGCGGGCCGCGAGTTTCGCGCCGCGACACCCGGTTTCGAGCGTGCCCCGGTTTCGGGAGATTTCGCGGTCTTCACGGGAAGCGTTCCACCGGGCGGCATTGTAACCCTGTCGCCCTCTATACAATGACAGAGTGCCTCTACAAGGGAGGAAGCAACTTCCGTGATCGGTCTCGGCGTGTTCTACGCAACTCTTTCCGGCATCGCGAATGGCCTGTTCTCCGCGCCAATGAAGGTGATTCCAGTCTGGAAATGGGAAAACATCTGGCTCGTCTTCATCGTAACCGCGTGTGTGCTGATGCCTCCCATCGTCGTGCTACCGGCGGCGGACCCGTCTGCCGTGATTGCAGCCGCGCCCACCGCGGCGGTTTGGGCCGCTCTCACCTTCGGCTTTGCGTGGGGGTTCGGCGCCATCCTTTTCGGTTTGAGCGTACACACGCTGGGCGTCTCATTAGCTAATAGTCTCGTCATCGGACTCAGCTCGGCGCTGGGTTCGGTAATCCCGTTGATCGTGACCGGCGGCCTCAAAGCGGAGCCGCGGGTTTTCGTCCTGTTCGCGGGCGTCGCGGTGTTCATCGCGGGCGTCTGGCTGTGTGGGCGCGCGGGCCGCATGTCGGAGCAGCAGACCTCGCGGGAATGGCGCGGTTATTTTTTTGCCATCGGCTCGGGAGTGATGTCGGCGGTGTTTAACATCGGCTACAGTCTGGCGCTGCCGGTTGCCGATGCGGGGGAAAGGTTGGGGCTCACGCGCTTCACTTCGACGAACGTCATCTGGCTGCTGATGCTGGGAGCGGGCGCCGTTCCGAATATCGCCTACTGCCTGCAGTTGCTCTCCCGGCATCGCAGCGCAAAATTGTTTAACGCCGGTCCGCCGGCGAAGACGTGGGGGTTGGGTCTTCTGATGGGCCTGCTGTGGGGCGGCAGTATTTTTCTATACGGAGCGGCCACACCGCTGCTGGGCGACATCGGGCCATCCATCGGCTGGCCGCTCAGCCTCGCCGTTGGATTGCTGGTGGCGAACCTGATGGGCTATCTGCTGGGCGAATGGCGCACTGCGCCTCTTGCCGCTGTGCGCACCATGCAGTTCGGAATTGTCACTCTTCTCATTGCCATTGTGATCACGGCTGCTTCCACGACGCTCTCATGATTTTTTCTTCTCTCAAACACCGGCTCATTGTTTCCTGCCAGGCTCCGGACGGCGATCCGTTTCGCGATCCGGACTCCATGGCCCGCTTTGCCGAAGCGGCGGCGCTCGGCGGCGCGGCCGGCATACGCGCCAATGGTCCGGAAGATATTCGCGCTATACGAGCCAGGGTGGATCTGCCGATTTTCGGCATTCAGAAGAGCATCGCGTCCGACGGGCGTATCCTGATTACGCCCTCCGTCGAGTCGGCGCAAGCGGTTGTGGAAGCGGGCGCGTCCATCGTGGCCATCGATTGCACCGTTCGGGGACGGCGGTACGGCGCGCTCGAACGCCTGAAGGAAATTCGCGACCGGTTGCGCGTTCCCGTGATGGCCGACATCGCCACCGTTGAAGAGGCGATTCGGGCAGTGGAAGCTGGAGCAGACACCGTTGCCTCCACCATGCGCGGCTACACCGACGAAACCGCGCACGTGGATCGGTTTGAACCCGAATTTATAGCCGAGCTCGTTCATTCCGTTCCTGTGCCGGTCCTCGCCGAAGGGCGCATTTCGACGCCCGAAGAAGCGGCATCCGCGCTGCGTGCGGGCGCGCACGCGGTCATCGTGGGCACGGCGATCACGGCGCCGCGGCGCATTGTCGAGGTGTTCGCCGGAGCTATGGATCGTGAACGCCGCCGGCTCGTGACAGGGCAGGTGGCCGGCATCGATTTAGGCGGCACCAACACGAAGTATGGCGTGGTGGCGAGCGATGGACGCCTGCTCAGCGAAGGCGTGGCGCCCACACCTTGGTCCGCCGGCCGCGAAGCGTTGCTCGGCCATCTCAAGCGCATCGCGCGGGAATGCGTCGAGGGAGGCGGCGCCGCGGCTATCGGCATCGCCACCGCGGGTTGGGTGGATCCTTCGAGCGGAGAAGTGGTGTATGCCACTGGGAACCTGCCGGGTTGGACGGGCGCGCAAATCGCTGCCGAAGTATCCGAAGCCGTGGGGCTTCCGGTTGCTGTGGAGAACGACGCGAATGCGCTCGCCGTGGCCGAGTTTCGTTTCGGCGCCGCGCGCTCCGCGCGAAACTTCGTCGTCATCACGCTTGGAACGGGTCTGGGCGGCGGCTGTTACATCGATGGCAAGCTGAACCACGGCTCTCATTTCTTCGCCAACGCTATCGGGCATATGCCCGTCGAACCCGATGGCGCTCCCTGCACTTGTGGATTGCGTGGCTGCCTGGAAGCCTACACGAACGCCGCCGCTCTGCTGCGCCGCGCGCCGCAGTTCGCCAACGCGGAGCAGTTGATCCACGCCGCCAACGGAGGCGATGAGAGCGCCCGTGCCGCGATATCCGCTCAGGCCGTCTATCTCGCCAGCGGTCTGGCCGCCGTAGTGCAGTTGCTCGATCCCGAGTTGCTTGTCCTTTCCGGTGGACTGGTCCAGAACAACACGCTGCTATTGACGCGTGTGCGCGAAGAACTCTCGCGCAGATTGACCGTCTGGGACCAGCGCCATCTTGAAGTATGTGCTTCCGGTTTGGGCTATCACGGCGGTGTGTTGGGCGCCGCGGCTGTCGCTTTTGAGCGCTGCTGAACCGCGCACGGTTCACCCGGCATCTTCGTCAGGGTCTGCAGCCAGGCCGGTCCAATTCGCCGTTTCAAGCTGCCGGACAGCCTCTTCAAAGCGGTCAAAATCCTGCTGCGTGTGGAGGCGGAATTGAATGCGGTTCTCTCGCGTGCTCGGCCGGACCGAGTTCGGATCGCTCAACCTCTTGCGCCAGAAGTCGAAATCATCCGGAAAACGTCCAGACTGGCGGACGTAGGCAAACCTGCGCCGTGCCCGAGCCGACCAGCGCAGATGCCCACCGGTGAAAAATATCCGCCGGTGGGGCAAGCCGCCGCGCGAGAAGAAATGTCCCATTGCCGATAGGTCGGGAGCTTCATGGAACCGCGGTGCCCCGCTAAGAGACTCGGCGAATCGAATCTGGACTTCGTAGGCGCCCGCCAGTGCGCGGGCCGCGGCGAGCGTACCGGGAGCGAACGCATCGCCGATGAGAATGATTTCCGGCCACTGCTCCCTCGGCTTGCCGGCGTGCGTCTCGGCCTGGAGCACGAGTTCGAGCAACCGCCATTTCGCGTCGGGACTGTCTCGCAGAATAGAAGGGGTCATGGAGTCCGGAAGGGTCGGTATGCCCGGCCCGGCAATTTACAATTCAACGATATCGTATGTGCCGGGTTCCGGTGTGCTTACCGCCCCCGTGCTAAACCGTGCGCGGCGTCCCGGGCATAGAATTGGAGTATGGTCGCGGCCGTTGTGGCGCTTGCGCTGGCGGCGTCCGGCTCAAACGCGGCGAAGCTTGAATTACGCGGACAGGTTCAGCCTTCGTATCCGAAGATGCTGGCCAATCTGAGTGCCCAGCAATTTCCGTTCGATGCGACCGTCACCTGCGATAAGGCTGGGCGGTTCCGCTTCACTAAACTGGCGTCAGGGGCCTACACGCTCTCGGTTTTTGTTCGTGGAGAAGGACTGGTCCGCAAGAGCGTACAACTGGATGCGGCCAAGGCCGATTCAAAAGGTGTCGTCCACATGGACGTCGCCTTCAAAGTACCGGCGGGGGACACCTCCATTGTGCAATATGCAAAGCGCACCGGCACGGTTCCCCTTTGGGCGCTCCAAATTCCGCCAAAGGCCCGCCGCGAGTACCGGAATGCCCGCCGTGCGTTATCCGAGCAGCGGATCGAAGACACGATCCGGCATCTGGAGAAGGCCGTAGAGATGTCGCCGGAGTTCGCCGCCGCGTGGCAACTGCTTGGGCAGATCGCGTTCCAGTCGGACCGCCTGGCGGAAGCGGAGACGTATTTCCGGCGTGTCCTGGCGCAGGACCCGGACGCGCTGGAAAGCATCGTCAATCTCGGCGCGATTCTACTCAACCGGAACCGGTGTGCGGAGGCGCTGCCTTATAGCGAGCGGGCCGTTCGTGAACTCCCCGCGGATGCGGCGACCAACTCACAGTTGGGAAAGAACTACCTCTGCCTCGGCGATACGGTCCGCGCCCTCCAGTACTTCTCAGCGGCCAAGAAGATCGATCCTGGCCACTATTCGAAACCCCAACTCGCACTGGCGATGATCTACATGGCGATGGGAGCCGATCCGCTTGCCCGGACCGAGTTGGACGAAGCGCTGGCACGGTCTCCTGACGACAGCCTCGCCATCGATCTGAAGCGGAAACTCGCATCGCGGGCCCGGTAATTCCCTTGACAAGGATAGAATGACACGTCATTCTATCCTTGGAACGAGGGAGGTATATGCCAATGGCCGTTCCTGAAACGAAGTCCGCAAACGGGGTGGGCCGGGCCTGGCTGGCGCTTTGTTTCGCGCTCAGCCTACATGTTTTGGACGAGGCCTCTACGGGATTTCTGGCCGTCTACAACCCTACGGTGATGGCAATCCGGGAGAAGTTGCCGTGGCTGCCTCTGCCGGTATTTGATTTCAAGCTCTGGATTGCCGGTCTGATCGCCGCGATTCTGCTGCTGTTCTCGTTGTCGCCATTCGTATTCTGGGGTGCGCGTTGGACACGGCCGGTAAGCTACGCTTTCGCCGCTTTCATGACCGTTAACGCCCTGGGACATATCACGGGTACTCTGCTCGGCAGCTCCGGCCCAATGCCCGGATTCTACTCGTCGCCCTTCCTGCTGGCTGCTTCGATCTACATCTTTTTCCAATTGCGGGCCTCGCGGCCCCGGTTGCCTCTCACGGCAGAGTGACGCATGGCCTATCGCACCACCCCGAAGATGGCTGCGCGCAAGCAGGAGCGCCGCCAGGCTATTCTTGCGGTAGCCACGCGCCTCTTCGGCCGCCATGGATATCACGCGACCACGGTCCCTATGATCGTGGCAGAAGCCGGCACGTCCACGGGCAACTTCTATTTCTATTTCCGCAATAAGGAAGACATCTTTGCCGCCGCTCTCGCTGGCCTCGCGGAACGCATTTCGGCGGCAACCGGCGCGGCTGCGGCGAAAGCGCCTGCCGCCCCGCTTGCGCAGATGAAGGCCGCTGTCGAGGGCTTCGTGCTGTTCCTGGCGCAGAATCCCGGGGAGGCGCGTATTCTGATTGTCGAATCCTCCGGGCTCAGCCCACGGCTGGAGCAGATCCGCCGCTCCGTTATGGCCAGCCATGCCTGCGGCGTCGAAAAGGTCCTGCGCCGGCTCGCGCCGAAGTTGCCTTTGTCCGATTCCGCGATTATGGCCCGCTGCTGGACCGGCGCCGTCTATGAAGCGGTATATAGCTGGCTCGAGCTTCCCGCGAAGAAGCGTCCTCCAGCGAAAGTTCTTGCCGGAGCCGTCGCACGATTCAACCTCAGAGCCGTTGGCGCACCTGTCACTTTAACGGAACAGCGTTGCGTTTAATATACTGCTCGATACGGTTTTCGCCCGGCCCGATGTAGTGGAATTGTTCGGCATACTGTAAGCCGTACTTCTGCCCGATCTCTGCGTCGCGGGAAAGCACAAATTCCCGAATATATTCGCGATTCGCGGTGGTGTCGTCGCTGCCGAGCAGCGGAAGCCGCTGCCCGCGCCCGGCCAGCATACTGCGAAGCTTGGAGCCGTTGATTCCAGCCGGGCCCTGCGCAACGTTCACCAGGTTTGCGTCGATCTTTTTTTCGACCGTAGAGCCGATATCCACCACCCGGTTCACGCGCTGGTCGAACCGGGCGAAGTAGTACTTTTCGCGCACGGAGTGCGGCTTCAAACCCGCGGCGAAATGTTCCGGATAGTCCTTGCTGCCTCCGGCCATCCAGCACGCCGCTTCCACACAGGCGGCGGTGACGTAATGGTCGGGGTTCTCTTCGTAGTGGCTCCAGGGATCGTAGCTGATAACCGTATCGATCTTGAGCAGCCGGAAAAGAAAAATGAACCGGCCGCGAAGCTCCGGCCGTGAAGTGCCGTCCATATTATGGTTGGGATAATTCAGGTTGAAAATGCTCTTCAACCCCAGGACGCGCGCGACTTCGTCGTTGTCTTTTTCATTGGCCAGCACCGTTGTGCCGATGGTTCCCGGCCCCGCCATGTCGTCATTCGTTACGCGGATCAGGTGGCCTGTGTAGCCCTCGTTGAGCAGCTTGGCGACGGTGCCCGCCGCGAACAGCGGAATATCGTCCGAGTGCGGTTGAATGGCGGCCAGCACCTTGCCGGCGTGCGGCTTTCCGGACAGGGAACGTTCGACGACCAGGCTGCCATGAGCCGTGTATTCGGGCGGCTCGTCTCTCTGCTGCGGCAGGGCGGCCGGAGCGAAGCCACCGGCGAGAGCGGAAAACAGAAATTCGCGCCTTCTCATGGGAGTCGATCATAAGGGGAAACGATGGGCGGGTGCAACCTGCGATTCACCGGACTAAAGTAGTACCTATGCGAGTGTTCGATCACGTGGGAATTCCGGTTGTCGAAAAACAGCCCGAAGAGATGTACGTCGAAGCCAGCAAGGTATGGGTGACAGACCCGCTCCGCCACCCGAACCGGATCGAGTACCTGCGGTATGAACCGGACAGTCCCGTCAGCGGTCCGGTCCGCGATCTCCCACACATGGCCTTCCGGGTAGAAAACCTCGAGCGGGAGATGGAAGGAGCCGAAGTGCTGTTGGGTCCGTTCAATCCCGCCGGCGCGCTAAGAGTGGTGTTTGTTCTCAAAGAAGGAGCGGTCTTCGAGTTCATGGAGAATGCGGCCGACGGGCACTGGTTCCAGCGCTGAGCCGGTGTATCACTCTGCACCAAGAGCCTGCCTCGGGTCTAATCTCGTGGCGCGTCGCGCCGGAAAGAGTGTCGCTGCCACTACGCAACCCGATATCAATAATGCGGCGCCGCAAAGTGTCATCGTGTCCGAAGCAGTTATCCCGTAGAGTTGGCTGCGAAGCACGCGCGCGAACGCGAGTGCCCCAGCTACCCCAAACGCGAGTCCCAAAAACCCCACGGCTATGGATTCGGCGGCAAATAACCGCATAACATCGCTACTTGTGGCGCCCAATGCCATTCGGATTCCGATCTCGGATGTCCGCTGTGCCACACCGTAAGAAACAACACCATACACCCCGGCAAACGCCAATAATGCTGAGAAGACCGCGAAAGCGGTCAGAATCCAGGTGAAGAATCGCCGGGGCGAGAGGGAGCGATCGAGCAGCGCTTGGAGCGTTTGCGGTTTGCCCACGGGTTGGTCCCGGTCTACAGCCCAGACCGCGCCTCGCACCGCAGCCGAGACTGAGCCAACCGGTAGCGGGGATCGCACGACGACATCGACAACGGGAAACGGCAGGGTTTGCGCCAGCGCCAGGTAGTATTCGGTACCCGACTCACGATCGAGCCCCTCGTGCTTCGTGTCCTCGACGATGGCAATCACTTCGTGCTCGCGGCCTGCGATCCTCAATTTCGATCCCAATGGTTTGATAACCGCGCCAATTTCGCGAGCCAATGTGCGGTTCACAACCACGACCGGTGGAGCCTGCGCGTTGTCGTGCGGACTGAAGTCGCGGCCGGCATACATCCGGATGCCCAGCGTTTGAAAATAGCCAGGGCTCACCATTCGAACCGCTGCGGTAGGAGGGAGGCTGCTTTGCTCTTTCTGACCGCGGATCGTGTAGCCCCAGCGCATATTGCGGTCTAAGGGAAGATTTACGCCGAGCGCAGCGGAGTTCACGCCGGGTAGCGCGCGGACCCGCTCCAGGATGTTTTCGAAGAATGCTGTCATTTTCGGACCGTGTTCGCGCCGTTCTCCAGGGTCTACACGCATGGCAACCAATTGTTCCGGCTGGAATCCCGGGTTCACCTCGAGCAGTTTCAACAGGCTCCGGATCAGCAGGCCCGAGCCCGTCAGCAACACGCATGACATGCTTACCTGGACGACTATCAATGCCCAACGCAGACCGCCACGAACCCCTCCGCCCGGCGTCCCGCGGGCGCCTTCCTTCAATCCGCTGACCACGCCGGCGCGCGCCACACGCAATGCCGGTGCAAGCCCGAAGAGAATAGCTGTCAATCCACAGGCGGCCACCGCAAACAGGACCACGGGCCAATGGATCGCCATCTCTGCGAGGCGGGGCATCTGAAGCCACTCTGCGCCACGAAGATACCTAAGAATGGCAGCAGCGAGCGCTACGCCGATCCCCGCGCCGATTCCAGCGAGCAACAGGCACTCAGTGAGTACCTGCCGCGCGAGCCTGCTGCGTCCCGCGCCTAATGCCGCGCGCACAGAGAACTCGCGGGTTCGAGCAGCCGCACGCGCCAGGAACAGATTCGCCAGGTTGGCACAGCCCGTGAACACGAGGAGCGCAACCGCGCCCAGGAGCATCCATAACGGCGTTTGCAGCGTGGAGTTGACGCGTTCGGACAAGAGCCGCACGTCCTGCCGCATATCCCGAAGCTCTGAGTTGCCAAATGAAGCCCTGTGCAGCGCTTCGACTGCTTCGCGGGCTTGCTGCCGCGAGACCCCGGGCCGCAGTTTGCCCACGACAGCGAGGAACATGCCATAACGATACGCTTGTTTCCCTTGAATGAGGGGCAGATATACATCGAAGCCGGATGACAGGATGAGCGTTCCCGCATATGCGAGTTCTGGGGCGATCACGCCCGCCACAATGTGCGGGATGTCATTGATGATGAGCTGCTGGCCTACGATTGAGGAGCCGGCTCCGAATCGCCGCTGCCAGAACGAGTAACTAAGGACCACAACAGGGACGGCGCCGGGTTGATCCTCTCCTTTTGCGAAGAGGCGGCCTATGACAGCGCGAGCGCCCAGCATCGGGAGCAGATTTGCCGTCACATTGATTCCCCGGAGACGCTCCGGCTCGCCGAGGCCCGTCAGATTGAATGTGCCGTGTTCGAAAAACAAATTGTAAGCGGCGACGGATTCGAACGACGAAGCGTGGCTAACCCAGTCCTGATACTGCTGCATGTGGACGGCATCCTGCTTGGATTCCTTTCCCGTTCTGTTCTCAATGGAGACCAGCCGTTCTGGATCGGGATATGGAAGTGGCCGCAGCAGGACCGCATATACGACACCGAAAACTGCAACTGCGGAGCCGATCGCAATGGCCAACGTTGCAATCACCGCCACTGTGAACGCTGGCGCCCGGCGTGCAACTCGTACGGCGACGCGAAGATCCCGTCCAAATTGCTGGAGCCAGTCAAACAGCCGGAGATCACGCACTTCGTCCTTGGCGAGTTCCACGGCCCCGAACTCCCGCAAGGCGCGTTGGCGCGCTTCATCGCGTGTGAGCCCTTGCTTCATGTACTTCTGGATCAGCTCGTCCAAGTGGAATCTGATCTCGGCGTCCAGCCGCTTTTCAAACCGTGCCCACATACCTCCACCTACCTCGACGTCTCCAGTACCAGGCGAACTGCCGCGCACAGGCGTTCCCATCCTTCGGTCTCCGACTGCAACTGCTGGTGACCTGCCCGGGTAAGGCTGTAATACTTTGCTTCGCGTCCACCGGCTGTTCTCCACTGAGCCTTCAACATCCCACGCTTTTCCAGCCGGTAAAGGGCCGGATACAGCGAACCCTGCCGGATCTGCAAGGCTTCGCGAGAGATCTGTTTTAGACGCTGCGCAATGCCATAACCGTGCAATGGTTCGAGGGCGAGCACCTTTAGGATGAGAAGGTCGAGCGTGCCTTGCAGTAAACCGGCCTCGTCCGTGCGTGATTTGTCATGCCTAGACATTCGAACCATAGCTTACTGGCGATTGCCTAGGATGTCAAGGCATAAAAGTGGCTGCCCCGACAGCTCGAGCCCGCCGGTGGTTCCCGCAAGCTGAACACTGACCGCCGATCGCTGAAAGCTCCCGTCTTCAAAATTTCAAGTATCCTTGGCTGTATGTAGATGCTCTTATGATGCCGTGCACTGCTGTGCTGTTAACCACTTAGCCGCCGTGACGCATTTCATTCGTTAATTACGCGTATTACGAGTGAGGGGAGTGTTTTATGCCCGCGTCCATTACGCAGGCGAACCGGACCATATCGATCGATACGCCTCTTGGCCAGGACGTTCTGATCCTACGGGCGTTTACCGGCACGGAGGCGGTGTCGCAGCTATTCCGGTTCCAGATCGATCTGGTGTCCGATGACGCAGAAATCGACTATGACGCCATTATCGGACGCAATGTCACCATTGCCGTCCGGCTGGAGGACGAATCCACCCGGCGCTATTTCAACGGACACGTCAGCAGGTTCACGCAGCTTCCTTCGGAGGGGCGCCTCGCCCGGTATCAGGCTGTTGTGGAACCGTGGCTGTGGTTTCTTACCCGCACGAGCGACTGTAAAATCTTTCAGAAAAAATCCGTACCCGACATCGTTCAGGAGATCTTTCGCACCTTCGGCTTTCAGAATTTCGAGTTGCAACTGAACCGGAGCTACACTCCGTGGGAGTATTGTGTACAGTACCGGGAGACCGCGTTCAATTTCATCTCCCGGTTGTTGGAGCAGGAAGGCATTTTCTTTTTCTTCCGGCACGAGCAGGGGCGTCACACGTTGATTTTGGCGGACACCCCCTCGGCCCACAAGCCCTGTCCCGATCAACCCGATGCGCGATACCATCTGGTGGGTGGCGGCGGCTATGCTCCAGGGGACGACACGGTCTCGTCCTGGCGCATGGAACAGGAGATACGCCCCGGCAAGTACGCCCTGTCCGACTTCAATTTCGAGACCCCACGCGATAGTCTTCTCTCTTCGCTCGCCAGCAAAATCGACCAGGGTGGCAACAGCCGCTATGAGATCTACGACTATCCGGGCGAGTTCGCCAATCGCCGGGAGGCCGACGAAACGGTGAAGCTGCGCATGGAAGAAGAGGAAGCGTGCCATACGACGATCACCGGCGAAAGCAGTTGCCGTGGATTTTGTTCGGGGTTTCGCTTTAATCTGACCGGACATCCGAGGAGCGATCAGAACGGAGGCTACGTTCTCACCTCGGTCACGCACAGCGCCAATACGGGTTCGCTGTTGAGCGAATCGGATGGCGAAGGCGCCCGTTATTCGAACAACTTCACCGCCATGCCGGCGAACGCGCCTTTACGGCCAGCACGTATAACGCCAAAGCCCATGGTTCAAGGGCCGCAGACCGCCATTGTCGTAGGGCCCGCGGGCGAAGAGATCTTCACCGACAAATACGGCCGCGTCAAAGTGCAGTTTCATTGGGACCGTTACGGCAAACGGGATGAGAACAGCTCCTGCTGGGTTCGCGTATCGCACCCATGGGCGGGAAAAGGCTGGGGCGCCGTTTCGATACCGCGAATCGGGCAGGAAGTGGTGGTTGATTTTCTCGAAGGCGACCCTGACCAGCCTCTTATCACCGGACGCGTTTACAACGCCGAGCAGATGCCTCCTTACGGACTTCCGTCGGGTGCCGTGGTCAGCGGCATCAAGACCAACAGCACCAAGGGCGGCGGTGGTTACAACGAAATGTCCATGGACGACACGAAGGGGAAGGAGAAGATCACCATCCACGCGCAGTACGACATGGGAACCACTGTCGAGCACGACGACACCCAGACGGTGCACAACAACCGCACTATCGGGGTGGACGGCACGCATACCGAGACCATTAAGAAAGACACCACCATCAAAATTACCGAAGGCAACCTGGTGCACGATGTGGAGAAAGGCACGGCTACCTACCACGTCAAAGATGCGGTGACGGAGAACTTCGACAACACGCAAACCACCACGGTCAAAAAGGCGGTGGAGATCTGGTCCACGGACGCCACCATCCTGGTGGACGCAAAAACAAGCATCGAACTCCACACCGGGTCGAGCCGCATGGTTATGAAGAGCGACGGCTCCATCCGTATCGACGGCAAAAACATCGAGATCATCGGCACGCAGGAAGTGAAGCTGGGAGTTGGAACGCAAACCATCACCTTGAACAACCAGGAAGTGGCGTCAGCCGGTGCGGGCATTAAAGCGACCGCCGTCGGCGTGCATGAGATCAGCGGAGCGTTGGTGAAAATCAACTGAGTGTCATGCGCAAGCTTTTCAAAGCGCTCGAAAGTGAGCTGGAAGAGTTTGTCAATCAGCGCGACGACCTGGTGATGATCGCTTCCGCAAACGATAACGACGCTCCCATTCTGCTC
The DNA here is from genome assembly GCA_035714225.1 of Bryobacteraceae bacterium. Classification (GTDB taxonomy): domain Bacteria; phylum Acidobacteriota; class Terriglobia; order Bryobacterales; family Bryobacteraceae; genus CAADGY01. The sequence continues at coordinate 3,693 of DASTMK010000142.1, read as the reverse complement.
AAGCTGCTGCGCGACATCGAACAGAAACAGGGCACGGACATCTTCCTGCTTTTCGCGGACGATTTCGTTCAGCCCGGCGCGTACGTATCGGTCATCGCCGAACGGTTGAGGGAAGAGCACCGCATGGCGTGTGAGGCCCTGAAGGAAGAGGGGAAGCCTCCGCTTCGCGCCATGCCGGACGACATCTTCAATGCCGCCCTGCCTCCGCTGGACCGTCTCTGGAAGGCCATCTGTTTTGCGCGCAGCCTGGTTCCCGAAGACGGCGGGCACAGGCTGGTGTGGGTGGCGTGCCCGCAGAAGATCGCCGATCGCCGCGAATACCTTCGGCTGGTTACCTGTTTTGTTCCCCGTGGAATGGTCCAACCCTGGATGCGCGGAGTGCGCCTGGTGTTTCGCGATCAGCCGGACTCTCTCGGTTTTGCGCCGGGGCTCGCGCGAGCGCCGCGCACGCGCGTCCTGCCCGTCGACCTCGGTCCGGCGGCGATGGAAAAGAGTATGCGCGACGACGTGGAAGATGATGGGTTGCCGCTCGAAGATCGCATGCAGTCGCTGCTGATGCTCGCTTCCCTCGATAACGCGCATGGCCGGTCGGACGATGCCATCGCCAAGTACAAGGTGTTGCTCGGCCACTATCAAAGCACGAACAACCAGCCGATGCAGGCGTTCGTCCTGAATGCATTCGGCGACATGTTCCAGCGGAAAAGCGAGCTGGACCGGGCGCAGTATTGGTACGAGTGCGCGGTTCCACCGGTTGTCGAATCGAAGGACCCGGTGCTGATGGCGACCGTGGTCAAGAACCTGGGCGAAGTGTCTTACAAGAGGCGGCAGTTCTCCGATGCCGAACAGTATTTCGACGGTCTCGACCGGCTGGCCGCGCACAACCTGGACCCCGAAACAAAAGTACAGGCCATGGAGTGGAAAGGGTTAAGCCAGGAGAAGCAGGGCCGTGTACGGGAAGCGGTGGCAAGTTGGGATGGGGCGGCCACGCTGTGCCGCAGCATTGGTTTGCCGCCGCTGCTCAGGAAGATTCTCGAGCACCAGGAACGCGGGTATAAATCTCTTGGCGAGCGGGACCGCGCGCGGGCGGTGCGGGCGGAGATCGATGCATCCGAGCGCGAAGAGGTGCCTGCATGAGGCTGCCCACTGTGCCGCCGCCTTCGCCTCCGGCGCGTCCGACCAACGTGATGCATGACGTGGCGAGCGGTATAGGAGCAGTGGTGGGCGCCCCCATGCAAGTGGTGAACCTGGCCAACGAGGGATTTGCGAAAGCAACCAACGTCATCGCACAGGCGCTGCCCTGTTTCCCGGCGGCCACTTTAGGCTCGATCGCCATGGGCATGCCGCACGGCCATCTGCATCCGCCAAGCCTGGTTCCGCCGGCGCCGCTGGTGCCGCTGCCGCCGATCGGTCCGGTGATGTTCGGTACATCGGTGCAGGTTCTCATCAACGGGATGCCGGCCGCGCGATGCGGCGATCTGGGCATCACGCCCACCTGCTGCGGGTTGCCGCCCATTTACGAGATCTTCACGGGTTCCTCGAAAGTGTTCATCGGTGGGGCGCGCGCCGCCCGTGCTCTCGACGTAACTTATCACTGCAAGCCGATTCCACCAGCGGGAGCCGCCGCGCGCGGAACGGCCGCCGCCATGAAGACTTCCATGAAGGCGGCGATGATGGCGAGTGCGTTCGCCCAGAAGGCTCTGATGGGCGCGCAGATCGCGGGGATGGCGGCACAGGCCGCCGCGATTGCGGGCGATATGATCGAAGCCGTGGAGGCCGATGATGCAGCCATGTCGGCGGCGCTGGGAATGAGCGCGGCGATGATGGCGGCGCAAATGGCTTCCGATGCCGTTGGCATGGCGATGGGCGCGGCGATGGGCAAAGATCCCTGCATACCTCCGGGCACGTTGGGCGCTATCACATTGAATACCTCACCCAACGTCGTGATCGGCGGCTTCCCCATGCCAAGCTGGCTGGCGATCGCCAGAGGGCTTCTCAAAATCGTCAAGGGTTTGCGGGCCAGGCGCGCGCGCAAGCCGGACGCGCTCGGGAGCTGTGGAGCACCGTGTTGCAGGTAAAAAAAACAAAACCGGCTGGTTTTGTACGCGATCCGGCAACGGGTGCCATGGCCCGCCTTCGCGCGAAATATTACTGCGCAGGCGATCCCGTCGATGTGGTAACCGGCGTCAACACCGACGAGACTCTCGAGTTGGAGCTACCCGGTCCTATCCCGTTTCAGTGGCGCCGTTACTACAGCAGCGCCCGAAACGCCGAGCCTCTGCCGCTCGGGTGGGGACACACTCATGAATACGACTGTTCTTTCGCCGCCGATCTTGATGGATATCGTTTCCGCGGTCCCACCGGGCTGACCTATTTCCCGTACATTCCGGAAGACGGTGGAGTGGCCGCGGCAAACGGACTCCTCCTGCGGCGTGTAACTTCTCTTCAGTTCGAGATCCATTGCGATGCCCGGCCAGTGATGGAGTTTGTGTTTCACAACCCCGAAGCGCCGGCTCCGCTCAACCGTCTGATCCGTGGCCGGTACGCAATGGTCTTCGAGTACACCGCCGCCGGAGCCCTGTCGCAAATCACTGGCGGCGGCCCGCATCAACTGCTCGAGGTGCAAACTGATGCCGCCGGACGGATCACTCTGCTGAGTGTCCTGAAGGACGGTGCTCCACGGCGGCTGATGGAATTCGAGTATGACGCCGCGGGCAACCTGATCCGCGGGACCGATGCTTACAGCAATTCTTTCTATTTCGCCTATGACCGGGCGAATCGCATGATCCGGAAGACGGACCGCCGCGGCTACTCCTTCGAGTATGAATACGACGACAGCGGCCGCTGTATACGTTCGCGCGGTGAAGACGGCCTTCACGACGTCCAATTGCGTTACCTTCCGGCGGAACGTACAACCGTTGTCACCCGGCCCGACGGCGGAGTCTGGAAGTACTTCTATGACGATGCGGGCGCGTTGACGAACATCGTCGATCCGTACGGGGGAACGCAGATCCTCAAAACGGACGAGGACGGCCGTCTCGTGTCGGTAACCGGCGCGAACGGCGATACCAGCCACATTCTCTACAGTCCCGAAGGACTGCCCTTGGCAACCGTTGACCCGCTCCAGAAAGCCACCCTGACCGATGCGCCGGAGCAGCAACCGGTTGAGCTTCCGGAGTTGCTGGTTTCCGAGCCGCCGCTGTCCCGGCTGGCAACGCAGGCGCTAGGGCATCCCCCTTTGTTCTGGGAGCGGAAGGCGGCGGACCGGACGCCGCTGGCGCTCGAATATGGCGATTGGATCGATCCGGAATTCCTCGCGCCGCCAACGCGTGCCCTGGTGGAAACTCTCGTCCCGGAGTGGCGGCCTTTCTTCGTAGCGGTCGATTCCACCTCCAGCGATCCGTCCGCGTGGAGAAAGACCAAGGAAACCGATTTCGGTCCGGGCACCTTGGACCGCGACTTCGCCGGCAAGATCTTCCGGTACACGGATCCGGCGGGCCATTCCGAGCACTGGCGCTACGACAGCGCCGGAAACGTTACGCACTACCGGGACCGGAACGGTTCGCAATGGTTTTACGAGTATACTTCCTGGAATCTGCTGGACCGCGAAGTGGACCCTTTGAGTGGGGCCACCGCTTACGAGTACACCTACGCCGAGCGGATCTCAAAATGCGTCGACGCGGGCAGCACCGGGAC
>DASTMK010000141.1:0-21479 GCA_035714225.1 Bryobacteraceae bacterium | reverse complement strand
ATTCTGATGTCGCCGCGCATGTGGCGCAAGCTCGTCGCGCCGCATCATGAGCGTCTCAACCGGCGCGTTCACGAACTGGGCACCCGGGTGATGTACCATTCCTGTGGCGCTGTGCGCCCCTTCATCCCCGCGCTCATCGATATCGGAACCGATGTGCTGGACGTGCTGCAATTCAGCGCCGAAGGCATGAACCCGCAAGAAATCAAAAGCACCTTCGGCGACAGGCTCTGCTTTCACGGCGGCATGGATGTACAGGCGACGCTTCCCCGATGCACACCTGGCGAGGTACACCAGACGGCGCGGGAGCATATCGCCGTTCTCGGCGCCGGCGGCGGCTACATCCTCAGCCCCACACACAACATCCAGGCCGACACTCCACCGGCGAACATCCTGGCGATGTATGAGGCAGCGGGGAGCCTGTCGCCGGAACTGGCTACACAAAAATAGCGCGCCGGAAAGACCGGCGCGCCTCGGAGGGTGGGGGTGAGGAAAAAACTTATTACGGCTTAAAGATCGGCCACTTTGAGCGTCATTGGCGAGTCTCGCCAAGCCTCCTGAAATTCTTTTTGAATCCAGTCTACGCTCACCTGCTTCTTCTGCATCTTCATCGCTTCCATCAGCCCGAACAGCGAACGGCCGTTGCGCGGATGCAGTTCCAGATCCCGTCGGAAAACCGCTTCCGCCTCGGCCGCTTTGCCCTGCCGCAACAGGGCCCCGCCAAGCGCTTCACGGACCGGGTAGTGCCAGTCCGGCGGCTCCATATAGTTCAACTGGTCCTCGAGTTCGGCGGCACGGCGGAAGTGTGCAACTTCCGCGGCTGAATCCCCTTTCGCGCGCGCGATGCGCGCGTCCAGCTCCACCATGCCAATATCCAGAACGCTTCGCATGGTGTTGACCATTAGCATTTCGCTCTCGGGAATCCGGGTACAAAAAGCTCCCATGCGTTCCCGTTCCGCTTCCGCCTCCGGCACATTCCCCAAACCGGCGAACGCCAGCCCACGGGAGTACCGGTACATTGCCTGCATAAACGGATGTTTCTCACTGGGCTCGGGCTCCGCCAGCATCTCCTTCCACTTGCCAAATCGCGTGAGCACCAGCCATTCGAAAGCACCGTACGGCCCCAGCATGGGCATTTCGTCGATGGCACCGTCAACGTTTTTCCGCAACCGTTTCGAATAATCCAACGCCTGCTCGAAGCGGCCCTGCAACATGCGCGCATACGATACGAAGTGCAGGTTGTGCGAATAGTACATCAGCGGGTAGATCCCCTTGGCGCCAGACCGCTCGATGTATTTCCGGTCCACCTCGGAAGCCGTCTCGTTGACCATGGCGGACTGCTCAAAATCGCCAACGCGCAGGAAGATGTGCGACGGCATGTGGACCATGTGGCCCGCGCCAGGCATGAGCGAACCGAGACGCATTGCGCTCGGCAGCGCCCGCTCCGGGTTCTTTGACGCTTCCACCGAGTGAATGTAGTAGTGGTTGGCGCCGGGGTGGCGCGGGTCGCGCCGCAGCACACCCTCGAGTACTTCCAGAATCTCGAGAGTTCCCTCCGCCGGCACACCATCTTTGCTCCATAGCTGCCACGGCCGCAGGTTCATCAAGGCTTCGGCGTAAAACGTCGCGGCGTCCAGGTCGTCGGGATAGCGCTTCATGACTTCCTTCATCGCGTCTTTGTAATGCACCGCGAGTTGCTTGCGGTCTTCTTCCGGGTCTTTCGAGTACCGCTTCACCAGTGCGTTTACATAGGCGCGCTCGTTCTCCGGCGCCCGTTTGGACAGCTCGACCGCTTTTTCTATTGCCTGCCACGCCTTCTCTTCCCGTTCGGGCATTGGCGGCATGTTGTAATTCGGTCCCAGAGCCAGCGCGATTCCCCAATGCGGCATCGGCGATTTCGGCTCCAGTTCCGCGGCGCGTGCGAACAAGCGGGCGGCTTCATCGTGATTGAAACCGAACACGAGCGCCAGGCCCTGATCGAAAAACTTCTGGGCCATCTGCGAATTCGTGGCAATCGGGTGCGTGTGGTCGCCCAACCCCTCCAGCAATTCGACCGGCTTCTGGTGAGTGGATTCGTGATGGTTGTGCTGAGCCTGTAAAAACAGAACCGCAACAAAAAGGAGCGTCGCACACTTCTTCATAACAGCAACTCCGTCGAATAGATGCTTACGCCAACCGCCGCAACCGGAACGGCCCCGGCGGTATCCCAGATAATCTTCGACTAACTAACGCGAGGAATCAGACCTCTTTGGATCACTCGGGTTATTTCGCGGCCGCAGCGGTCCGGAAGTGGAAGACGGAACCCCACGGGCCGACGTCGCCATGAACGTTACGAGCGCGCACCTTCCAGTAATACGTTGTGCCTGGATTCAGAAAACTCTGCGGCACCGTCCATTCTGTTTTCGCCGTGCCGGTGTTCTGGTGAAGGGTAGGCGAAAGCGGCCAACGGCAGTCCGGGCGCAAACTCACCATTACCTGGTAATCGACGATTTCGCCTGAAGCATTATTCGTTGGGGCATTCCATTTCAGAACCGGCGCAAGCGCCTGCACTTCCCCGCCATCGCGCGGGGTGGATGCCACGGTGATAGCGGCGGGTGGGCGGCGGTCGTGAACTTCCCGCCAGCGGTGCGTAATCCGGACCCGCCGGCCTGCCGCCGATTCGTCGCGGAATTGCACCAGATTTTTTCCAAGCGACAAAGCAGGCAGCGAATGCGGAGAGACCTGAAGGTCCGTCACCACTCGTACTCGTTCCAACCCTGCCTGCGACGGCGGATCGGACTTGGCATTCCCGCGCAGGTTAAAGCCGATGGTGTAGTTATAAACCACACCGGATCGCATGATGTTGGGGTCCAAATCGAACTCGACGTCTCTTGATCCCTTCCCCCACTGGAACGTATACAGGTTTCCGCCTCCCCAGCCGGGTTCTCCGTAAAAAATGGCCGCCTGGTCGAGGCTGGAGTTCCCCTCCTTTACGAGCGTGCACCACAAGCGCCCGCCGATGATCGGATAGGAACTGTGGATCGGGATGGTGAAGCGCGACGGACGTGTGTGCCGCTCATCCTGCAAGTCCGCGATGTGTACGGGCAGACCGCGTCCGCCCTCGCCGCGCGTGGCAACATTGTCCATCGCATGGATGTAGCCTTTGAGATCCACCCGCTTCAAATCGGGCTCCCAGATCAATTGCCCGTTTGCATACGTCGAGGGGACTTCCGGGCGTTTGTCGCGGCCTTCAAACTTCCCCAGCACCGGCTTCCACCATCGGACCAGCTTTTCACCGGGTTTCAGCGACATCGCCATGGTGTGGTTCTTTTCGATCTCGCCGTCGTAAGCATGCTCTTCGAAGTTGTCCTTCGCCGTCACCAGGTATTGCACCAGTTCTTCATTGTGCTCGCGTGTGTCCGGCTGGCGGACCCATGGATCGTGCGAATGAATGGTGCGCTCGATGAGCGTTCTGTCTTTTTCGAGTTCCGCCAAGCTCGCGATGGTGCGGTTGTCCCGGTTCAGGTAGAACACTTTCACGTTGGCGTCCAGCATGTGCCAGGCGCCGTCGTAAAACACTTCGGAAACCGTGTGTCCCCATAATTCCTGCACACGCGCCCTCAATCCTGCCACGGTCCAGAGCGCCTTCATCCACGCCGAGGTGTGCCCGCAGATGCCGTATCCATAGCCGTTCATCGCGCGCACGGGATGCAGCGCGGAGCGGTCGTGGGGCGATCGCTGGTAGCGTTTATACAGCACCCACTGGAAGAGCGCCATCGCCTTCTCCTCGTCAGTGGTCAATCCGCGCGTTACCTCGCCGGCAATCGATTTCACGTCGTACCAGTCGAATTTTCCGTTCACGGTAACGCGGGGAGAAACCACCGATGCGTCGCCCAGATTCTCCAGTTCTATGGCAATGTTCTCCGGATCCATCGTGCCGGCCACATCGATCGTGTAAGTGGCGTCTGAAGCATCGACGACGACAGAGTGCTCCTTAACAGTCTCCGCCGCCCATAGCGGTACGAGGAAAAGTAAGACAAGTGCAAGGCGATTCATGCCGCTCCTTCGCTAACGCAGGTGCCGATCGAAAAGTGAATACGCGATCTCGCGCATGGCATCCGGAAAATCGTGGTCGCAGTCGGGATGTTCTACTCGCAGATTTTCCGGTTTGCCGTACAAATTATAAACAGGCCGCGCCGCGGCGGCAATCCGGTCCACACTCTGCCACTTGAAGTTGTCGTCCTTGAGCGGCGCGCTGATGAAGCACATGCGCGGCGCCAGCGCTCCGATCATCTCGTGAAAGTCGAACGGAATGTCCTGGAGCCGGTCTTTGTAAGCGAGCAGCCCGGGCATGTAACGGTCGCTGGTCCAGCCGCGAATATCGCCGTCTTTGTAATCCAGATATGAATCGAGGCCGCAGCTCGAGACGATCACCTGAATTCGGGAATCGAACACGGCCGTGTATACCGAATTGTGTCCACCCAGCGAATGTCCGATCGCGCCGAAAGCGCCTTTGCGGACAAATGGCAGCGTCTCTAACAAATCCAGCCCGCGCATGTTGTCCCAAATCGCCTTCATCGTGCCGCTCCGATAGCCGAGCGCCTTCAGGTCGGGCTGATAATCGGCCAGTTGCGGATACGGTGGCGCCAGGGTGACATAACCGCGCTCCGCAAGCTCCGACGCATACTGCCGGTTCGGACGGCCGCCCAGTCCCACCACGACCTTGTGGCCGATTTTGTTATCCGTGGGATGCAGGCACAACACCGCCGGAGCCCGCTTGCCCGAATCCAGCAACGCCTTGGGGACCAGCAAATAAGCCGGCACGCGGCCGCCAGGCTCCGCGGCGTAGGTGACCAGGCGCCGCACATAGGTTCCGGCATCGGCCTCCTCTTCCGTTCGTACATCGAGCGGACAACGCTTTTCGCGTCCGGGCAGCGGTCCCATTATTTCCTGCATGCCACGCAGGATTTCAGCCCGCCTCTTCAGCCAGTCGCCGCGCGTCCGTACTGGCTTCACTTGCCCGGCGGCGTCGCGGTAGACAAGAAGCTGGTTGCGATCCAGGCGCTCCGGGCGGTTTTGGGTCCAGCCCGCTCCCGCGAAGCTGAAACCAAGCGCCGAGTATATGAATTCGCGGCGGCGGACAATTTCGGTCATAGTAACTTTATTACGCTATCACCCTTTCGGTGATCCGCCGAGCAGCGTCAACAGGCCGCCATCCACCGTCCAGGCCGATCCGGTAACGAAACTCGAATTCGAATGGGCGAGAAAGAGAATCACGTGTGCGACCTCCTCCGGCCGCGCGATCCGGCCCAACGGATGCATCGCAGCGCACGCTTCATACACGGCGGCGGGATCCGGCGCAAGCCCCGCGGACCACTCGAGCATCGGCGTGTCTACCGTGCCGGGGCAGACCGCATTCACGCGCACTCCATTCGGCGCGAAGTCCACGGCCATCGAGCGCGTCAAGCCCAACATGCCGTGCTTGCTTACCGTATAGGCCAACACGTTTTTCTGCGTGGCCATTCCCTGCACGGACGAGACGTTGACGATTGCCCCCTGCCGGACGATCAGGTACGGCAGGGCAGCGCGCGCGGCCAGCCACGCACCCTTGAGATTCACGTCCAGGACCCGGTCCCATTCTTCCTCACTTGTATCGAGAGCATTTCCGTAGCGCTGGATGCCGGCGGATACAATGAGCGCGTCGATACCGCCGGATCGCTCCGCCTCAGAAGAAACGGCAGCGTCGATCTCCGCGAACTTCGAAATGTCGGCCGTATAGGCCGCGGCATCGCCGTCTTCGTTTCGAATCGCCGTAGCGGTTTCTTCAGCCAGTTTTCCGTTCTGGTCGACGACTGCCACACGCGCGCCGCGCAAGGCCAGCAATCCCGCCGCCGCCCTGCCAATACCCGAGCCACCTCCTGCCACTACTACGCATTTGCCGTCAAATCGCATTCGCGTCTCCTATGTCAAATATAAACAGAACGTCATAAATAATTGCGCATCCCAGCAATCTAGAAAAGCAAAATCAGCCACGGATGGACACGGATGCACACGAATCAAGCCTTGCGTTTTTCTTATCCGTGTGAATCCGTGTTCATCCGTGGCCAATCAAATCGTCGCGCAAACATTTAGGACGTCGTGTTTAGTTATAGTGGCACGAGTTCTAGCGGTCTACAGCGCCGGCAGTTCTGCACGGTACTTTTCGATCACACGTTGGAGAAGAGGATCGGGTGGAGGCGACTGTGGGTCGTACAGGACGCCAAGAGGGGAATCGAGAAGCGGATGCGAGATCTCCGGCACATTCAGACCCAATGCCTGGCGCAACCGTAGCACAGCCAGAATCTCGACCGGATAGAGGCGCCACGCTTCATTCGTGTACTCGTAGTACTGCTCGTTATCCAGGTCACCGCTCAACTGGGTGTGGAAATCACAGGCGGCTTCCACCGCCGCTGCGAAAGCAACTTCATCCTGAAGGGACCAGGTGTCAAGCAGCCGCCGGTAATCGCCGGGATCGGCGGCCTCGCTCCTGTATTGGGGTAACGGCTGCCGCCGCCAACGGCAATAAAGCTGCACCATGAAAGACCCCAGGACGCTCACTCCTTCTCCCGAGACCATGCCCTCCGCAATGCCGGCCGCCAGTATCCGCCCTACGGTTGCAGCTTCGTCGAATCGCCCGAGCGCGAGCGCGTGCGCCATCAGAAGGCCGGCCTCGCTGAATCGGAACGCGGCACGACGCTTCCTGCCGGCCGCCTGAAGGAAGATCGCACTTCGAATGCGGAACCGCCAGAAGTCGTACAGGTGCGCGCGGTTCATATCAGCGGGCGCGTCCGGCTTCTCGTCAAGAAGATCGATCAGCGCCTGGCGCAGCCGCCAAAGGAAGATCCACAACAACTCGGACGCAGCGTCCCCTCCATCGCTTTCGCCGTGCCGGCTCAGATAGCTTTCGATCTCGGCGGTAGGCTGCACCACCAGGTTTTCATGGTTGCTCTCATCCGCTAACCATGTGCGGATAATCTGTTCGAGCTCCCCGGCATTCCAGTTCGGGTTCACACTCATTCTTTTTTCCAATCTTCGAATACCAGAACGGGCGAATCCTTCTTACCTAACTGGGGCATGTAAACGTTAGCTTTCAGGTATCGCTCGTCCCCCGTCATGTCATCCAGCAGCTCACGAATGACTTTCTTTGTATCGTCGTCGGGCGGGGGCCAACCGTGCGTTCCCGCAAGGGCGCGTTGCAGGCGCGACTGCGCAAAACCTTCCGCGTCGCGCTGCGCCTGCTGTAGTTTGCCGGCAACATCCCGGGTTGTCGTCTTTACTTCCAGGAAGCAGAGCCGGCCGGAACCAGGATGCCGTGCAATGATATCGATGCCGTTATCCGAGTTGTTGTGCAGGGACTTCAACACATCAAAGCCCTGCTTCTTCAGACATTCGATGACGGCGTCTTCTCCCATTGCGCCCATCCCGGCCGCGGTCATGTAGCTATAGGTGCTTGCATCGTCTACCGGCTGCCGCTCGTCAATGACATCTCCCGTCTCCCAGTCGCTGTACGTCATGTCCACCGGATCGGTGGGGTCCGCCTTTGGAGGAAACATTACGTCCGCTTTGATGTAATGCACTTCAGGCGGGGGACCCTTCGTCACGGAGCGGTATAGCCGCTTGGCCGTCGCGACATCCTGGTCCGACAAGCGGGCAAACCTGCCGCTGCGTGACGCCGCATCGGCAAGGCATGCTTGTACGAAATATTCCGGGTCTTTCTGGGCTTTCGAGAGCACCCCCGGTTTCCCGGTCTCCGTCGATTTCACCTCGAAGAAATAGAGGCTGCCGTCGGGCGCCTCCACGATGAGGTCGATGCCGTTGTCGCTCTCGTTCTTGATCTGGATCACGTTCTTGAGCGTGAGCTTGTTGCCGTCGAAACCATTTCCCACCAGATCGCCGATCACCAGTTGTTCGCCGAGCGTTCCCAGCCACCAATCCGGCATCTGCACCTTCTTCTGGCCGCTACAGGCTGTGGTGAGGTCTTTGGCGATGGAGAGCCCGCTCTCGGCGTCCTGCACCACGGCGCCACTCTCGGAAATGACCTGCTCGGCCGTATAGTCGACCGCTTTCTGCCGGCATTGCCGCTTCGCTTCTGGTTTTTTTACTTTGCCCGTTTCGGCGATCGTGCGCTTAGCCTTCTCCTTTGCTTTCCCCAGCTTCGCCTTTTTACTCTTCGGCACGACTCAGCCCCCCTGCCCGCGGGCCGTCCACACCCGTTCGTCCCGCATCGCTTCCGCCTGCTCCCAATCGTCCTCGGAGGTTCGGTGGATCAGTTCGTCCATCCTGCGTCCGGGAGGTATTGACGTGTCCTTCAAAACAGTTTGGACCGCCGGCTGCTCGTCGAAGTTCGGAGCGATCTCAAACATCAGTCCCACGAAGGCCGCCAGGCCCCGGCCGTCGTCGATTCCATATGTTCTCGCGCGCGCGAGCCCCTTTTCGACGCGAGTACGCAATTCCGCATCCGGCAGTTCGCCGATGCATTCGCGGTGGTGTTCGTTCAGATGGCGGATTATGTCTTCGATAAATTGCTCCTCGGCATGCTTCTTGAAAGCTTCCATCTGAGCGTTTCGAATGACCAGCATCAGGAGCCCCCATCGCCGTCCGCCGCGATCACTTCACGGGTGACGCCATCCGCTCCCGGCGTAAACCGGATGACCCGTCCGGGGTCGCGGTCTTCGACCAGGTAGGAGCCGATGGGACCAAAAAACAGCCGGGTTTCGGCGGAATTGCAGGTCGGCAGATAGATTCGCAACACGCGGGGATCGTAGAAACGGAAATATAGCTTTTCGCCATCTTCGGTCTTCACCGTCAGGAAGCGCCGCAAGTGCCGCCGCAGCGCGGCAAACGTCTCGTCGCAAGTAAGGAAGACACCCCACGCATTGCCCCAGCCGCTATCTACCAACTCGGCAAGCAGCCGGCCTTCAGGCGGAAGGGGACATAAGTAGGGGGCAAAATCCACCAGCGCTTCGGCATGCGGGCCTTCGAACAGCGAGTCGAACTCCTCTCCAAACGCGCGCACTTTCCCAAGCAGCATCGGGTCCCGCGCCGCATCCAGAATAGCGAAGAGTCCTGGCTGCGCTCTCAGGACACGCAGCACGGCTTGCTTGAGTTCACCCGCGGGCGCTCCATCGCCGGACACGGAGACCACCAGCTTGGTTCGCCCCGCGTCGATCCGGTCTCCGCCGGCCAGACGGCACTCCGTCACGCGCCGGCCGTTTACGAGCGTACCGTTCGAGCTGCCAAGATCCCTGATCCACAGCGAGGGCCCGCGAAATTCCAGCAGGCAGTGGAGCGACGATAGAAACAAATCGTCCGTAATCTGAAACTCGGCTTTTGCACCTCTGCCTATCGTGATACTCTGGCCTGACCGCAACTTCAGGCTCTCACCGGCGCGCGGCCCGGCATCGATCGTTATTGTCGCGAGCATCTCAACTCAGCTTGGGATCCTATTCGAGACAGATTTCGCAGAAGGCGTCTCCGGTCTCCGCGGCTTCAGCGAGCGCGTTTCCGAAACGGGGAACGCCGCCCGTTTCGGTGCTGACCGGCTGCGCTCCGGTGCCTTCCTGTGGGCCCGTGCTGGACGTCTGGCCGGTGCCGGATGCACCCGGACCTTGTCCACCGCCGCCACCTCCTGCGGCCGGGCTTCCGCCGCCTGTGTTGCCAATCATGACGGTGGGCTCGCCCCTTACGATCTTATTGGGTGGTCCGACAGCTTCGAGGATCGTGTCGCCCATGCGGCACGCCGGCATGTTATTGATGAGTACCGTAGGAGATCCGTCGATGACCACGCCCGGACCGTGAGGCGGCACGGGCAGCGGCGTGCTGCACATATGTATGTCGGTGCCCGCGCCGAGGTTTGAAATCATGCTTCCCATCGTGGCGGCTGCCGTCGCCTTGGTGGTCTCTTCAGCCGCCTTCGCGGCAGGCGCACCCGGGGTGCCCGCCGCCGCGAGCGTAGCCGCTTCCGCAGTCTGAATCGCAACATCCGACGCCTGCTTGGCCGCTTGAAGTCCCGCAACGGCCGCGCCGGGAATGCCACGCCACGCGGGCAGCCCGCCTATAATTACGTCCGGACTGCCGGGCCCCTGGGTCAGCACCGGGGGGAGCGGATGGGTGACGTTATCCGTGATGCGCGCTGCCGGTGGCATCCATTTCTCCTAATTCAGCTTGCCTACCTTCGTGCCGTCGTCGGCGACATCGGGGTCCGCCGGTTCCTGGGGATTCGATCCGCTACCCGATCCCGCCGCGCCGCCACTGTTGATCTTCACCATCGTGCCCTGGATGGTGACGCCCGCGGGACCGATGTCGATGAATCCCCCCGCGCCTTTGATGCTGACCTGCTGCCCGCCTTCGATGATGATCTTACTGCCGGCCTTCAGGTGGATTTCCGTGCCCGCTTCGACGGCCAGCACCGTGCCCACTTTCTCGTTGCGCTTGCCTCCGGCTATCAGGTGCACATCTCCGTCCACCTTCTGCTTATGAACACCCTGGGCGTGGACGTCCTTGTTTCCTTTGACCAACTCCTTCTGGCTGCCTTCGACAACCAAGTGCCGGTCCCTTTTGACGAACTCGCGAAGATCGTTCTTCACGCGCAGATCCATGTCCTTTTCGCCGTGAAGGAACATCTGTTCGGAGCCTTTCAGGTCTTCGAAGCGAATCTCATTGAAATTGGAGGGTGCCCCGCCCTTCGAGCTGCGGCTCTTGATCGTGCTCTGGGTGCGCTTGGCGGGCAGCGCATAAGGCGGCATCTGTTCCGCGTTGTACACGCTGCCGATGACGATGGGCCGGTCGGGATTTCCTTCCAGAAAGTCGACCACTACCTCCTGCCCGATTCTCGGAAGCGAGATCGCGCCCCAGTTGCTCCCCGCCCAACTGGTGGCCACACGAACCCAGCAGGAGCTGTCCGCGTTGTTCTTCCCTTCGCGATCCCAATGAAACTGCACTTTCACACGCGCGTATTCGTCCGTGTAGATCTCCTCTCCGGCAGGACCCACCACGGTTGCGGTCTGGGTACCGTGCACCGAGGGAACCGGCGTCAGGCGCTGCGGACGGTAGGGCAGCGCGGCCGGTATGCATTCGAAACGATTCTCGTAGATGGCGCCGGCGTCCACGCCCGCGTCTTCCACCGAAAATTCGTTCGCCTGGCTGAACATGTGGTCCACTGCCGTGATGACGTACTGCCCATCGTCGTTGAAGTGCCGCTGGAGCGAGAACTTGTACCCGGAGACAAAATGCCGGCAGTTTCCGTTGCCCTCTATGGTCAGCGCCGGCGCCGCCTCCTGTTGCATGCGGATGCCCACGGTCCGGCGGTTGTCTTCGAAGACACGTTGCACCCGGGACGGCGTTGTTCCCGAGTCGTAGCGTAATGCATATCCACCCGGGTAATCGTACAACTCGAGCTTGTCGTTGCCCCCGACATTCAGCTTGTGGGTGGTTGCACCGGCTTGCACGCTTTCAAGCGTTCTGGCTTCGGCATCCAGAGCCCGCCGGGGCAGCAGGAACGTGTTGTCCCACAGCGTATATTTTCCGGATCGCAACTCCTGCACTTTCTCGAACGCGTGCACGCGCTCTTCATCCCGGGCGCCGCCCGCCAGTTCTTCGAAGATGACGTCCCGCTCCGGCTGAAGATCCGGATGGGATTGAGGGGTATCGGCGACCACCATTTTGTGCCCCCCGGAGGAGTGTTTGAAGAAATAGAAAATTCCTTCCTCTTCCATGAGCCTGCTCGCGAAGTCGAAATCGGACTCCCGGTATTGCACACAAAAGTCGTGCGGCTCATAGCGTCCGGTGAGTTCATAGCCCACGTCGAAACCGGTGAAAACCTTCCTGAGGATGTCCGGCACCGCCATGTTCTGAAAGATACGCGCGCGCGTGATCTTGGTCAGCAGCCACACCGACGGAACCAGAGCGGCCCGGTAGCTGGTGAAGTCGACACCCCGCCCTCCCCGTGAAAAGCGCTGGACGATACCGTTCCAATAACGCTTCCCCCGGTCGTGCGGCATCTCCAGCCCTATGGTGACCTTCTGCCCCAGAAGCTTCTCGAATTCCACTGTCTTGTGATTCTGGGCGATGAGATCGAGTTCGAAGCTGAACAACTGCGAGATGGCTTCTCTACCTGTAAAACTCCGGAGCAGCAGCGTACTGTCCGGAAGCGGCGTCTGGATTTGAGCTGGAAGGTGAGTCTGCTTGAATTCAAGGTCCAATTCCTACCTCCGAACTACCGGGGCGCAAAGCGCCCCGCGGTTGAACGCGTGTCAGGAGTACATGAAGGAGCCGCCATCCCCAATCTCCACACGGATCGAACTGAGTTTTTCTCCCGCTGCCATCCGCGCCAGCAATTGTCTCGAGATTTCAGGCAAAAGCGTATTGGTGAGAATGTTGTCGACGTTACGGGCGCCGCTCTCCACCTCAGTGCACCGGTTCGCCACTTCGTCAACGACGGCGTCATCGTAGCCGAGAATGATCTTGTGGTTTTCCTGAATGCGGCGCTGAATCTTTCCAAGTTTCAGAACGATGATCCGCTTCATCGCCTCGTCGCGAATCGGGAAGTACGGGATGATGACAAGCCGGCCGAGAAATGCGGGCTTGAAGATCTTGTTAAGCTCCGGTTTGAGCGCCTTTACCAGACCTTCCGAATCGGGCGTCGTTTCAGGGTCCGCCGTCAGCTTCATCAACGTATCGGTGCCGGCGTTCGACGTCAGAATGATGATCGTATTTTTGAAATCGATCTCGCGGCCTTCGCCATCTTCCATCATTCCCTTGTCGAAGACCTGGAAGAAAAGCTCCAGCACGTCCGGGTGCGCCTTTTCCACTTCATCCAGCAGCACCACGGAATAGGGACGCCTCCGGACCGCTTCCGTCAGTACGCCGCCCTCTCCGTAGCCGACATATCCGGGAGGCGAACCTTTCAGCGTGGATACGGTGTGCGCCTCCTGGAACTCCGACATGTTGATGGTGACAAGGTTTCTTTCCCCTCCGTACAACAGGTCGGCCAGAGCCAGCGCCGTTTCCGTTTTACCGACACCGCTGGGACCTACCAGGAGGAAAACACCGATCGGTTTATTGGGATCTTCCAGGCGCGCACGCGAAGTCCGTATGCGCTGGCTGATGGCATCGAGCGCGTGGCCCTGTCCAATCACCCGCGAGCCGAGATGCTTTGGCAGTTCCAGCACGGTAGAGATTTCGTCTTTCATCATCTTCCCGACCGGAATGCCGGTCCACGCCGAGATCACTTCGCCCACGATGTGTGCGTCCACGCAAACCCGCATCAGCGGCGCCTCGCCTTGCAGCGCATCCAGTTCCGTGTTGAGCAGGGCCAGCTCAGACCGCAGCGTCTCCGGATCTTTCGCCGGCTGCGCTGCCGTTCCACTGCCGTCGGACGATTGCGCCCCGGCGGGCGATCCTTCCAGCTCCAACCTGATTTTGCGAACACGCTCCACCAGGTCCTTCTCCTTTTCATAGCGCTGTTCGAGATTCGCCAGGCGCTCTTGAGTTTCGGCCTGCTTCTTCGCGATCTCTTCGAGGCGCTCCGCATGGTCAGCTCCCACGGCAGCCTCACGTCGCAACACTCGCTCCTGTACGATCAGGTCGTCGATCTGCCGGTGTGCATCCTCGATCGCCGCCGGGACGGAATTCTGGCCCAGCGCCAGCCGGGCGCACGCGGTATCGAGCACGCTAACGGCTTTGTCGGGCAACTGACGCCCGGCAAGATACCGGTGTGAGAACTTCACTGCACCCGCGAGCCCTTCGTCCAGAATCCGGACACCGTGATGCGCTTCGAGGTTTGAAGTAATGCCGCGCAGCATCACCATACACTGCGTCTCCGTTGGTTCTTCCACCTTCACGACCTGGAACCGGCGGGCCAGGGCCGCGTCTTTCTCGAAAAACTTTTTGTACTCGGACCACGTGGTGGCTGCAATGGTCCGCAGCTCGCCTCGCGCAAGGGCCGGTTTCAAAAGATTGGCCGCATCGTTCTGACCGGCCTGCCCGCCCGCCCCGATCATCGTGTGCGCTTCATCGATAAAAAGAATGATGGGTGTGGGGGACGCCTTGACTTCCTCAATCAATCCTTTCAGCCGGTTCTCGAATTCGCCTTTGATGCCCGCGCCGGCTTGCAGCAGCGCCAGGTCGAGGGTGCGCAGAATGACGTTCTTGAGAGAAGGCGGCACATCCCCCTGCGCAATGCGAATAGCGAATCCCTCCACCACGGCCGTTTTTCCTACGCCCGCCTCTCCCGTCAAAATGGGGTTATTCTGACGGCGCCGCATCAGGATGTCGATCACCTGGCGGATTTCGAAATCCCTGCCTAAAACGGGATCGATCTTCCCGGCCCGGGCGCGGGCGGTCAAATCGACCGTATACTGATCGAGGTTTGGAGTCTTACCGCCGGCCGCGCGCACCTGTTCCGGGCTTCTCGCGTCCGCCGGAGCCGCACCGGCCGCCTCTTCATGCGAGCCGGACACGATGCTCAGGAATTCGTTGCGCAGCGCATCGGGCTGGATCTTTTGCAGCTCCTTACTGACGTCCCGAACGATACGGACCAGTTCCTCATTCGTCAACATCGCCAGCACCGTAAAGCCCGTGCGAACCTCGGCCCAGCCGAAATCCACCGACGCCAGCAGCCAGGCATCCGTCATCATCTTGAGCACCGAAGGACTCAGGGACGGTGTTCGCGCGTTCCCGGATTTCAATTTATCCAGCGAACGTGTCAGCTCCGCATTCAAGCGCGAGGTGTCGACGCCGAAATGCCGGAAAATGCGCGCCGCGTCACCATCCGTCTGATCCAGCAATTTCGTCAGGTAATGTTCCAGCTCGATGTCATAGTGTGTGCGCGAAAGGCACAGCCCGGCCGCCCCCTCCAGCGCGCTTCGGGTGGCATCGTTCAACTTCCCGATCAATGATTTCAGATTGACGCTCATCAATATCTCCTTCCGCTCACATCTTCAGAATTGTTTCATCGGGGTCGCGCTCCATGGGCGCGGACGCTGCCCAGGTGACCCACCCCAACAGGGGCCCACCTTCATAGCCGGCGCCGAGTTCGCACTGCGGCACCTCCGTCCGTTCGAGAACCAGTTGAATCTCGAAGTCCAAACCATCGTTCGAGTAAAATCGCGTCAGGGCGCGCAACGCGTCGTACGCACTCCCGTTCGGCAGAAACTCCAGGTAGCGCGCAAGCGGCAGCGGGCCCAGGCGGAGCCGCACGGCCGATTGCGGGTCCCAGACTTCATCGCCCACGACGGCGCCCACGCCCAACTGCTCGGAATGCGTCCGGCGGTCCTGGAATCGCGTCTGCGTGGGACGGTCCAGCCGATACCATCCGCCGGCAAACTGCTCCACTTCTACGGGCACATCGAAGTAGTCCCCGATCAATTGCTTGAGGCCTGCGGCCGAACGCGGCTGGAGTGCGAGCAGCCCGGAATAGTAAATCAGCGAATCGTCCAGAACCGCCTGCCGGTTTTGCAGTCCTTTACTTCCCAGGCCAATCAGGTCGAGCAGATACCGCGAAAACCGGTCGCGCTCACCGCGTTCATAGGTAACGTAAAAACGGTACTTCTCCCACGCCTGGTAGAACAGCGACGTAATGCGGTGGTTGAAAATGTCGAGGAACGCGAGCAGGGCGGTGTCTCCCGCACGTTTCCGTTCGAGCAGCAGTTCCGTATAGTAGAGCGGCAGCACTCCTAATGGACCGGTAAGCCCCATGAAATTGACGATCATGCTCGGCTGTCCGCTACCTTCCCACTCAAGCGCCTGAATCTGGCTGGCGGGAAACGCCATCGACGGGTTCGCGCCAATGCGCACCGCTTCGGTCGAAGGCGGCGTAAAACGCCCCACCGGCGCACGGCCGGGCTGAAGCCTCTTCAACAGCCGCATTGCCTGAAAGAATTCGAAACGGTAGGGCTCCCGCCGAAGCAGGTCTTCTACCGGCGATTCCCTCAAACGAGAATTTTCTGTCCGGCCCGCGGTGGCCACTCCCTCAGATTCTCCCTTCGCTGCCTGGTCCGGGCAACCAACTGGCTGAAGCTGTTGATGGAAACATACAGCCCCAGAAAATGTTCCAACACGCTCGCAAACAGGTATACGCCGCCGCCGGCGAACTGCTCTTCATCGAATTCGATTTCGCATCGCGTACCGCGCACAAAGGCCACGCCGTTTTCCGAAATGACGCGAGCGAAGTGCCGTTTGCTCGACAGGCCCACGATGCCGGCGATTTGCTTTTCGAGAAACCCGGATCCTGTAAACTCATACAGCCGCAGAATCTCCTGCAGCGCGTCTTTCCCGTCGTCCACAAGGGAAAGGTAGTTCAGAGACAGATGCGAAATCAGCCTCCACAGCGCCCCCTTGCCGAGCGGCGGCCGCACTGCCGGGGTCGGTTTCCGCAGTGCCACCACGCGGCGGACCGGCGTCAGCCCCTCCGGCTCGAAGTCCCCCGATGCCTCATTCCCGAAGGGCAACCGGAATGGCAGGTCCCTGTTTGTACACGTACATCGCACCGTAATGGTATCGAGCTCCGGGCGCGAGGTCCGCCCGGAAAGATCCACGAGCGACAGGCTCACTTCGGTACCAGCGTCATTCGGACGCGTAGAAGCGCGCCGCTTGGCGTGCCAGAAGGTCTGTTTCCTGTCGCGCGCCCGGGAGTGCCGGAACGAATAGAACGGATCGTAGGCGACGGTATCGCCGGTCTGCGGGTCGGAGCTGAGCACCTCATCAATGGAGAAAACCTCCATGGCGGTCCGGCGGCGCACGTCGGGAATCACATCGTATTCCGGCTTCATCTGGGTCAGCAGAATCGGCTCGGCTGTTTGTCCGAACAGGTTGACGATCGGGCTGCATCCCAAACGAATGGTCCTCTGCATGACGCCCTGTTCCAGCATCTGCTGCCTGTCGGGACGCTCAAACTGCGATATCAGAAAAAGGATCTCGATTCCCTGTTCGAACTGCGAAGACGCCAGACGCTCCAGTTGAGTGATATCGAGGAAAAAGAACTTCTCGGGAAAACTGAAATACTCCTGCAACAGCCGGTAGCCGATGAAAGATCGTCTTCCGCCGGGCATCAGCCCTTCGTCTTCGGCAAACCCGACAGGACGTAGCGCTTCAGGCGGTAGCGAAACCGGTTTCTTGCGGCTCTCGGGGTTCACGTCCCGGATGAGAATCTGGAGGCAATTGCAGTTCAACAGTTCATAGAGGTGGCTGATGAGATTGCTTTCGCCGTTCAGGTAAATCCGGAGCTTGGGAATCTCCAGCAGGTTGAACTTGATGTCGGGAGGGCATCGCAGCTCGATACGCAGACAGGCGGCTGCACCGGGATATTTCAAGGCCGGTTGCAGACGGTCCGGCGTCTTCCATTGCGCATCGGCAACGGCAATGGGCCATAGCACCGTGTCATAGCAGGTTTGAAACTTACACGGAAACCCGTCCACCGGTTTCGAATAGAGGACCGTTCCGCGTGGAACCGGCAGCCCGGTAGATAAGCCGCCTTGCTCGGGGTCCGCGTGAAACTCGGCGATAGACATCGATGGCACCGGCCGCACGAAATGCGGGTACAACACACTGAGCAGCGCGTCGGTGATCTCGGGAAACTCGTCATCGATTTTCAGATGAACGCGGCCGGCAAGGAATGCGAATGCTTCGAGCATTCGCTCGACGTGCGGATCGTCGCACTGTGTAGGTTCGAGCAGCAGCCGCGATGCGATCTTCGGATACTTCTGTGCGAACTCCGCACCCATCTGGCGCAAAAAAATCAGTTCACGCTCGTAATAATCGAGCAGGTCATCACGCACCGGGCTCTCCCTTTACGCGGTACGAGCCGCTGGTGAGCTCCAGCAGCGTGTCGAACGTAACACGCTCCGGCACCGGATCCATCGCCAGCATTCCCTCAATCTGAAAGCGAAGCGCCCGCAACCCGGAGCCGGGCGTTTCCATTCGCACTCTTACCGCTTTCAGGCGCGGCTCGAACTCCTTAATGGCGTTCTCCAGCAGCCAGGCCAGCCGGTTCTGGTCCTTGGTCGAGTTCAGGCTGAAGGATGTGATATCGGGCAAGCCGTAGACGAATAGAGAGCGCGCAAGTTCGCTCGCGGCATCCGGCGCCGCCTCCGGATTCCTGCGCGTGTTCAGCAGCCACTCGAGATCCCGCCGGACCGCCGCTTTGAGCTGCCGTACGGACTGCGCCCGCGTAGGCGGCCGCTCCGCCTGTGAATCAGGTTCCCGATCGATCAACCTGTCCAGTACCGATTGTGTGATTGCAGTTCCGGTTTCCCCTCTCGCCATCGCTTACCCCGTGCACGAAAGGGCCTGCATCGGATCCAGGCGGCAGATTCGCGCATAAATCTTGCGCCGCTCCGGTGAATCCGGCGCGATCTTGTCGATGCAGCGGCAGAGCAGTGCGAGAGAGTGAGCCACCACCTCCGGCGCCTCCCACTCCTCCAGCCGGTGCTCGTCTATTTCGGCCGAAATCTCCTCCAGAATCGGTAGCGCCACCTGCTCGTAGCCGGTGCTCATACAAACCTGCGCAAGCTGTACCTTACGCTGGAAACGGCCGCGGCCCGACTGCTCCTGCGCCGCTTCACGCATCAGGATCTCAATCGCCTCCTGCACGTGTCCGTTGTGAACGGCCTGCATTGCGATCTCAAACGCATCGGGCGGCTTCGGTTCCGCATTCTCCTCCGCGGAATCCTCCGGGCCGGACCGGATAGGGGTGGCCGTTATTGCGGTGGAGAAAGGACTGGGGGACACGGGTACGATCTCTCCGCGGAGCCACTGCTGCGTCTCCGGATTTGCCACGGGCGTGTCATCCATCAACGTCATTTCCGGCAGGTGGGGATAATCGGCGAGCAGCTCCCGAAGCGACGACTTCACCGCCGCCGCGATGCGATCGTAATAACTCCCCAATTCCTGGCACGCACGCACGACATATCGTTGCAGATCCAGCCAGCCCCGGCCACAGGGCATGGCCATCGCCTCTTCGGCGGCGTTGAGCACCGCTTCCCAATTTCCTTCGAGCGAAGCCTGCTTGATGCGCTGCCGCATTTCCGTCGCCGGGGGAACCAGCAACGTGGCGTCGATGGTCTCCGAAGTCCGCAGTTCGCCCCAGCGCAGTCCCCGGATCATCAGGTAGGGAACCGGATCGTATACGTCCTGTTGCCGCAGAAATCGTGCGGCGGCCGTCACGCGATCCACGGCATCGCCGCGGTCCACCGGTTCGATACTCGTCACCTTTTTTGCCGTCCGGACGGGAGCGCGTACAGGCGCCGCCGCGGTCTCCGAGCCGCTCTCGCCGGCGGTTACCGTTTCTTCGATGAAAGAAGGCTCCTCTGGCTGCTCTTCCACGGCGGGCTCGTCGTCCGGCTCCACCTCGCGCTTTTTCTGAAGCAGTATGCGGACCGTATTCTGCACTTCCTCGATAGCGGTCTTCAGTCTGCCGTAACCCGGCGCGACATCGCCAAATTTCTCTTCGCCCAGCGCAGACAGCTCTTCCAGAAGAACGAGAGTAGCTTCAAGGTCTTCGGTGGTCTTCGCGTAGAAATCTTTCGGTGTGGCGGTGAATGCCTTGTCGAACTCCTCCGGCGTCAGCTTGCCATCGGCGATCTTCAAGGCGCGGGCTTCCAACTTGGCGGAATCGCTCTCGCACGCCTCCTCATAGCCGACGGCGCGGGAGTCCTTATAGCTGTACCAGTCGTACCCGCTTTTGGTCAGAGGCGCCTTGCGCACCGCATCATCCAGCTTCGTCCCAATCCATTCGAGCGGTACGGCGCGCATTTCCGGATCGCCGTCCTCCAGTTCCGGATACAGGTGGTCCCAGAAATTCTCCAGCAAGCTCTTAATGAGTTGAAGGCCCGAACGAAGCCCGGCAATACCCTCGCGCTTCAGAAGCGCTTCCGTTAACCATGTGGCCAGTTGCAGATCTTTGCTTTTGGCCGCAATGGCATCGCCGGCCAGTTTGATGACGGTAACGTAATCGGCTACCTTGCGCTCGCGCTGCCATTCGCCCTGCGGCGCGTCGTCCTCTTCGCGCCTCGCTTCTTTGATCTTGTCGACGATGGTCGAATAGCGTAGGTTCTCGCCGCCCGGATTAGCGCCCGGAATCGGCGTCAGCAGATCGTCCCTCAAAGGCATTTTCTAAGCGGCCGCTTGCGTTGCGACGAAATGAATGCTGCGAATTTCGAGGATCGGCACTTCCTCCCCGTCCACTACTATCATTTTTTGCCCCGCCGGCACCACCCGGCCGTCTTCCGTCTCCTCCCAAATCGTAGATCGGCCCAGGCGAACGTTGTCATCGGGGTGTCTGCTCGAAAGAGGAGTCAGCACCGGCAGCAAAACCTCTCCCAGTTCCTTGCCCTTAAAGGCAGGTCCGGTGCGAACCAGTGCAGGTGTCCAGATCAGATCCCGAAGGCGTTTGGGCTCCGGGATTTCGATGGAGGCGAGATGCTCGAACGGAATCCACAGGTAAGCCCCGGCGGCAAACACTTCGAGCCTCGGTCCAATTCGCGGGTCGCCATCCTCAATGGTGGAGAAGGGCTGCCCTTCGAAAGTACCGTCTACCTGTTCCGATGCCGGACCGGAAGGGAAATCCCGCTTCGAGAACATTTCGTTCCGCGTCCGTTCGGCATGGATGGCAGCCCTATACAGCAGGGCACCCAAGTCCGATTCTTTTTTTTCGCTGGCCAGAATATCCAATTGCTTTTCGGCGCGTTCATACTCGCCGGCGAAGCAAAGCAGCTCGAACAAAAAGGTGCGGCGCCGGGTGTCGGTCGGATCTTTCCGAAGTTCCGCACCCAGCGCCTGCACGGATTCGTTGAGCCGGCCCGCCTGAAACAGTTCTCTGGCTGTCATAGCGTCGGGCTCGATTCGCTAGACCTTCTTGTTCAGCTTCAGGTCCCAACCGGTCTTGATGGCTCCGGCCAACGTGCCGTCCGCCTTCTGCTCCTTGTATTCGTACTCGATTTTCGAATAATTCAGGGAAATCTGGTCCATCGGTATCGAATCGACCCCGGAGGCGGCGCCGGTCTGGTAAGACGACACCAGCAGATCCGAGAACGTGATCTTCAGAAACTCCTGCTGGTCCTTGCCCGCCTTGCGGCAGGTGAGGATCGCCGACTTGATGTGCTCGCCGCTGGCGCAGGCAAGCATCAACTTCGGACTGGACTTGTTCACGCGCATCACGAAGTGAAAGTCCTGCATGTTGACTTTTCCCGCCCCCATGCCGGCCCCGTGCGTTGAGGTGCCGGATTGCGTTTCACCCCAACTGAAGGATTCTACTTCGATTTCTTTCCCGTGTTTGGAATCCATGCTTTCGCCTTCGATTCCATCAATTTTCAAATAAAGATCAACAGCCATTTCGATTCTTCTCCTTCCGATACAAAGTTGCCGTTTCGAAGACAGACCTACCCCGTCCGCTCCGTTCCATCATCAGAAAGCGTACCGTCTTACTTACTTGCGAGCCGAGGCCGGCAGCTCCGCGACCAGGCGCAGAG
>DASTMK010000140.1:0-2822 GCA_035714225.1 Bryobacteraceae bacterium | reverse complement strand
ACGCCGGAGCGCGCGTTCAGGTAGAGCAGTATCTCACCAAAGTCGAACAGGCGACAGGAGCCGAAATCGCCATCGTGACCCTGCCAACGCTGGCGGGCGAGCCCGTCGAGGATGTTGCCAATGCGCTGTTCCGTAAGTGGGGTATCGGAAAGAAGGGCAAGGATGAAGGCATTCTGCTGCTGCTAGTCACACAGGACCGGCGCAGCAGGCTGGAAGTGGGATATGGCCTGGAGCCACTGATCCCGGATGGTTTCACCGGGAGCGTGCTGCGGGAGATGCGGCCCGCGCTGCGGGAGAACCAATACGGAGATGCCGTTATGGCGGCGGCCCAGGTTCTTGGTTCGAGAATCGCGCAGGCCAAGGGCGTCAGCCTCGATGTAAACCTCCGGCCGCGCCGCGCGCCGCGCTCGGATCCTTTTCCCTGGCCGATTGTCCTCGGCGGTATATTTCTGTTGTTCTGGATTCTCGGTGCCGGCGGGCGTGGACGTGGCGGCCGCGGAGGTGGAAGGGGCATCGGTGGCGGCTTTCTTCCCGGCATGATCATCGGAAATATGATGGGCCGTTCCCTGGGTGGCGGCTTCAGTGGCGGAGGGTTCGGCGGCTACGATTCCGGAGGCGGTTTTGGCGGTTTTGGCGGCGGCGATTCGGGTGGCGGAGGCGCGTCCAGCAACTGGTAGGTGTCATGGAACGGGTACTGAACCAACTGATTGAGAAGCTCAAAAAGGCCCACGGGGATATTCTGGTTTCCACTGTCCTTTACGGGTCCGCCGCGACGGGCGACTATCAGGGCGGATTCTCCGACCTCAACATCCTTTGCGTGTTGCGCCAGGTGACTCCGTCAGAGCTCCAACATTCCGAGCCGATCTTTCGTTGGTGGCGTGAGCTGGGCAACCCCAGCCCGCTGTTGATGAGCACCGAAGAGGTTCGGACGTCCACCGACAGCTTCCCCATCGAGTTTTACGATATCAAGGCGCGTCACCGGATTCTTTACGGTGAAGATGTAGTCGTGAACCTGGACATCCATTTCGACCATCATCGCGCGCAAGTGGAACACGAACTCCGGGCAAAAGTGCTACGATTGCGCCAGAAGGCGGCAGGTGTGCTTTCCGATAAAGCGCTTCTGCTGCAGTTGATGGCTGATTCCATCTCTACGTTCTGCACGTTGTTCCGGCATGTGTTGTTATTGGCGGGCGAAGAACCCCGGTGGCAGAAGCGCGATGTGGTAGCAGCGGCGGCCGGCCGGTTCGGATTCGACCCCGATCCGTTCTATACTCTTCTTGATCTCCGCGATGAGAAGCGGAAAGCGCGGCACATCGACCCGGTTCCTCTTCTGGACACGTACCTGCGACAGCTCGTTATCGTGGTGGAAGCCGTGGATAGACTGGAAAGGTAAGAATGAAGATCCTTCTGATTGTTATCGGGATTCTGGTAGTGATTGCTCTCTTCTTCGGAACGCAGATGGTGGGCGTACGGAACGACCTCGTTACCCAACGGGAAAGCATCAAGGGCGCCTGGTCGCAGGTGGACGTGGCCATTCAGCGCCGCGCGGACCTGATTCCCAACCTCGTGGAGACCGTGAAGGGATTCGCCGCGCAGGAAAAGGAAGTGCTGCAATCCATCGCCAACGCAAGATCCGCTCTGATCAATGCCCGCAATCCACAGGAGCGTATTCAGGCGAACTCGCAACTCGACAGTGCTCTCGGACGGCTGCTGGTGGTGGTGGAGAATTATCCCACCCTCAAATCCAATGAGAACTTCCTGCGCTTGCAGGATGAACTCGCCGGCACCGAAAACCGTATCGCCGTGGAACGGCGGAAGTACAACGAAACCGTTCAGAAGTACAACACGACCATCGAACTATTCCCCAATAACATCGCCGCGACTCTCTTCGGTTTCGAGCGCAATGACGCTTATTTCCAGACCGAGCCGGCATCGCGGCAGGTGCCCGCTGTGAAATTCTGATCTTTCCTCCGGCGCCAATCGAGCGGCACGCACAAAAGGCAGACGGGTTTTTTGAAATATGGAGATATTTCGGAATTACGTAAATGGCGAATGGATCGCAGGCGAGACTTTCGAGAATCGCAATCCTGCCAACACTGACGAAGTAGTCGGGCTGTTTGTGAAGGGCAACGCCGGCAATATCACGGAAGCCGCCGAAGCGGCTGCGGCGGCCCTGCCCGCCTGGTCGTCGATGCCGGCCCCGGCGCGCGGAAATTATCTCTTCAAAGTCGCCGACATCCTCGAACGGGAGTTCGACCAGATCGCGCGCGAAATGACGTGTGAAGAAGGTAAGACGCTGCCGGAAGCGAAGGGCGAAGTGCGCCGCAGCATCAACATCTTCCGGTACTTCGCCGGTGAAGGTTCGCGCCTGCCGGGTTTCCTGGTCCCCTCAGAGCGCGAGCGCGTTCACATGTTCGCCGTTCGCAAGGCCATTGGGGTTGTCGGACTGATTACGCCCTGGAATTTTCCGAGTGCCATTCCGGCCTGGAAACTTGCGCCGGCGCTCATTTGCGGCAATACGGCTGTTGTGAAACCCGCGTCCGTTGCGCCGCTCAGCGCCTGGCGAATTGTGGAGGCGTGCCACCAGGCGGGAATTCCGAAGGGAGTGGTAAACTTTGTCGCCGGTTCGGGAGGGGAGTTGGGTGGCGCGCTGCTCCGCGCCGCTCCCATCAAGGGTGTGTCGTTCACCGGCTCCTGCTCTGTGGGCGATTGGGTGCACCAGGAGGCCTCGAAGCGGCGCCTCCGCATCCAACTGGAAATGGGAGGCAAGAACCCGACCATCGTCCTGGCCGACGCCGACTTCCCTGCCGCCGTCGAAAATG
>DASTMK010000139.1:0-9704 GCA_035714225.1 Bryobacteraceae bacterium | reverse complement strand
CCAGCGGCCGCGATAATTCCTTTACCGGCATTGGCCGCGACCGCGCCGATTTCCTGGGCGGAAAAGCGGACCTGGGCTCGGACCGGCCGCACGGTGAAATGATCGCGCAGTACTTCGATACCTCGCTCTTCGCCTTCAACGCGATCGGGACCTTCGGCAATTCCGGTAAAAACAACCTGCGCGGTCCCAAATACTTCAATACCGATCTCGGTGTGCTAAAGGTAACGGATGTGACCGAGCGGGTATCGGTACAGTTCCGGGCGGAGTTCTTCAACGTGTTCAACAACGTGAACTTCAACGCCCCGAACGCCAATGTGTCGTCAGCGCAATTCGGCAGGATCACCTCGGCGCTCGATCCGCGCATTTTGCAGTTCGGCTTGAAGCTGCTGTTTTGAGAGCCTGCTGAAAAAGGGCAAAAACCGCTTGCTGGCGCACGCGGCTCGGAACCGAGCCGTGACCGCGAGGGAGTTGCCATGGCGCTTCGCGCCGCCCAAGGCGATGAAAGTCTGGGCAGGTCTTGTCGCCGAAGGAGTAGCTTAGTGAATGGCGTGGAGCGGTCGAGGTCGGTTCCGCTCTGGATCAGTTGAAGCCGTTAGGGAGTTTGACCCGGAATACGTGCGAGAGCCAATGAATGTGCGCTGCAACCTCCAGCGGGGAAGCGGTAGCACGGGACGGTGCGTTTAAAACCATTACGTGTTCTCCGCTTCCACGCTGGAGGATACTGTGGTTCATATTATAGCTGGCATTGACATTCACAAACGGATGCTGATGGTGGCCGCCGGGGTGATGGACATGCACACCGAAAACGGCGAAATCACCGAACAGGTTGCCTTCGAGAACCGCCGGTTTGGTACGACGGACACCGAGTTGCGGCGCTTGGCTGCGTGGCTGAGTAGATTCGGTGTGCAGGAAGTGGTAATGGAGAGCACAGCGCAATACTGGAAGCCGGTGTGGCTGGCGCTGGAGGGAAGTTTCCGCTTGCAGTTGGCCCAAGCTTGGAGCAATCGGGCGCCGCGTGGCAAGAAGACGGACTACAGGGATGCGCAGCGGCTGGTGCGCCGTCATTTTGCCGGGGGACTGACGCTAAGCTTTGTTCCGGATGCCGAACAGCGGCAAATGCGGACGATCACACGCCGGCGTACCCAGTTGACGCGCGAGCGTGTGCGGCTGCGGAACCAACTGGAGGCGCTGCTGGAAGAAGGGCGGATCAAGTTATCCAGCGTGATCAGTGACCTGCTGGGGGCCAGCGGAAGAAGAATACTGGAGGCGTTGGCCGACGGGGTGGACAATCCGGAGTCGCTGGCCGCCCTGGGCGATGAGCGGTTGAAGTGTACACGGGAACAACTGGTCGATGCGCTGAGCGGGAACCTCACGGCGATTCATCGTAAGCTGGTGCGGCAATATCTGGATCAGCTTTCGCTGCTCGACCAGCAGAGGGAGGAACTGTCGCAAATGTCCGCCGACTCCCTGCGCGACTACAGCGAGGCGGTGAGGCGACTGGCACAGATTCCCGGCATCCGCGCTCTGGCCGCACAGCAGATCGTGGCGGAAGCTGGCCCGCGTGCCGAGGCTTTTCCCAGCCCCGCACAGTTCAGTTCCTGGATCGGCGCTTGTCCAGGCCGTGAAGAAAGCGCCGGAGAGAACCACAGCAGCCGCTGTCCGAAAGGCAACAAGTATCTCCGACGCGTTCTATGTCAGGCGGCCCAGGCGGCAGTCCGCACCCGCAACACCCGCTTCCAACAGAAATTTCGCCGCCTTGTACCAAGACTCGGATACTCAAAGGCCATCTGGGCCATCGTCCGCCACCTCGCGGTAGTGATCTGGAAAATTCTCCACCAGGGCGCCACTTACGAGGAACGCGGACTACCCACCTCGCCACAGGCCGCCAAACGACGCGCCCAGAGACTCGCCAAAGAATTGCGAGCTCTCGGTTATTCCGTCGAGATCAAACCCATGACAACCGAGCTTGCCGGGGTATGACTTTCGACGGAGCGGACCCCGAACTCCTTTTTCAGCATCCTGCTAAGCAGCCGGGCGCGATAGAATGTGGCATCCGGCCGGGGAGGGAACCCGGCCGGTTTACTATGCCAGATCTCAGCCGCAGGGAGTTTTTCGTTACTGCAGGCGCAATGACCGCTCCGCTGATTGCGCAGACCCGCAAGCGCCGCAATGTTCTGTTTATCGCCTCCGACGATTTGAACGAATGCCTCGGAGCCTATGGGCACCCGCTGGTTCGCACTCCGAACATCGATCGCATCGCGAAGCAGGGAGTGCGGTTCGACCGCGCTTACTGCCAGTTCCCGCTGTGCAGTCCGTCGCGTACGTCGCTGATGACCGGGCTCGCACCCGATACGACCACGGTCTACAACCTCCAGCGTCATTTCCGGGAGGCATTGCCGGACGTGGTGACGCTGGGCCAGCTCTTTCAGAAGAACGGATACTACACGGCGCGCTCGGGCAAGATTTACCATTACGGCGTTCCGGGGCAGATCGGAACGGACGGCCTGGATGACAAGCCTTCGTGGAACGAAGTGGCGAACCCAAGTGGAGTGGACCGCCGGCGGGAAGAGCCTCTGCTGACAAACTACACTCCGCAGCGGGGACTCGGGTCTGCGATATCGTTCTATGCATCGGGGGCGAAGGACGAAGAGCACACCGACGGCATGGTCGCCAGTGAAGCGATTCGAATGCTCGAACAGCATAGGGGCGATCCGTTTTTTATAGCGGCCGGGTTCTACCGCCCCCATGTACCGTGGATTGCTCCATCGAAGTATTTCGACCGCTATCCGCTGAATAGCATCGAGCTCATTCCGTTCGATGAGAGCGAGATGCGGATCGCACCGGAGCTTGCTTACTTCACCAGACCCGCGCACTGGGGAATGAATGAGAAGCAGCGTAAGGACGCCATGCGCGCCTATTACGCTTCCATCTCCTTCATGGACGCTCAGGTCGGCCATGTTCTGGATGCGCTCGAACGGTTAAAACTGGCGGACAACACGATCGTCGTGTTCTGGAGCGACCATGGTTACCAGCTCGGTGAACACGGACAATGGATGAAACAGACGCTGTTCGAGCCTTCCGCCCGTGTGCCACTGTTGATCGGTGGGCCCGGTGTTGAAGCGCGTGGCGCCGGCTCGGCGCGTACCGTGGAGTTGCTCGATCTTTACCCAACCTTGGCGGAGTTGTGCTCGCTCAAAGGGACACCCTCCAACCTGCACGGGTGCAGTCTCGCGCCGCTCGTTCGAAAACCGGATAGCCGCTGGGAGAAGCCTGCCGTCACACAGGTCCGGCGCGCCCGGCAGGATGGGGCGGTGATGGGCTACTCGATTCGAACCGAACGTTACCGCTACACCATGTGGGCCGGCGGCTCGGAAGGGGAGGAGCTATATGATTATCGGGGCGATCCCCGGGAATTGCGCAACCGGGCGGCCGATACGTCGCTGGCATCGCAAAAGCGCCGGCTCCGCGATGAGCTTGATCGTATCTTACGCCAACGCGGCGGAGCAGAGGGCCAGGCTCGCTAAAGCGGTAATGGGGTGGAAGTGCCGCGCCGCGGCCCGGTAGAACGAACCACTCCAGTCGCCATCCGCCATCCGAATCCCGCAAAAGCCGCCATCCACGCCGCAAGGGCGATGAAAAAGAAGTAGCGGGGGAGCCCCATAAGGAAATCCAGCTTCATCGTTCGCGCCATCTCGAACGTACAAACCGTGTACATGCCCAGAGGAAACACGGCGCCCCAGTACAGAGGATCGTACCGGAGTGGGAAGCGCTGGTAGCCGTACCTCCACAGCGCCAGAACGGCGAGCATGGGAATCCACCATGTCCCCGTGGCCCAATAGAAGACCGTGAACCCCTTCAGAAACGGCAGCAGCGAGTGAAGGAACGGCGCATGAGGCGAGTTCTCTATCAGGCGGGCGCCCGCCAGCGTCGAAATCGCCATCGCCCCCATATTGATCCAATACGGCGGCGTCAGGTCCCCGGGAGCGAGCTTGAAGAAAGTATACCGGTAGAAGATGAGCGAGATCATCCAGATATAAAGCATTCCGCCCCACAGCCACATCGACAGTGCGAAGAAGTTGAGCTCCAGCCTGTAGGGTTGTTCCCAATGGACCGCAATGAGCGCGCTCAGAACTGCAATCGACTGCGTTGCCACCACGGCCAGCAGCCAGCCTCCGGTCAGTCCCTCGGCCAGTGGCGGCTTACTGGTTTTGATCGTGAACGCCGTAAATATCGTGTAGGTGAGGAACACCCACAGCACGATGCCGGTGGCCCAAAGGGCGCTCGCTATTTCATACCGGCCGGAAATCAACACGAACTGGCTGCCCAGGATACAGGAGCCCGCTACGGAGGTGAAGAATCCCGGACCCCGCTGGTGATCGATCAGGTCGGCCAAAAACTCGCGGCGGAAGCGAACGAAACGCAGAGCGGTCAGCACGGCCAGCACCCCATAAATGCCGGCATTCAAGTAGAAAAGAGCACTCGCAAGTACCGGCATGTTCAGAAGCCGGGCCGCAATGGACACGATGCCTGTGGCCATGACCATCGCGAAGTAGGCGGGAGACAGCTTCTTCATAGGGTGTGATGCAATCCGGCAGCCCGTGCCGCAGCTACAATGAAACCATATGTCAGATGTATTAAGAATTGCCGATCGTGAGTTCCGCTCGCGCTTGATCGTAGGCACCGGTAAGTATCGCAGCTTCCAGGAAATGCAGCGCTGCCACGAGGCCTCGGGAACGGACATGGTCACAGTGGCCGTGCGCCGCGTGAACCTGACCGATAAATCAAAAGAATCTCTGCTGGACTACATCGATCGCACGAAGATATTCATTCTGCCGAATACGGCCGGCTGTTATAACGCAGACGAGGCAATCCGCACGGCGCGGCTGGCGCGTGAAGTAGGGCTTTCCAATTGGGTGAAGCTCGAAGTAATCGGCGATCCGGAGACCCTGTTCCCCGACAATGAAGGGCTGCTGGAAGCGACGCGCGTTCTGGCGAAAGAGGGTTTTGTGGTGCTGCCCTATACCAATGACGACCTGGTGAACGCAAAGAAATTGATCGACGCTGGAGCGGCGGCGGTAATGCCACTGGCCGCGCCCATCGGGTCCGGCATGGGAGTGCAAAATGCCGCGAACCTGCGCATTCTGCGCGAAAAGATCACGGCGGTGCCGCTGGTTGTCGATGCAGGTGTAGGAACCGCGTCGGACGCTTCCGTTGCGATGGAGCTCGGGGCGGATGGTGTGCTGATGAACACGGCCATCGCGGCGGCAAATGAGCCTGAAAAGATGGCACTGGCGATGAAGCTCGCGATACAGGCGGGACGCCTGGCTTACGAAGCGGGCCGCATGCCAAAAAAACTTTACGCCACGGCCAGCAGCCCGCTCGAGGGAGTAGTCCGGTAGATCTTCAGGACACCTTCACCATATCGCTACCCAGGTGCATGCGGCGTCCCTTCACCAGGGCGATGTTCGCCAGGTGCGGTCCCGCAACAGCCGCCT
Source organism: Bryobacteraceae bacterium (assembly GCA_035714225.1). Lineage (GTDB taxonomy): Bacteria > Acidobacteriota > Terriglobia > Bryobacterales > Bryobacteraceae > CAADGY01. The sequence goes on along the minus strand of DASTMK010000139.1, from coordinate 4,209 downwards.
GTGCTATTTCGACTGTGCAATTGGGATTTTTGCGCGATTTGATGCAATCCAGGAAATTCTGAATGTGCGCTTCGACCGGAACGGGGGCATCCTCCTGGTGCGTGGGCGGATTCTCCGGCTTCCATGGCTCGGCGTACACGCGGTAACCCTTCTCATCGAGAATCATGGTGCCCCGGTCGCCCATGAACGTGATGGACCAGCCGTTCTCATAGGAATTGCTGTAGTCGAGCGTCCAGGTGGCCATGAACTTCTCGAATTCGAAGACCGCCGAGAAAACATCGGGATGTTCGGCGCCTTCCATCTTGCCGACGTAACCGTAGCAGACCGCGGATTTCGGTGGCCCCGATTTCATGAACCACTGGACCACGTCCATCAGGTGGGTGCCCTGGTCGGTCATGTTCCCGCCTGCGTAATCCCAGAAATAGCGCCAGCGCCGGTAGCGCATCGGCGTCACCGGGCGCTTGGGAGCGTTGCCAAGGAATCGCGTCCAATCGATTTTGCCGGGCAGCGGGGAATTGTCAAGCGGCCTGGACACGTTCCAATGCCACTGGGGCTTCACCATGGAGACAAAACCGAGGGCCCCGTCGTCCACCAGTTGCTTGGCCTTCATGATGGCGTCCGCGCTGCGGCGCTGCATTCCGATCTGCACCACCTGTTTCGACTTGCGAACGGCATTCACCATCTTCGCGCTCTCTTCGAGCGTCTTCGAGAGCGGCTTTTCCGCGTAGATGTCCTTTCCTGCGGAGAGCGACTCGAGCATCATCGGGCAATGATGATGGTCCGGGCCGGCCAGGATCACCGCGTCCAGATCCTTGCGCTCGAGCAACTCGCGGTACTCTACATAGGTTTTGGCCGCGGGTGAGTCCTTCACCGCCAGTTCCAGGTTGGGCTCGTACACGTCGCATAACGCCGCGCACTGAGCGCCCAACGACTGAAATTTATTGTTAAGATAACGGCCCCGCCCGCCCGTGGCGATGACGCCATAAGTGACGCGATCGTTGGCGCCCCAGACCTTTCGTGGAATAAAGACGGGCGCGGTTGCCAGTGCTGCGCTTCGGAGAAAATCCCGGCGATCGGTATCCATTGCGAACTCCTGTAGATTGGAGGCGCCACGCGGGCGCCGGCAGAAAATACTCTATCAGGAATAGGCGGGCCGTGCTACTTCCGGGCGACCAGTACGCGTGAGGGGTAGCCTGTCTGGGTAACTACACGGTCGGAGATGATGTCAAAGTCGACATGTTCGATCATCTCCGGAACGCGCTGCTCCACTTGCCGGCCCCAGAATGCCGGAGCCAGTTTGCCGGCAACCTTATAAACACGGTTGAACATGCGTGTATTCTGGCCGATGCAGATCAGCGCGAACTTGCCATTGCGGCGGAGTACGCGGTAGCACTCGTTCAAAGCCCGATAGATATCGTCGGTGGCCAGCAACTCGAGCAGATAACAACAAACGACGGCATCAAAGGCCTCATCCCGGAATGGGATGTAGCGGGCATCCACCGCGTGGCAGATGGTGTGGGACGACGGGAATTCACGCTGGACGCGCTTCTGGGTGCGTGCGGCCATGTTGGGCGAGAGATCGAAACCCACCGTCGACCCGGACCGGTTCACTTTCACCAGGCGGCGGAACATCTCGCCGGACCCGGTGGCAACTTCGAGCACCCTCATGCCATCCGTAATACCCGAAGCCTGGAGGGCGTGCCGGTGTGCCCGGGAATGGAAAAAGAACGTAGAGACGGGATAAACCATCGCGACCCGGTCGTAGACCTTCCGCGTACGGTCCGCAATGGTTTTGGGCAATCCGTCTGCGCGCCAGCCCACGAGCGGGAATTGAACGTTATCCAATCTATGCTCCCTGTATAAAGTAGGTATCAAACAAACTCCTAGGATACTGCGGCGAGGGCAGGCTGCATACTGGGGATTTCAATTTCAGTCCGGGTGCCTTCGCCAGGCTTGCTGTCGATCCACATCCTGTAATCGTTTCCGAAGAATACTTTCAGGCGTTGGTTTACGTTCGTGACGCCGATTCCCCGTTCGAACAAAGTCGCCAGTTTCGCTTCCGGGATGCCGACGCCGTCGTCTTCCACCAGCAGATGAAGCTTTCCTCCAACTATGGATGTTCGCAGGCGGATCGTGCCACCATCAACCTTACCGCTAATGCCATGGCGGACGCAGTTTTCCACCAGCGGCTGGAGAATCATGCTCGGCACCTGCCATCCGAGCGTCTCCGGATCTATTTCTTTCAAAAATCGCAACTTCGGCCCGAACCGGACCATTTCGATGGAAAGATAATCGTCGATGAACGCGAGTTCGTCTCGAAGCGGGTTCAGGTTCTCATGTTTCCTGAGCAGCCTCCTGAGAATACTGGAGAGCTTGTAGACCACCACTCGCGCCTGTTCCGGATTAGTACGAATCAACGAGGAGACGGAATTCAAGGTGTTAAAGAGGAAGTGCGGATTGATCTGGCTCCGCAGGGCCTCCAGCCGCGCTTCCGTGAGCAGGCGCTGCTGCGAGTCCAGTTTCAGCTCGTTTCGAGCGCTGTTCCAGATCTTCAGCGGCACCGTTACTACAAAAAGCGTGGTCGCATACACGGTTGCCACGAGCAGAGGTGGGGCATCCTGCACGTGCAGGGAAAAGACGGCTCGATGACCAAACACCTCGACGGCGGCCCACCGGACGCCTTCCGCAAAGAGGATGGCGACCAGGAATACGACATGAAAGGCAGTGCGGCGGTGGTCGTCCCAGCGGCGGATGAGGCGGTAGAGACTCAAGTCGATAAACGGCGAAAACCGCCAGACCTCCTCTTTGTCGGGAGCGCCGTCCCGCAGCAGGCCGCCAAGCACCCCGACACCCGCAAACAGCGGCATGGAAAGATATTCGCCGTTTGCCATCGCCGGGATCGAGATAATCACACCGGAGATCAGCCCGGTCACGTACCCGCCGAGAATGCCGGAAAGGAAGCTTCCCTCCAGGCCGAGGTCCACCGCATGATAGCTTCGGGTAACCACGCGTGTGGCGACGCCGGAGCCATAAATCAAGGAAAAACCGAAGGCGAGTTTCAGCCGCTGCACCAGCGTGCGTTCCTCCCGCATGAGCATGCGTTTGAAGGCGCTAAAGCGGATGAGAATGCTCGCGAGCGATGCGGCAACAGCCACCTTTAGCAGCAGCGTGACCAGTTCCTGTTCCACCATAGGTGGCTGCTGAACATTATAATGGACTTAGCTCCACAGGAAGGTCACCAGGGCAGACGAGCCACAGGCCGTAAGGCCGGAATCCATCCGATAGCCGGGGACGATTTCTTATCTCGCGCGAACTGCCCACCGATAGCGATGAGCATTTCCACATTCCGGCTGACGAAAGTAGCTGACGCCGATTTCCCCAGCCGGTTCGGCCAGTTCAGGATTTACGGATTTGAAGGACAGCGAGGCGATACGCTGGAGGAAGCCGTGGTTCTCCGTATGGGGGACATGGAAGGTGATCCTCCGCTTGTCAGAATTCATTCGCAATGCCTCACCGGGGACGTGTTCCACAGTTTGCGGTGCGACTGCCGTCTGCAATTGGAGATGGCCCTCACCTGTATTGCGGAAGAGGGCCGTGGCCTCCTGATTTACGAGCACCAGGAAGGCAGGGGGATCGGGCTCCTCAACAAATTACGCGCGTATGCTTTGCAGGATAATGGCGCCGATACGGTAGAGGCGAACGAACTGCTGGGGTTCAAAGCCGATCTGAGGAATTATGAACTGCCGGCTGAGATCATCCGTTATTTTGGGATCCCGGCGGTGCGGCTGCTTTCGAATAACCCGGATAAGATTCAAGCGCTGGAGCGGGCAGGAGTACAGGTCGCCGAACGCGTGCCCTGTCTTGTGGAGCCGATCCAATCGACCGAGGGCTACCTTCGAACGAAAAAAGAAAAGATGCGGCACCTGCTCGAAGGCTTCTGACGGCTAACGGGTCTCCAGGGCGCGCAGAAACAGCCGAAGCGCCATCCGCTGAACCGCGTAAGCAAACCCGAAGCTCGCTGGAAGAACCATCCCAATGATCATCAGTTCCATGGCGGTAAGGCTTTTAGCACGTCGGAATCCAAATTCTATTCAGCCGTTAAGTCTTTACGTGTGTTCAAATAGGCGGCTGAGATCACCGGAGGCACGGAATTTTTTTCGTGGTCCGGCGTCTCGGGGATGAGATCGGGGATGAGATCGTTGATCCTCA
>DASTMK010000138.1:0-4158 GCA_035714225.1 Bryobacteraceae bacterium | reverse complement strand
CCAACCTGCTGCACGACACTCGCAGCCCCTTTGCCGCCTACGTGGCGGGCAGGGTGATGTCTTCCGGAACGCTGGGCGGCCAGCCCGAAGCCATCGCCGCATCCTTTCAGCTGGCCAGGGATCTGGGAGACCCACGTGCCGACCGCTTCCGCGATGCGTTTCTCGATCAGCACCCCGGCATGGATGTCGCGACGGTGATGACCGCCTACTCGTACTTCAAGTCGAGCATGGAAAGGACAGCAGCGGATGGGAAAGGGCGGTAGGGGATGGAAGGTGTTCGACGGCGTGGATAGGCGACGGCGTACCACGCAATTGAAGAGGATGGCGGCACTGATATTTCTCGCGTCCGGCGGCTGGAACCTATATCTGGGACTCGTGGCCCCGCCAGAGGGCGGGCTTGATTCGCTGCGCTGTTTGGCTGGTGCTGTCTGCGTGCTGGTAGCGATTCTGATACTGAAATCGCGGCATCGCCCGCAACGTCGTTAGGAAGAGCCCTTCCCCGCCCAGGCGGGGAAGGGCGCCACGATGGCATGGGCGATGTACCCAAACGAGAAATAGAGCAGCTTGAGTCTGGTTCCGGCCTCCATCTTGTCCTTGGTCGACCGGAGGACAAGAAACACGACCGCTATCAGTACAAAGGGGAGAATGTTCAAAACGCTCATTGGTCCTGTCCTTGGGAAGCCCTGAACTGCGCCAACCGGCGAGAGCGAGCATAGGACGAGAGGCGGTTGGCCGCCAGCGCACGGTCGGGGAACCCGCCACAGACGCATGTGCCGGTGCCAATGCATCGCATGGCCTGAATCCGCATGCCACCTGATGTTTCAGACGATTCCTATGGTGATGGACCTTTCCTGTGGGCCCACTTCGTACCCACTGTCTGTGTTGTCGATCCATTGCCGATGACCGTACCGGGTCGCCACCGGAAAACCTGGTCGCCGACAAGGAGGCATTCCGGCTTTTCAAGATCTTCGGACATGGACGCAACTATCCACGGCCCTGAACGACATGACCGCTAGCGCACGGAGTGCGTGTGATCCACCTGTTTCTGGATGTGTAGTTGTTGAATGGATTGCTTCGCACTGGGGCGGGCTTCCTCCGGCAGGTCCACTTCGTACTCACTGCCCATGTTGCCGGACGAACATCGATGGTCGTAGTGGGATATGAGGAGGTCATCAGAAGTGGCTGCCAACAAGAAGGCGATGCTGGTCGTGGTGGCTTTGCTCATGGGGGCCGGCTACTGGATCTTTTTTCGAGGAGACGGCGGGCAGCTAGCCGGGTCAACCCTTCCGATGGAACAGGAATTCGGGCAGGAAGCGGCTGCTCCATTGGAGGATGTGCCGCGAGCGGCGAGCATCTCGAGGCCTGCGACGCCATCCAGTCTCCTTCAGCGCTACCGGTGTCCCCCCGGGGCTGAAGACTGCGAGCGAAATCCCAACGTGGCCTCCACTCCGGAAGAAGCCCAGTGGCTGTTGACGCACGGCTACCCAACCGTAAAGCAGATTCAGGACCTCCGTACGCGCTCCACGGCGGACTACCGGCTGGAGTACCAGCAGACCGGGAGCAAGGTCGCCCAGTCACTCTATACGATGAGTCTGGCTGCGGACGGCGAGGCAAGGACGGCGATCGGTTTGCTTTGGCAGGCAACGGCACAGGGAAACATCTATGCCTTTCATTTATTGTCCGATCTGTATGGCCGGACCGAGGAATTGGCCAACCTGATCACCAGCGCAGCGTATCTGCGCGCCGCTTATCTGGCGGGCGACCACCGTGCGGCAGATCGCTATGCCCTCCGGTTCGGCATTCTGTCTCCTCCGGAGAACTTGCTTGCCGACAAGGAAGCACTCCGGATCTTCAAGGACTTCGGGCAAGGACGCAGTGACCTGCGTCCTTGACAGCCGGGCACCACCTTGGCGGCCCTGTTCGGCGGCACCTTGGCTTGTTTCTAAGGTTCGCGATTGATGGCGGGACGTGACCGTTGGATAGCGGTCCTCGTGGTGGTCGTGGCGCAATGGATGCTGTTCAATCTGTTGAGAACGGTGGGGCCGGCAACAGGGCAAGACGTGGAGTCTCTATCGCTGCGGGTGCGCTACATCACGCGTGCGGAAGCGCTCCCGCCCAGTCTGAAATCGGAAGTGCAGGGCACTCCTGGCATTCACGTGTCAGGCCAGCGGGGGCCTGCGCCAGCCAGACTTCGTTCCGATACTTCAACACGACCGGAAACAGGAAAAGACGCCGGCCAGACAGGAAAAGGACCTTTGAGGCCGCTCAGTCTTGAACTGCCGAACTCACACGTTCCCGACTTTTCCCGGCAAGTCCTGAAAGGCGACACCCGCCTGGACCGCTTCGCCGCTCCACCCGAGCGCATTCCCATGCGCAAGCCCCTGACCGGCAAGGACGTCATCGAAGGCACCGCCCAGACCCTCGGCTTCTGGCCGCCGGGTTACACCACCGATCCCTGTCCCCGCATCCGTCGCAACATCGATGAATGGAAGACGGATGGCAGCGCGGCGGGTCGCGAGCGTCTGGAACAGGAAATGGCGCGGCAAGCGCGGTATTGCCCCTGAGCCTTCCGCAGGGGCCGTGCCAACGCGGTGACCCCACTGTCCCTCACGGCGATGCCGGTTCCTCGTAGCTGGCATCCAGCAGCGCGGTCGCCAGATCGCCGATGCGCATATGGTCGAAGCTGGTGTTATTGGCCAGGATCACGCTGTGTCCGTCTTCCAACACCCGCCAGGCGAGCACGCGGAACGCGCCGTTGGAGCCGTATTCCCACGCCACCTTGCGCGGCTTTCCCGCCACCGGCAGCGTCTTGATCCGGCCACCCAGCGCGTAGCTTTGCGCGGGGCGGACCACCTCGATCAGCGTGGCGACGCTGGCGGCAGACAGGACGCGATGATGGAAGACCGCATCCATCAGCCGCTGCAAGTCACCGACGCTGGTGTAGTACCCGCCGGCCAGCATCGTGAAGTCGGGCACTGGATTGCGCCGGGGTGTGACGATCGGCTGCAACGAGGCATAACCCACGGCCATGCCGGTGACGTTGATCGAGTCGCCGAAGAAGGTGCCGCTATCGCGCAGCCCCAACGGGACGGTCAGCAGGGTTCGCACCAGTGCGGCATAGGGTTGTCCACTGACGCGTTCGACAATCGCCTTGACGATCAACCAGTTCGAGTGTGAATAGTCCCAGTCGGTGCCCGGTTCGAACGTCAGGTCGCCGCTGGCGTAAGCGCGTACCGCCGTGGCGTTGTCCAGTGACTGCTCCTTGAGCAACGGGTCGCGCTTGGCTGCGGCGTCCCACTGGTTGGGCACGCCGCTGGAATGGCTCATCAGCCAGCGCAGCGTGAGCTTGTGGCCGGTATCGGCCCGGTAGTCCGGCAGGTAGGTGGAGATCGGCTCGTCCAGCGCCAGGCGGCCCTGTTCGACCAGCCGCATCGTCACGATGGCGGCGACCCACTTGGAAATCGAACCGGCCTCGAAGCGCGTCTGCGGCGTCATTGGCGTGCCGGCTTCCGCGTCCGCCGTGCCGAAGGCGCCGCTGTAGATCTCACGGCCGTTTCGCGCGACCAGCAGGGTGCCATTGAAGCCTTCCTCGCGGGCGAATTTCTCCGCGATGTCCTTGCACTTCCCGCAGTCGGCGCGAACCTGGCCGGGCAGGAGCAGGGTGAGCAGGGCAGCCGCGAGAGCTGTCAGAACGCGGGGCGGAACACCGATGGCGGACAGGGGCATGGGCGCGGCAAGAAGAGGAAGACTGCCATTGGATGCCGCTGCGGGCTTGAGGGTTTACTTGCCCGCCGGCGACCTTCACTGAATCGGTACCGGAAAGGGAGCATGACCATCGCCCAGAAGGACCGCATGGAGGGTTACGGGGGGCGCCCTGCGCCGTGCCGTGAGTCGTCTGTGATCGCCGCAGCCCGGCGGACCCAACACGGCCCACTGTCGCGACGGCCTCGGCTCCATCTGGCGGGAGAAGCCTGAAAAGCCGGCCTTTTTTTGGGAAGGCGGCTCGTGCCGTCCGCATCTGGCCGGAAGCGGACACATCTTCACATCGCATCCACGTACACAAACGTTAACTAACGGCTGCTGATGACTCCGGCAAAAAGACCGTTATATTCCCGACACCCCAGACGTAAGGAGAAATCGAATGTTTCTGACCAAGCA
>DASTMK010000137.1:0-5838 GCA_035714225.1 Bryobacteraceae bacterium | reverse complement strand
TACGACGTAGAACAGCCAGACAAGCCCATCCGGAGCTTGCCACACGACAGCATTCCCAACGGAGCGGAACGGATCGTGAGCGATTCGTTTCGGCTGGCTCCATTTCGTTTCACCCTTACGAAGCCGCGATCCGAACACGCCGGTGTCCACCGCGTACTCGCCCGCGCCGCCGTAGTAGACGAGATAGAGATCGCCATTTCGATGGACGTCGATATTGGCGGGGTGCTTGTAAGGGCCCGTCGAGACCTCGGGGCCGAAAACACGTTCGATGCGCAACTCGCTCGCAAACAGGACCAGCGTCACCGCCATTCCTATTGCAAGTCTCATGCGACTCTACCGCGTCCGCGGACGGTCCCAATCCTCGCTCGCCAGTCCGTTCAGATCCCAAACCACGCGTCCGTCGCGTACTGTGAGTTCGGCAATCAATTTCCGGTTGCCGCGCAAACGCCGCGCCGATGCGTCGAGAAATCCGAACGACCCGGATTCGAGGCGCAGGACCGCAATATCCGCAGCGCTCCCTACGGAGAGATGTCCAAGCTCCTCGCGGTGAATCTCGCGCGCGGGGTTCCAGGTGCTTCGCAGAATGACATCCTGGAGCGTGACACCCATGTTGAGGAATTTCGACATGACGTTCAGCATGTCTTTCATGCCGGCGTTCATGCTTTGAACGTGCAGGTCGGTTGAAATCGAATCCGGCAGGAATCCCTGCTTGACGGCCGGAACCGCCTGCCGGAATGAGAAACTGCCACCCCCGTGCCCCACGTCGAAGATCACGCCGCGCTTCTGCGCCTCGAAGAGGTAGGGCAGGAGCTTTCCGGCGTCGTCCAGCATCGGAACGGCGGACAAGTAAGCATGTGTATAGATGTCGCCGGGGCGCAAGCGCTTCAAGACCAGGTCCTGGAAAGGTCTCTCCGGCCGGAAGGTGGCGAAGTCCACCATCACGGGCAGTCCGGCCAGCTTACCCGCCTCGATCGCCCGGTCCACCGCGATCCATTCCGGGCCGGCATAGTGCGCGATCTTGATGCCGACGACGACATCGCTGTGCCGCTTCGCCACTTCCGCCGTGCGCGCGGGCTCCATATCCCTGGTGTTCTGCTCCACATCGCCGCGCCCGCCCATACCGCTTCCGACGATGTTCAGCATCGCCAGCACGCGTGTCCGCGAACGGTTGATGATCTGATCCCGAAACTCGCCAAAATTCCGCCAGCCGGAACTGCCGGCATCCACGACGGTGGTAACGCCGCTGCGAAAGGTAAACCCGTCCGGACGCACGCAAAACTCGCCCGTGTATTCCCGGCCCATCGAGCCGGCAAAGGCGTGGACATGAATGTCTACCAGACCGGGCGTCACGTAAAGCGAGGAAGCGTCCGCCACGCGACGCGCGTCGGAGGCCGGGATGTTCGCCGCCACGGCGGCGATGCGGCCATCTTTTACGGCCACGTCCCGGACGGCATCGATGCCATTCTTGGGGTCAATTACGTGTCCACCCTTCAGAAGCAGATCGTAAGGTTGCTGCGCGACAGCGGCGGCCGCGGCACATAGCAGAAAAGCAAGAGGTTTCATCTTCTACCCGAAGCGGTGCGTAGCATCCGCGTTCGACCATTCTCCGCTATCGCGGGGGTTGCCGCAATTCTTACTTTTCGGCCAACTCCAGCAGTTTGGTCATATCCCGGTGCGCCAGCACAATGGCCGGGTCGCGTTGCATCGCATCGAAATAGTTCTTCCGGAAGCCGCTTCCGTTCTCGTCCGGAGCAACCAGGCTTCGCGCCTGGGAAAGAAAGCGCTCGGCATCGCTCATGACCGGAGGCTGCTCGGCCGCCAGGCCCTCGTCGATCAGGACAATCAGTTCCGAGAGCTCACGCAGCCAGGCAAACCAAGGGTCGTGAAGTACAAGGTTCAGCAATTGCCCGCTCGATGTGATGCGTCCGATGTCCTTCTCGTAGGAATCGCGCTCGGAATCGAGCAGGGATTTGTGGAGCGCCAGAAGCCCATTGCGCAGAATTGTCAGGCGCTGAACAACTGCGTCTGGTGACGAGCTGGACGGCATAACCCCATCCTACCGCGGCGCCTTTTACCGTAAAACTCTACCGTAAACCTACCTGTTTTCACTGCCCGCGACCCGCAACGAAGACTCATTCTGGGTTGCGAGGGGATGCAATGAGACGACAGATCTGGGCGCTTTTGATGACATCTTTCGCTTTCAGCCAGCAGACGCCGGAAGCGAAGCTGCTGGAGGCCAACCGCCTGCTCGAAGAGGGTGAATACGCGCGAGCCGAAGCCGTTTACCGGGACTTATCCGGCGGCGTCTCGCACTCCGCTTTGACGGCGAAGAGCAACCTGTGTGTGGTCCTCCAGCGGCAGGCGCGCTATGACGAGGCTTCCGGCTGCACCCGGGAACTGCTGGCGGAGCTTACAGCCACCGATATCGGAACCCGACGGCTTCGCGTCAACGTCCTGAACAACTATGCGGCGCAACTGCTGCGCCATCGGGATACCCTTCCGGAGGCAGAAGCCACTATTCTGGAAGCTATCGCAACCAGCGCGGTTCCGCCGTCTCTTTCACGCGCGGAGATAGCCCTGCCGCACTACACGCTTGCGCTCATTCGTGCGCGGCAGGATCGCATCGGAGAAGCCGCGGAACAGTTTAGAGACGTCCTGAAAGTTCAGAGGAAAGAACTCGGGCCCGAACACCCCGACGTTGCCGCAACGTTGAACAATTTGGGACAGATCGAGATCCGGCGCGGAGATTACATCGAAGCCGAAACTCTGGTGCGGGAGGCTCTTCAAATCTGGACCCGCCGGCTCGGGCCCTACCATCCCCACATCGCCGTCGCCTGCAACAATCTCGCGCAGATCTATCGCCTCTCCGGCAGGCGTGCGGAAGCCGAACCCTTTTACCGGCGCGCCATCGAAGCTCTGGAGCACACTACCGGCCCCTACCACCCCGACCTCGCTATTATGCTCGGTAACTTTGCGGGTTATATGATCGACATCGGCCGTCTCGGGGCCGCGCTCAGTCTCTACGAACGCGCCCTGGAAGCTCAATCGCGCTCGGGTGGAAACACGGCGGACCTTCAGCGGAAAATAGCAGGCGTCACCGCTCATCTCCGCCGGCAGACCGCGGGCGTGTTAGTCAACGCTCAGGCGGCGGATTATCCTGGTCGTAGTGGATCTGTTCATTGACAGGATGCCGTCGCCAGTCGGCGAACTGATACTGATATGGTCGCCCGGCGCCCTGCGGGTGCTGGAGTTCGACCATGACGAGCAGCGCCTGCAGCGGCTTCTGCGAGCACACTATGACGCGTATCGCCTGACATCTGAACTTGCGCCCGCGGAACTGCGTAACCCGATCGAGGCGTATTTTCGCGGAGAGCTTTCGGCCATCGATACCATCCCGGTTGAAACGGGCGGCACTCCATTCCAGCGGAAGACATGGGCGGCGCTTCGGGAGATACCCGCCGGGAGCACGATCACTTATGGCGAACTCGCGGAAAAGATCGGCCGGCGCGGAGCCTGCCGCGCGGTAGGTTTAGCCAATGGAGCCAATCCCGTCAGTATCGTCGTACCGTGCCATCGCGTCATCGGAACCAATGGTGCCCTTACCGGTTACGGCGGCGGGCTGAACCGGAAGCGATGGCTGCTGGAACACGAGCGGGCCCATATGCCAGGCGCATCGCAGCAAACAACGCTTCCGGGGTTTCACACCTTTTTTTGATTGAAACGGGGTCACCCCGGCGCTATACTTTGTCTGGGTCGGCCGCCCGGCAAGGCGCCGATGAACCAGCGCACTCCGGCGGCTTCAGCACCTCGAGAAACGGAGGCAACCATGAACAGGTGGTTCATACGGTTCGTTTGCCTCGCCATCCTACTCGCGTTCGCAGTCATGACCGCGCAGATTGCGGGGTTGAACGGAACATGGAAGCTTAACGTCGAGCGATCGCGTTGGGGCAAAGTGCAAAAGCCGGTCAGTGTAGTCTTACAGATTCAACATGCCGAACCTCACTTGACCTATTCGGGAAACGTCATCTACTCCAACGAGGAGACGAGGACTTTTACTTTTGACGGTGCAATCGACGGACGGGAATATCACATGGACAGGTCGTACGGGGGCGGCAGCATCGTCATCCGCCGGCTCAACTCCCAGGCGATCAAGTCGATATTCCGTTCCACAGACGGAAGGTTCACCGAGACGGCCACAACCACGATATCGGCAGGCGGAACGGTTCTCACCAGGCAGTTGCAGGTCGACAGCCCGGACGGCAGAAGGTCGTGGACCGAGGTTTACAATAAACAGTAAACTGGTAGACCCCAAGCTTGAAAAGCCTGGCCGCCCCGCGATAGGCTAGGGCAACAATATGCCTCTACGGACCTGGGCGGCCTTTGTGCCGGGCTTCGGAACGACACTCCTGTTGGCACTCCTGTGTTCGACGTGCCTGTTTGCTCAAGGACGGCGGCCTGTGGTGGCCGTTGCCGGCATTTCACACGAGTCTGCCTCCTTCAATCCGGCAAAGACAAGGCTCGAAGACTTTGGCGACCGCGCTTCCGGACGCGAACTCGAGTTTTTAAAGGAAGCCGAACTGGCCAACACAACCGTGAGCGGTTACGTGACGGGTGCGAAGCAATACGGACTCGACTTGCTCCCGGTGGTTGTCGCCGGCGCCTCGCCCAAAGGCCCCGTGACGGATGATGCGTTCAACACGCTGGCGGAACGCATTCTCGCCGGGCTCAAGAAGGCGCCGAAGCTGGATGGAGTGCTTCTGGCGCTGCACGGTGCGATGGTCGTTGAGAGCTATCCAAGCGGCGATCTGGAACTGGTCCGCAGGGTTCGCCAGACCGTAGGCGCACAGTTGCCTGTCATCGTCACACACGATTTTCATGCCAACGTGGACCCGGAGATCTCCAACTATTGCGATGTGTTGATCACCTATAAAGAGAATCCCCACATCGACCCCAAGGAACGCGGCATACAGGCGGCGAAAATTATGGCGGGCATGATTTCCGGCAAGGTCAAACCGGTGCAGGCCATCGTGAAACCGTCCATGATGTACAACATCGTCTTCCAACACACCAGGACGCCACCGCTGAAGCCGATCGTGGATGAGAGCCGGCGTTTGGAACAGAATCCGAAGATTCTCGCCGTCAGCGTCTCCGGTGGATACCAGTATGCGGACGTGCCGCAGATGGGCCCCAGCGTCATCGTCGTAACCGATAACGATAAAGATCTTGCGCAAACCGAGGCCAAGCGCCTCGCTGACATGCTCTGGGCGACGCGCGATCAAATCAGGCTCAACCTGCCGGATGCCGCCCAGGCCGTCAAGCAGGCGATGGCGAGCGACAAAGCCCCGGTGGTCCTCATCGATATGGGCGACAACATTGGTGGTGGTTCGTCGGGAGACAGCACGTTCCTTCTGGAAGAACTCCTCAAGCAGAAGGCGCAAGGCTGGGTCATGGTCATCGCCGACCGGGAGGCCGTCAAGACCGCTTTCGAAGCCGGCATCGGAAAGACGGTGGAGATGAACGTTGGAGGAAAGACCGACAATCTGCACGGGCGTCCGGTGCGGGTGCGAGGCCGCGTCAAGTCGATGCACGAGGGCAAGTACACCGAAACCGAGATCCGGCACGGCGGCGGCCGCTACTACGATATGGGATATACCGCCGTCATTGAAGTAGAAGGCTCAACTCGCGAATTTCCCAACCTGCTGCTGGTGACAACCGCGCGATCCAGTCCGAACAGTCTTCACCAATTAATCAGCAACGGAGTATATCCCACCCGGCAAAAGATCATCGTCGTGAAGGGAGCCATTGCTCCGCGAGCCGCCTACGAGCCGGTCGCCGGTT
>DASTMK010000136.1:0-9947 GCA_035714225.1 Bryobacteraceae bacterium | reverse complement strand
GTAGTAGCTGTTCGGCCAGAGGTGAGGGACGAAAATCGGCGTGCCGGAGGAGTAGAGACTCAACACATAAAACAAAGGTGGCAGTGCCAGCAACGCGAGTGCCCACCACGCTCTTTTGAACAGAGCGGCCACAGCGCCGGCCAGCCCCAGCCAAACCAGCGGCCAGCCAAGGCACAGTTGCGCGGCCGACCGGAAGTACAGCCAGGCCTTTGTCCATTCGTGGTCGCCCGGGTATCGCGCCATCCCGCCGTCCAGCGCGCGCTGATAGATCGCTTTGGCGGAGTAGGGGCCGTTGTAAAACTCCAGGAAATTGCTGTAGTAGTACCCGTTATGTGCCAGCCAAAGCAGGGGGCCTAGTGATGCGATGCAGCCCAACACGATGGCGGCCGCGAGCCGCCGGCCACGCGCGGCAAAAAAGAAGAACCCCGCGGCAAACGGGATCAGGAACCATCCTTCATAACGTACGAGCGTAGCGGCGAAACAGGCGGCACCGGCCATCACGACCGCATAGAATTGCTGCGTCTGTTTAAATAAAACTGCAAAATACAGGAGCCCGAGCAGGGCCGCGAACAGAAACGCCTCCGTCATCGCGATCGATTGCAGGTACAGGGCATTCGGGTTGAGGGCAAAGCAGAGCGCCGCGGCGGCTCCCGCCGCATTACTGCCGAACAGCCGGCGCGCCGCGGCGAACAGGAACAGACCCGCGGCGATGAAGCACCCAGCCGCCGGGAGGGAACCCGCCAACCCCGTGCGCCAAAGGAAATCGTTCGCAACGAACGGCAGCATCAGCAGGTGGGGAAGCGGGAGCCATACCGTCCCGATCTGTTCCGGGCCCGGCGTTCGTGAATCGATAATCCGGCGGGCGATATTCAGATGCGCCAGCGCATCGCCATAGTCGAGCAGATGCCCTCGCGAGTAAAACCACCACACCGCCGCTGCGCTGATGGCGGCAAGAGCTACAGCCATCGCTACCAGCGGCCCGGTGGAGAGACTCGCGGATTCACCGCGGCGCCGGGCGGTGGCTCTAAAATTCCGTGAATCTTTTGAATTCCTGGTAACGAGCATCGATCTCCTGGCGCGTCAGGGTGCGGAAGCGCTCCACGCCGAACATCTCGCAACAGAAACTTCCCATGACGGAACCATAGATCACTGCGCGATGCAGTTCCTGGGGTTCAATATCGCACTTGTGAATATCCAGGCCTTGCTGGGCAAGGTATCCGGAGAATCCGCCGGCGAAACAATCGCCCGCTCCGGTGGGGTCGAATACGTCCTCCAACAGGTAGCCCGGAACAATGAAGTACTTGTCCCGGCGAAACAGCATCGCGCCATATTCACCGCGCTTGATCACAAGCGTGTGCGGACCCATCTCGAGGATCTTACAAGCGGCGCGGCGCAGGTTGCTTTCACCGGAGAGCAGCCGGGCTTCACTATCGTTGATGAGCAGAAAATCCCATTCACGAATAGTGTCGAGCAACTCCTGGCGGTAATCGTTAATCCAGTAGTTCATCGTGTCGCCGCCCACCAGACGAAGTCCGTTCATCTGTGCCCGCACGGACCGCTGCAAAGACGGCTGAATATTGCCCAACAGCAAGTACGGGGACTGTTTATAACGGTCCGGCAACTTGGGCGCGAAATCTGCAAACACGTTCAAGTCGGTCCGCAAGGTAGTGCGGTCGTTCATGTCGGCGGAATAAACTCCGGACCAGTAGAAGGTCTTTCCAGGGACGCGATCGAGACCGCCGAGATCGATACCGTGCCCGGCCAGGAAGTCGTAGTCGTCCTGTTCGAAATCCTCACCCACCACGGCCACTACGCTGGGTTTGGTGAAATAGCTGGCGGCGAGCGAGATGTAAGTGCAGGCCCCGCCCAGAATCCGGTCGCGGCGGCCATGCAGGGTTTCAATTCCATCGTAGGCAACCGAGCCTACAACAACCAGTGACATTCCTCGATTCTATCGGCTCCGGAGCCGTCCTGCGGAAGCCTTACGCAGGTGCTACCTTAACGGCATGGTGGGTAGCGGTGAACCGCGTCCCAAATGGAGGCAATCGTGAAACACCTTTCCGCCGTCCTGGCTGCCCTGTATCTGGTGTCCGTTCCTGCAAACGCGCAGGAAGCGAAGATCGATATCCCTTACGAGAAGTTCATTCTGGACAATGGCCTGACCGTTCTCGTTCATGAGGATCGCAAAGCGCCGATTGTCGCGGTGAACGTCTGGTATCACGTCGGTTCCAAGAACGAAAAGACCGGGAAGACCGGATTTGCACACCTGTTCGAACACCTGATGTTCAACGGTACGGAGAACTTCAACCAGGATTATTTCAAGGTGCTGGAGAAACTCGGAGCAACCGACCTGAACGGGACGACAAACAACGACCGCACCAACTATTTCCAGAACGTACCTACGTCGGCGCTCGACACGGTGCTGTGGATGGAATCCGACCGCATGGGACATCTGCTCGGCGCCGTCACCCAGGCCAAGCTCGATGAACAGCGCGGGGTGGTGCAGAACGAGAAGAGGCAGGGCGAAAACCAGCCGTATGGTCTCGTGTACAACATGATTACCGAGAACACGTACCCGGCCGGCCATCCTTACTCGTGGACGGTCATCGGTTCCATGGAGGACCTGAACGCGGCCAGCCTGGACGACGTGAAGGAATGGTTCAGGACCTACTACGGGCCGTCGAACGCGGTCATCGTTCTTGCCGGCGATATCGACCTCAAGACCGCGAAGGAGAAGGCGCAGAGGTATTTTGGCGCGATCCCGCCCGGACCTCCTATTCCCAAACACGAATCGTGGGTTGCGCGTCGCGAGGGAAGCCACCGCGCCATTCTCCAGGACCGCGTGCCGCAGGCGCGCCTCTACAAAGTGTGGAATACGCCCCAGGCCTATTCGCTCGATTCGGACCTGCTTAATCTGGGCGCCGCCATTCTGGGGCAAGGCAAGACATCACGTCTGTACAAGAGGCTGGTATACACGGATCAAATCGCCACGGATGCCACCGCATTCGCTTATGCGCGCGAGCTTGGCGGACAGTTCATCATTCAGGTGACGGCGCGCCCGGGCGAGGACCTGGCCAAGGTCGAGAAAGCCGTAGACGAGGAGTTGCGGAATTTCCTTGAAGCCGGGCCGACCGACGAGGAATTGCAGCGCGCCAAGACGCGGTATGTCGCGGGCTTCCTCCGGGGCGTTGAGCGCATCGGCGGATTCGGCGGTAAATCCGACGTTCTGGCCAACGGGCAAGTCTTCGCGGGAGATCCGGGGGTTTATCGGTCCACCCTGAAGAACCGCCAGCAGGCGACGGTTGCCGACATCCGCAGAGTTGCGGACGAGTGGCTCTCGGACGGAGTTTTCGTTCTGGAAGTGCAGCCGTTTGCCAACTATAAAGCCCTTTCCAAAAGCGATGTGGACCGCTCGAAGGTTCCCGAACCCGGTGCGCCGCCCGAACTGCGGCTGCCGAAGTTACAGCGAACTACGCTGAGCAATGGCATGAAAGTGATCCTCGCGGAAAGGCATGAGATCCCTATCGTCAACTTCCAGTTGCTGGTGGATGCCGGCTATGCGGCCGATCAGTTTGCCACGCCCGGAGTAGCCCGGCTCACCATGACGATGCTCGACGAAGGCACCAAGACCCGGGATTCCATTCGCATCAGCGAAGAACTGGAAGATCTGGGAGCGCAACTCGGAGCGTATTCGGACCTGGATATGTCGCATGTATCGTTGTCGGCGTTGAAGGCGAACCTGGACAAGTCGCTCGACATCTACGCGGATGTCATTCTGAACCCCGTGTTTCCCGAACAGGACTTCAAGCGGGAGCAGAAGCAACAGATCGCGGCCATACAGCGCGAGAAGGTGCAGCCTATCACGATGGCGCTGCGAGTCTTCCCGGCGCTTCTGTACGGGAAAGCGCACGCCTATGGAACGCCGCTGACCGGGTCGGGAACCGAAGAAACCGCGGCGAAGATCACGCGCGCCGATCTCGTGAAATTCCACCAGACCTGGTTCAAGCCGAATCACAGCACGCTGGTTGTGGTCGGGGATACGACGCTGGCCGAAATCACTCCCAAGCTCGAGCGGATCTTTGCAAGCTGGCAGCGCGGAGATATTCCGAAGAAGAACATCGCGCCGGTCGAGCACCAGAAGTCCGCCAGCGTTTACATCGTCGACAAACCGGGCTCAATTCAGTCGATGATCCTCGCCGGACATATCGCACCACCGAAATCGAACCCCGACGAGATCGCCATGGAGACGCTGAATACGATTCTTGGCGGGGCGTTCATTTCGCGTATGAACATGAATCTTCGCGAGGACAAACACTGGTCCTACGGCGCCGGTACGGTGCTGTGGAACGCACGAGGCCAGCGCCCGTTCATCACGTACGCACCGGTGCAGACCGACAAAACCAAGGAATCCGTGGCCGAGATTGTGAAAGAGCTTCAAGGCGTTGTAAAGGATCGTCCCGCGTCGAAGGACGAACTTGCGATGGCGCAGGATAATCAGACGCTGCGCCTGCCCGGCTCGCGTGAAACCATGAACGCCGTCGCGAATTCCATTGTGGACCTGGTGAAATACGGACTTCCGGACGACTACTACGAAACCTATACGGGAAAAGTACGCGCACTGACGACGCAGGACATCTCGACGGCGGCGGAAAAGTTGCTACGTCCGGATAAAGTCGTGTGGATCGTCGTGGGCGATCGTTCGAAAATCGAGGCCGGATTGAAAGAACTGAACCTGGCCGACGTGAAGTATATCGACGCGGACGGGAATCCGTTATAAGCTTGCTCACGCGCGCGGCCCGGTAACCTGATTCAAACCGGGCTGCGCGCCCGTCCTCCCTCCTGTTGGTTTCCCAAAAGAAATGCGATATGATTCCTGTTGGGTACCCAATGGAGGGGGGCGGACATGAAGGACAAGAGCGAAGTACAACAGGGCACACTGGCGCTCATGGTTCTTAAGACCCTGGAGATGCTGGGACCGCTCCATGGCTACGGCATCGCACGGCGCATCGAGCAGATCAGCGGAGACCTGCTCGTCGTCAACCAGGGAACGCTGTATCCTGTGCTGCTGAAGCTCGAGCAGGAAGGCGCGATCTCCTCGGAATGGGGCGTTTCGGAGAACAACCGCAAAGCCCGCTTCTATCGTCTGACGCGCGCCGGACGCAAGCAGCTCCAAAGCGAGACCCATCAATGGGAGCAGACTGCCGCTATCATCCGCCGCTTCTTCACGGTGAAAGCGGAGGACCTGCGATGAGGGCGCTCAGAAGATTTCTTTCACGGCTCCATGCACTGTTCACCCGGCAGCAATACGAGCGACGGCTGAAAGAGGAGTTCGAGGAGCATCTCGCGCTGCTGACAGAGGAAAAGATCCGCGCCGGATTGTCCCCGGCCGAGGCACACCGCCAGGCCAGGCTGAAATTCGGCTCCGTCGAAGCACTAAAGGATGCATACCGCGATCAACGAATCCTGCCGCGGATCGATGCGCTGGCATCCGACATCGTTTTCGGATGGCGGCAGTTACGCAAGCACCCGGCCGCCAGTGCCGCTTCCATCCTCTCGCTCGCGCTGGCAATTGGCGCCGCTACCGCCGCATTCCGCCTGGTTGACGCCGTCCTGCTGCGAACCTTGCCGGTAGCGGAACCGGAGCGCCTCTTCTTTCTCGCCACAAAGGTTGCCGGCCGGGAAAGCGGCTCCGACTATCGCGATCAGTTCGACTACCCGACTTTTCGCCGGTATCGCGAAATCATTGCCGATCGCGCAGACGCGATGCTCGTCGGCATCATTAACCGGCGCGACACCGTCATCGGAGCTGCCGATGAGCCGGAAAAGCTTTACCGCCAATATGTCTCCGGCAATCTCTTCACAGTCTTCGGACTCCAGCCGGCTCTTGGCCGCTTACTCACCCCCGATGACGATTTGACACCCGGCGCCCATCCGGTCGCCGTCCTTAGCTACGACTGTTGGACAAGCCGTTTCGCCCGCGATCCCGGTGTCATCGGAAAGACGTTCCGCATGGAGGATCGCCACTTTGAAATTGTTGGTGTCGGGCCAAAGGGTTTTATCGGAACCGAGCCCGGTGAGGTGGCCGATGTTTTCATCCCCGCTATGATGAACGCCGAAGCAATCAACCATTCTGGCTGGTTGTGGTTTCGCTTCTGGGTTCGTCCCAAGCCGGGCATCTCACCCGAGCAGGTTCTACAGCCCTTGCAAGCGGCGTTGATCCATGAACGCCGGGAGCGCCTCGAGAGCTTCCACTCCGGCACTCCCAGGCAGGTGATTGATGCGTTTCTCAGTGAGAAACTCTCTCTCCTGCCCGCAGGCGTCGGCACCGGCCGCCTTCAGCACCAATACCGGCGCCCTTTGCTGATCCTGAGCACCCTGGTGGCCCTGGTTCTTCTTGTCGCCTGTGTCAACGTCGCCAATCTGATGACGGCCCGGACTGCGGCTCGCGCACGCGAGATAGCACTCCGAGTCTCGATCGGTGCGGGCCGGTGGCGCCTGGTTCAACTGGTGCTGGTGGAGAGTGCGCTGCTGGCCATCGCCGGATCGATCCTTGGCGCCATGTTTGCGTCGTGGGCCGCGCCACTGGTTACGTCCATGCTGCGTGTACCCGGCGATCCCGTCCGGCTGGTTCTCAATACGGGCTGGCGTGAACTTGCATTCGGTGCCGCACTTGCGTTACTGGTTACTCTGCTCTTCGGACTCGCACCGGCGCTCCGGGCCGCCGCGGTGCGCCCGATCTCTGCGCTGAAAGGGACCGGCGATCCACATTCGCGCCGCCGCCTGATGAACGCCCTGCTGTCCGCTCAGATTGCATTCTGCATCCTGGTGTTGTTCGTCGCGGGACTCTTCGTCAGCACCTTCCAGCGCCTGACGAACCGCCCCCTCGGATTCTCGCCCGGGCGTTTGCTGCTTATAGACGCTTCGGCCACCAGGGAACAGCCGGTGCAAACCTGGATTCAGGTTGCGGATCACCTTCGCCAAACGCCTGGAGTGCGATCCGTATCGCTGTCCGCCTGGCCGCTGCTGTCGGCCAATCGCTGGACCGGTTTCGTACGGCTTCCCGGCCGCGCCATCGAGCTTCGCCAGCCTTACTTCCTCGAAGTATCGGGAGGCTTCTTTGAAACGATGGGAATCGGGCTGATCGATGGACGGGACTTCCGGGCCGGCGACCTTCCACCACGTCTGAAAGCCCCTGCGCAGCCTCTGCCTGGAGCCGGAATTGTGAATGAGACTTTCGCCCGGGTTTTCTATAACGGTGCGAACCCCGTGGGCCGGTCCATCGACGTCTTTCAAAGCAAGGACCTTTCCGCACCGATGGAAATCGTCGGCTGTGTGCGCGATGCAGCTTATGCCAACCTGCGGGAACCGATCCATCCCACGGTCTACCTGCCGATGGGGCCGCGAACCCACACCTTTTTCCTGGTGCGCACGGCCGGGGATGAGCAAGCGCTCGCACCCGTTCTGCGCCGCGAAATTTCCCGTGTCCGGCCCGATCTCCGCATCTACACCATTCAGACTCAGAACGATTCCGTGGTCTGGCACCTGGTTCGCGAACGGCTGCTTGCGACGCTGTCCTTGTTCTTCGCCATCGTCGCGCTTGCGCTGGCGGCTGTTGGACTTTATGGCGTCCTCAACTATTCTGTAACCCGCCAGCGGCGCGAGATCGGTATACGAATGGCGCTCGGCGCTCGCGTCCCTCATGTAGTGAAAGGGGTGACGGCCAATATCGCGGTGATGATTTGCCTCGGCTCGGCGGCAGGCGTAGCGGGAAGCCTATTGGGCGCCCGTTTCCTCGAAGCATTTTTGTTCGAGGTCAAGGCTACCGATATCGGGATGGTTGTTATGCCCGTGATCGCGTTAACCGGCGTGGCTCTGCTGGCGGCGCTGCCTCCGGCCATGCGAGCAGCGAGTATCGACCCCGCGGAGACGTTGCGGAGCGATTAGTGCGGCCGAGAGACTTACGCGTAGCTCGATAGCGCCGCCTGGTTACGTTCGCCGCGCTCATTTGCGGCACGCTCCAGGTATCCACTGGCGCGAAAGGCCGCGAGCGGGTCTTCAGGTAGTCCCTTCAGCTTGCGCCATTCCCGGATAGCGGGCCGCACATCCTCGGCAAAGGCTGCTTTCAAACACTCCTCGGCATCTACCAGCGCGCCACGGTCCTGAAACCGCGAAAGGCTTCCCCAATCCACCAAGGATGCCTTCGCATATAGCTCCTGGGCCGTAACCGCGGTCTGAATCATCTCTTCGATCTTCGGCTTCAAGTTGTGGCTTTGATCGATCATGTACGCAATGGCGGGTGTAGTTCCGGTCTCCCACGTGAACAGAAAGATCTCATGAAAGATACGGAAGATCTGGTAGGGATCGATGGAACCAAGAGTCAGATCGTCATCCGCATAACGGCGGTCGTTGAAATGGAATCCGCCAAGCATGTCTTCGGCGAGCAGCCAAGCCACGATCTGCTCGATGTTCTGAGCCTGATAGTGATGACCGGTATCAACGAGCACGCGCGCTTGTGGACCGGCCACGCGCGCCAGCAGCAGCGCCATGCACCAATCCGCGATGTCGGTGTGGTAAAAAGCCGGCTCGAACGGCTTGTACTCAACTAACAGACGCTGATGGTCCGCTAGCGCCCCGTGCGCCGCACGCAATCCTTCTTCGAACCATTTCTTGCGCCGCCGGATGTTCGCGGTCCCCGGATAATTTGACCCATCAGCAAACCAAAGGGATATATCGCGGCTGCCGGTAACACCGGCGATCTCAACACAATCGAGGAGGTGCGAAAGCGCCTGCCGGCGCACCGCTGCGTCGGGGTTACCCAACGATCCTAGTTTGTACTGCTGATCCTGAAAGACGTTCGGATTGATCGACCCTATCCGCACTCCGTACCGTTGTGCTGTTGCGAGGGCCTCGCTCGCACTATCTTTACCCTTCGGCAGATCCCAGAGAACATGCACCGCAACCGAAGGACAGCAACCCGTGAAAGCATGTACCTGCCCGGCGTCGGCGAACTTCTCTTCCGTTGTGGCCGCGGCCGCGCGCTGAAGGAACTTGCCGAATCGCGTACCCGTGTTCGCAAAACCCCAGGAAGGAATCTCGATTTCGAATCCGTCCAGCGCCCGGCAAATGCGCTCGTCTCTGTCAGTGTTCATCGGATCTTTCCAACCAGCACATGTATGTTATCGCACCGCGAAGAACGAAACGCGAGAGGCTTTCCGCCGGCTTACGATCCACTTCGGAAGGAGTACTACCACCTTGAAACGCACGAAGCGGTAAATGTTTTTGCGGTCAACTCGTGATGTATAAAACAATTTCGATAAAAAATGGAGACATAAAGATGTAGTCGCGGTTATACTTTCGGAAGGAGGACTTGATGGCTACAAAGAAAGCCGTGAAAAAGACTGCTGCAAAGAAGTCCGGTGTGAAGAAGGCTGCTGTTAAGAAAGTTGCTGTAAAGAAGTCCACTGCAAAGAAGTCAATGCCTGCGTCGAAGAAAGGCGCTAAGGCCACCAAGACAACAGCGTCGAAGAAAGCTACGACGAAGAAGAGCGCTGCAAAGAAGCCGGCAGCCAAGAAGGGCGGAGCCAAGAAAAGCTGAGTTGGCTGTTCTTACTGTCCTCAAAACAGCTACAATCGTCTTTCAATGGCCGCAGCCATGAAAGTCGCTGTGATCTTGCCCGCCGCGGGCCTAGGCACGCGGATGGGACGAAGTGCTCCCGAGAAGGCGGGTACCAGCCGCAAGCAGTTCATGCTTCTCGAAGGGTCTCCCATCCTCGTGCATACTGTTCGCAAGTTTTTCGCTGCTCCCAGTGTTACGGACATTTTCGTTTCGCTGCGCGCGGAGGATATGAGCTGGGCAAGAGAACTGCTCCATGCCGAATCCTCTCCCAAAACAGTGCGCCTGGTTGAGGGAGGCGATAGCCGCCAGCAATCGGTCGCCAACGCCCTGG
>DASTMK010000135.1:0-37260 GCA_035714225.1 Bryobacteraceae bacterium | reverse complement strand
CGCATCGAATTTCGCCTTCCGGGACGCCGCAAGACAAAGCAGCTTCTGTTGCTCGGCCACTCCGACACGGTATGGCCCCTGGGCACTCTCGCCCGGATGCCTTTCCGGGAGCGTGACGGGCGTCTGTGGGGTCCGGGTGTGCTCGACATGAAATCGGGCATTGCGTTCGCCATCCAGGCGGCGCGCGCGCTGCGGGAGCTCGATATCCCTGTTTCCCGGCGCGTCGTGCTGCTGCTCAATGCCGACGAAGAGGTTGGCAGCGACAGCTCGCGGCCTCTCACGGAGCGGGAGGCGCGGCGCAGCGCCGCCGTGCTGGTTCTGGAACCGGGCACCGGACTCGAAGGTAAGCTGAAGACCGCACGGAAAGGCATCGGAGGGTTTAAGGTAAGCGTTGCCGGCCGGGCATCTCACGCCGGCGTCGATTTTGCGGCGGGCGCCAGCGCGATTGTCGAGCTCGCCCGCCAGATCGCCGTCATCGCCGGGTTCACCGATCTCGATCGCGGCATCACGGTGAATCCGGGGGTCGTCGTCGGCGGGTCGCGAAGCAACGTGGTGGCCGATGAAGCCTCTGCCGATGTCGATTTCCGGTTCGTCCGCCAGAAGGACGGGGCCGGCCTCGAACGCAAATTCCGGTCGTTGCGACCCATCGACAAACGGTGCCGCCTGACCGTCGAAGGGGGAGTAAACCGCCCGCCCATGGAGCGCTCGCGTGCCGGCCTCGAACTGTTCCGCCACGCCCGGGACCTTGGGCGGACCGTGGGCCTGGATATCGCCGAATCCAGCACCGGCGGCGGCTCGGACGGAAATTTCACCGCAGCGCTCGGCATTCCCACGCTCGATGGCCTCGGAGGCGTTGGGGAAGGGGCACATGCTTTGAACGAAAGCATCCTCACCGACCGCATTGCGGATAGAACGGCAATGATCGCGGCGCTTCTCTCTGTGCTGTGATTGCTGAACCCTCCCCCTGCTGCGACAATTGATTAGGACGAATGATAGTCGCCGACGGGATCTACTATGCGATCGGGCTTACAGCGGGCGGGCTGATTGTTTCCTGGATCGGCCGGCCTTTGTATGGGTTGCCATTCTACGTCCTCGCTGTGTTTTGCCTTTACTTCTTCCGCGACCCGGACCGGCAAATTCCCGAAGGCGATGTAGCCGTATCTCCCGCCGACGGTAAAGTGGTGGCCGTGCTCGCGCAGGGAGCAGGCGCATACCGGATCAGTATCTTTCTGAATGTCTTCGATGTTCATGTCAATCGCGCACCCATCGCGGGCGCCATCACCCAAGTGAAATACCAGCAGGGCCGGTTCGCTGTGGCGAGCAAAGAGATTGCATCGTCTGAAAACGAAATGAATACGGTGACCGTCGAGGGCGGCGGTTCTACCGTGGTGTTCAAGCAGATCGCCGGATTGATCGCGCGGCGGATTGTCTTCAACAAGAAGCCCGGCGACAAAGTGGCGAAGGGAGAGCGTGTCGGCATGATCAAGTTCGGGTCTCGCACCGACGTGATCTTCGGTTCCGAATGGGAGATCGCGGTGCGTGAAGGGGATCGTGTGCAGGCGGGATCGAGCATCATCGCACGCCGCAGAGATTCCGCGCGGTGAGGTTCCCATTGCAGGACCGGTTGCAGGTTTCGGGACCGGGCGGGCGCCAGCCCAGACGGGCCGCGTACGCGCTTCCGACGTTGTTCACCGCCGGCAATATTTTCCTGGGATTTCTGTCCATACTGAGATCGTTTGAAGGTTCCTTGCTCCCCTGGGGTGAAAACCGCCACTTCGAGGTGGCGGCCCTCGCCATCGGTGTCGCCTTCGCGCTCGATGGCCTCGATGGCCGCATCGCCCGGATGACGAACACGGTCAGCGATTTCGGCCGCGAAATGGACTCTCTCGCCGATGTGATCACCTTCGGAATCGCGCCGGCCGTGCTGGCGTTCACCTGGGGGTTCCAATATATCGACCTGCCGCAGGACGGGTTCATTCGCAACAATCTTTTCAACCTCGCGTACTTCTTTTCGTTTCTCTTCCTGCTTTGCGGTTCGGTGCGGCTCGCCCGCTTCAATGTACAGACCAATCCCGTGCCCCGAAACCCGGGCAGGCCGGACAGGAAATACTTCGTGGGACTGCCTATTCCTTCCGCCGCTGCCATGGTCGGCGCGGTGGTGTACGCTTCGAGCGGCGTTCCCATTACGTCGTGGCCTCTCGGTATCGCGTGGATCTGCCTGCTGGCGTTGCTCTCGTTTCTTATGGTCAGTACATGGCGTTACCGCAGCTTCAAGGACCTCAACCTGATGCGCCCGAGATCGCCGCTCAGTATCGTATTGCTTGGAGCGACGATTTACATGATCTGGAACTTCTCAAAGCCGGTGCTGGTCACCATGGCGGCCATTTATGTCGCCAGCGGCATTGTCGTCTGGATTGGCGGCGTCCTGCGGCGCTTGCGGAAAGGCCACGTGCCAGCGCACGGAATGGAGTCCGCTGATGTCTAAATCCGTCGCCATCGTCGGCAGCGAATCGCTTCTCGGAAGGGAATTACGCGAGGTGCTTTCGGATAAGTGGGCCAACCAGACGGTCACGCTGATCGGAGCCGAAGAAACGGGCGGCATCCTCACACAGGATGCGAAGGAGGCGGCGTTCATCGCACCTCTGGAGCGCGAGCACCTGATGGATGCCGGACTGGCGTTCATGGCCGGCCCCGGCACGGCCACCTGGAAAGTTCTGGATCTGCTTTCGGATACCGGACGCACGCCCGTGCTGGTGGACTTGAGCTTCGCGCTCGAAGACCGCCCGGAAGCCAGACTGCGGGCGCCCATGATCGAGCCCGGTGGGTACGATGTGGCCGCAACGGCCATCCACGTGATTGCGCATCCGGCCGCCATCACCATCGCTTTGTTTCTCGATCGCCTGCACGGTATTGAGCCCGTCGCGCGGTCTGTCATTCAGATCTTTGAGCCCGCCAGCGAGCGCGGACGCCGCGGTCTCGATGAGCTTCATCAGCAGACCGTGAACCTCTTCTCGTTCAAGCCGATGCCGAAGGAGGTATTCGACGCGCAGCTTGGGTTCAACATGCTGCCGCGCTATGGAACGGAGGCTGCCGAGAAGCTCCAGGATGTAGAAGTCCGTATCGACCGGCACCTGGCGACACTCCTCGGCATCGCCTCACATGCGCCTTTGCCATCGCTCCGGTTGGTACAGGCGCCCGTGTTCCACGGCTATAGCATCTCGGCATGGGTAGAGTTTGCCACGCCCCCCTCCATTGCACGTTTTCGCGACGCCCTCGCGTCCCCGCGCGTAGAGGTTCGCGACGACGGCCTCGAGCCACCTTCGAACGTCGGCGCGGCCGGCCAGAGTGGAATCACTCTGGGCGCGATAGAAGCGGACCGGAACAATCCCCGCGCCTGCTGGTTCTGGGTCGTTGCCGACAACCTGCGGATCTCCGCCGAAAACGCCGTCATGGTTGCCAGGGACCTGCTGGCTCGCGGCGGAGGCTCCCGGTGAAGAATGCGGCTGCTCTGGCGGCCGTCCTTCTTGCTTCGGCCGGTTGCGGCTACCGTATCACCGGCCGGTCGGAGGTCCTGCCGCCAACCACTCGCGTGATCGCGATTCCGGCCTTTCAGAACCTGACCTCGAGACCCAAACTGGCGGATCGCATCGCTTCGGCGCTCACCCGTGAGTTCATCACACGAACGAAATATAACGTGTCTTCGGACCCGGATACCGCCGACGTGATCATGGACGGCGCCGTCACGAACTATGCGTCGTATCCCGAAGTGTTCGATCCTATAACGGGCCGCGCCAGCGGAGTCCAGATTATCGTCACACTTCATATATCGCTGCGGGAACGTACCACCGGCAAAATCCTGTTTGCGCGGCCGGGTCTGGTCGTTCGCGAGCGTTACGAAATCAGTGTGTCGGAACTCTCGTATTTTGAAGAAAGCGATACCGCTGGCGAGCGCCTGAGCCGCGATGTCGCACGCGGAATTGTGAGCGCCATTCTGACAAGCTTTTAGCGTATGACTCCCCAGCAGTTCATTTCTCATGTTCAGCGCTCCCATCCCGCTCCCGCCTACTTATTCGTCGGGCCGGAGCATTACCAGCGGACGGCCTGCCGGCAGGCGCTGCTGGCCGCCATGCTCGGGCCCGGCGAAGAGAATGGCTTTGTCCGCCACGATCTCGATGAGGTATCCCTGGCCGAGGTCCTCGACGACGCCCGATCCTTGTCTCTGTTTGCCACCCGCCGCGTGATCTGGGTGGCGAGCGCTGAAGTCGCTCTCCCGCGCACCCGCGCGTCGGCGGAGGAGGACGGCTCCGAACGCTCACCTTCGAAAACCGGTCCCAAGGCGCTTCTCGAAACCTACATGCAGTCGCCTTCCGGCGATACCGTTCTCGTCTTTGATGCCGCGCGGTCCGGATCCGGGAGTGAGGAGAAGTCGATGCTTGACCGCGTCCGCAAATTCTACGCCGCAGTCCCAAATCATGTTGAGTTCGAACGTTTCTCCCTGGACTCGGCACGGCAGACCGCCGAATCTCTGGCGCGGCAGGCCGATCTTAAAATCGCCTCCCCTGAACTTGCGCTGTTGGTGGAAACATTGGACGCCGACGTAGCGAGAATTGCCGTCGAGATCGAGAAACTCCGCCTTCATACGGGCGGCACGAGGCCGGTGAACCGCGAAGATATTTTTCTGATGGTTCCGGATGCCCGGGCAGCCAACATCTTTGCCCTGGTAGCATCACTCGGCCGGGGAGACCGCGAGCAATCGTTGACTCTGCTCGATTTCCTGGTTCGCGAAGGGGAGTATCTTCCGCTGGTGTTGACCTTCCTCGCAACCCAGTTCCGCCTGGCGCTGGTGGCCAAAGAAGTGCGTCTCAATTCGGCGTCGCAGATTCAGGGGCACTTCTCCCGTCAGGGGGTGCAGATGTGGCGGTCGCGTGCCGAACAGGTGGCACAGACGGCTGCTGCTTTTTCGAAAGAGAGACTCGAGACGCTGATCCGTCGCATCTATGAGACGGATAAGGCGTTGAGAGATGCCAACCCGGACGACCGGATCGTAATGGAGAGATTCGTTCTGGAGCTTGCCGGCTGAGCTACTGAGCGCTGGCGGCCAATACAGCTTTCAACCGCCCGGTCAGACGCGCCTTGTAACGCGCAGCCGTGTTCTTTTTGATGACGCCCCATTTCGCGGCGCGGTCGACAATCGAATAAGTGGCGGGCAGCGCAGCTTGCGCTCCCTCTCCGTTCTTATCGTTCAGGAGGCGCCGCATTGCGCGAACCTGGTGGCGCAAACGGGTCTTACGAGCCCGATTGATCTTCGTTCTCCGGCGCTCCACGCGCATTCGCTTCAGGGCAGAAATATGATTGGCCATTCAGGAAATACCAAACGTTTGACGTTCTCTGTTCAAGATACCGCGGACCGGCACCTCAGGTCAAACCAGCTCAATCCAGCGTTTTGAAGCAGCTTGCCATTGACGCCGCCCCTCGCCTCCCCTACTATGATCTAGTACTCTCATGACCCAAGTACCAAAGTTACACGTACTATGGGTAATTCTTGCCCAACAGCGGCGTTGTAGTGGGTCTAAGTACCTCAAAACAGCTTGCATGTGGGCTGGCAGTTGAAGTGCATTCGAGGTTCGACGAGGAGAAACATATGGCTAGTCCAAAGCTCTTTGGTGTTTCCCTGGGGGCTCTCCTTCTTTTGGGAGTGACGGGGACGGGTTGCGCCACAAAAAAGCATGTCGCGAAAGTGGTGGCGCCTGTAGAACAGCGTGTCGGCGAAGTTGAGAAGCAGAACCAGGATCAACAAGCGAGGTTGGGCGAGTTGGGAAACGAGGTGTCCCGCGCGGATGAGCGCGCGATGGATGCGGAGAAGAAAGCGTCCGCGGCCGGACAGGCGGCAGCACAGGCAGGCGACGCGGCCGGTCAGGCCCGTCAGCGCGCGGATGGCGCCTATGGACTGGCGGAGCAGACCCAGACCCGGCTCGGAGAGGTACAACAGAACGTCGATAGAACCTTCGGAAACCTGGATAATTACCGGCTGGTTACCGAGGATAAGGTTTATTTCGGGTTCGACCGGAGCGTCCTCACCAAGGAGGCGAAGGCCGACTTGGATTCTATCGCGGGCAGCTTTGGCAACATGCAGAATTTTGTTGTAGAAATACAGGGCTACACGGACCACACCGGCTCATCAAACTATAACCTCGAGTTGAGCCAGAAACGTGCCTCCGCGGTAGTCCGGTATCTGGCAACGGAGCATAACGTCCCGTTACGGCGGATCTCCGTGCTTGGTGTTGGTGAAGCGCCCACCCCGGGTAAGACGCGGGCCGAACGTCAGGAGAACAGGCGAGTAGATGTAAAGGTCTACGCCCTTGATCTAAAAGGGGAAGGCGTAAATATGGAATCCCGCACGAAGCCGCCTGCTCAGCAGCAGTAATTATTGCGCTTCAGGTGCTCGTTGCTGGAATAGGCGGGGACGGAGGACCCCGCCTATTTGGAAGCCGGCTTCCTCCGGTAAATGATGGTCCCCCTTGTCTTGCCTGCAATTTCATAGTTGGACAACCATAGATCCAGATCTCGAAACCGTGTGATACCCAGGCCGGGATTGTAGAGCCCCAGACCGTCGACGATAAAGGCCGGCCGGCTTTCTGTCAGTTCCTTTCTGTTCGTCTGAATCCAGCCCGCGCTCAACGCATCCGTCCGCCTCAGGTGGCGGTCGGCCAGAACGCCGGTCAGGGGCTGGGATTCGAGAAAGCGGGAAGCGGCCGGCATTCTCGTGTAGGCATAGATCGCGGGCCGGAAACCCCACACGAATAACGTATCGCCGGAGGCGGTCTCTCGCATAAGAATCCGCGAGGCGTCCTGGCTGTCCCGGTCCAGCGCCACGTCGCGCCACCCGCTAGGCTGCCCGGCCAGCGCCGATGCACCAAGCGAAACGTAGCTGGGCGCGAAACGGAAGAAAGGAATCGCCAGCGCCAGAACGGCAAGCCAGCGCATCCGTCCCATCCCGGCGGTACCGCGTGCCGCGGCCAGGGTGAATACAGGTAGAAGCTGAAAATAGTAGCGCGGGAAGAACCGCCAGCCCGTGAACACGCCAGCCAGCGACAGAGCCGCCCACAGGGCGAAAAGCGCGCGCTGCGATCCGGCTTCCTTCCTCCAGAACCAGGCGGCGGGCAGGATGAGAGCGGCATGGAACCCCGCCCAGTTCAGCGTTCGGATGGCGCCTTCCTTCCACGGTTCCGTCACGAACGTATGGGCTGAATAGAGCCGCCCCAGTTCCCATACTTGCAGGATGTAATCGTCCAATGCGCCAGCCTGCTGAAGCCACAGAAGGACGGCGGCATTCGGTATAAAAACCCCCAGGCTGAATCGCACCAGGTAGCGGTAAAGCAGGACGCCGCAGAACAGAATAACGAAGGCGGCCTTCGCATTTGTCAGAAGCGCCACGCCGGCCGCGAGCCCGCTCCAGAGCGCGCGCCGCTGCCAGGCGAACCATACCGCCGCAAGATGCGGCACCAGCATCAGCAGGTCCGCCGCCAGCGGAATGACCGCGGATTGTATGCCGAAAGTCAAAAAGAAGGCCAGGAGCGCGGCGGCGATTCTGCCTTCACGGGCGCTCCACAGATCGCGTGCGATGAGATACGCCAGCACGCAAGCCAGAAGCGCGTAGAGCGCGCCCGCCAGTCGGAGCAGCCATCCCGTGTGCGCTCCCCACAGGACGTAGATGGCAGTTGTCAGCGGGGGCTTGTCGAACCAGATTTCGCTGTACAGAAACTTGCCGGATATCATCTGGAGGGCCGCCGCCAGCGGCAGGCCTTCCTCCGCCCACAGCACTTGCGAATGACATAGCCGTGAGACAACCAGCACCACGGCGATGAGCGCGAAGACCGCGCGGGTGGTCACTTGAGTGCCTGTCGCGCTTTGTCTTCCAGGAGCCGTTCGAGCGACGCGCGAAAGCCGGCCCCGTACACCGGGTCCGCCAGGGCAAATTCGACGAAGGTTTCAAAGTAGCTGGGGAAGTTTCCGATGTCGTAGCGCTTCTCTCCCGGCGGAAGTTTCACCGCCAGCACCCGCTTTCCTTCCTCGCACATCATCCGAATCGCGTCCGTCAACTGAATTTCGCCGCGCGCATCCGGTGCGATCCGCCGGATCATGTCGAAGATCAACGGAGAGAAGATGTAGCGCCCTGCGATGGCCAGGTTGCTCGGCGCTTCCTCGGGCCGCGGTTTCTCCACCAGGTTCAGCACGCGGTACGCGCCGGCTTCCCCCTCGCCGTCGCCCGCCTGCACGATTCCGTAATGCCGCGTCTCCTCGATGGGCACCTCTTCCACGGCAATCACGCAACTGGCGCGGCGCGATTCGAAAAGGTCCGCCATCCGCGACACCGAGCGCGATTGCGCATGCAAGCCCAAAATGGAGTCGCCTAATGCCACCACGAAGGGCTCTTCCCCTGCAAAATTTTCACCGCACAGCACCGCGTCGCCCAGACCCATCTGCTGCCGTTGCCGCGTATAAAGGTATTTGACGTCGAGATCCTCGAATCCGAGTTCCTGTAACAGGTCGCGCTTGTTGGCGGCCTTCAGAATACGCAGCAGCTCCGGGTCGCTGTCGAAATGGTTTTCGATCGAGCTCTTGTTGCGCCCCGTGATGAACAGAATCTGCCGGACCCCGTTTGCCGCCAGTTCTTCGGCCACATACTGCACGATCGGTTTGCGGGCAACCGGCAGCATTTCCTTCGGTTGCGATTTGGTGGCAGGCAGCAGCCGCGTCCCATAGCCCGCAACAGGTACAATTGCGCTTCGGATCACATCTGAATTATAAACACTTGATTTCTCCGTTGATTTGAACGTGCGCCTCGAATCCACCACGTCCGGCCGCGGTAAGCGCCTCGATCACTTTCTGAAAGACCACCTGCCCCAATACAGCAGGGCGCGAATACAGCAGTGGATCCGCCAGGGTCTGGTGCTCGTGGACGGACGGCCCGGCAAGTCCTCTTACACGCTGCGCGGCGGCGAGACGATTGACGTGGAGCCCGGCCCGCTTCCTCCTTTGCACGCCGAGCCGGAAGACCTGCCGCTCGACATCCTCTACGAAGATCAGGATCTTGTCGCCGTAAACAAGCCCGCGGGAGTCGTGGTGCATGCGGGCGCAGGACGCCACTCGGGCACTCTGGTGAACGCGTTGCTGCACCGGTTCCAGAACCTCTCAGCCGTCGCCGGGGACCTGCGACCCGGCATCGTCCACCGGCTCGACCGGCAGACGAGCGGCGTTCTTCTGGTGGCCCGTACGGATTTCGCACACCGCCGCCTGGCCCATCAGTTTGCATCCCGCGAAGTCCGCAAGACCTACCTCGCCCTGGTGCACGGAAACGTGCGGGCTGACGCGGGTAAGGTGGACAAACCCATTTCCCGCGACCCTGTCCGGCGAATCCGCATGAGCGTGAAGTCCGGCCGCGGGCGCGAATCGCTCACCGAGTATCGCGTCCTGGAGCGGTTCGAAGATTTCACCTTGCTGGAAGTGCGCATCGCCACCGGACGCACTCATCAGATTCGCGTTCATATGGCCGCCATCGGACATCCCGTCGCCGGAGACCGTCTCTATGGCGCGCCCCGCAGCGAACCCCCAACAGAACGCTTCTTCCTGCACGCGCAGCGCATCTCGTTCCACAGCCCGTCAACCGGGGCTGAAATTACGCTGGAGGCGCCGCTTCCGGAGGAGTTGAAGCTTTGGATCGAGCGGCTCAAAAACAGGTCCGGTCCGATATAATCGTCGGTAGAGGTTTTCATGCAATTCCGTAGACGGCTGCTGACGGCCGCAGTCTGTTTCTTTGCTCTGCTCGCCGGAAGCTTGCGTGTCGCAGGTGAGGTGGACCAGAAAAAGGGAACGCCGGCGCCCGACGATCCGAACCGCATCATCCTGGACGTCACGCGTGTGAACATCCTGTTCACGGTGGCCGATCGAAAAGGGCGGTTTGTAACGGACCTCATCAAGGACGACTTCCTGGTTTTCGAAGGAAAGAACCGCCAGGAAATCCTGGAGTTCACCGCCGAATCGGACCTGCCGTTGCGTCTGGCGATTCTCATCGATACCAGCAACAGCATTCGCGACCGCTTCCGCTTCGAACAGGAAGCGGCGGTGGAATTCATTCAGAGTCTGCTTCGCCCCGGACAGGACAAAGCGGTCGTCGTCAGCTTCGATACCGCTGCGGAACTGGTAGCCGACCTGACGGACGACCAGCGGCAGCTCGAAAACGCCATCCGCGACCTGCGGCCCGGTGGCGGGACGGCCCTCTACGATGCGATCTTTTTCGCCTGCCGGGATAAACTGATGCTCGACCAGCCGCGGCACAAGTTCCGCCGTGCCATGGTGGTGCTCAGCGACGGAGACGACAACCAGAGCCGCTACACACGCGATCAGGCTTTGGAAATGGCGCAGAAAGCGGACGTGGTGATCTATACGATCTCCACGAACATCACCCGCATACCGAGCCAGGGCGACAAAGTGTTGAAGTACTTCGCCGAGGAAACGGGCGGTCTCACGTTTTTTCCGTTCAAGGTGCAGGACCTCTCGCAATCGTTTGAAAACATCGCCAACGAACTTCGCCACCAGTACAACCTGCTCTACCGGCCGGAGCCTCTGCGCGCCGACGGCCAATATCATGAGGTGGAAGTCAAGGTGAAAGATCGTAAGGGCCTGCTGGTCCGTGCGAGAAAAGGTTACTACGCGCCAAAGCTCTAATCGGAACGGAGCCGCGCGCGAGCAAGCAAGCGGCTTTCACCCTTCCCTGGGAGCCGCTGGTATAATCGGATTTTCCGATTCCCCGCTAAGGAAAACACGTAATGGATGAGAAGGAACGCGCCCGCGTCCTCGGTGTGACTCTGGGCCAAATCGAGAAGCAGTTCGGAAAGGGCTCGATTCTTCGGCTCGGGTCGCGCGAAGCCATCGTTCCCGTATCGGCCATTTCGACCGGCTCCATTTCTCTCGATGCCGCGCTCGGTGTAGGCGGCTTCCCGCGAGGCCGCATCAGCGAGATTTTCGGCCCGGAATCCTCCGGCAAAACGACCATCGCGCTGCAGGTGATCGCGCAGGCGCAAAAGAATGGCGGGGTGGCCGCCTTCATCGACGTGGAACACGCGCTCGACCCCGGCTATGCCTCCAGGTTGGGTGTGGATGTCGACAACCTTTTGGTTTCACAGCCGGACTACGCGGAGCAGGCGCTCGAGATTACCAACGCCCTGATCGCCTCCAGTTCCATCGATGTTCTGGTGCTCGATTCCGTGGCTGCGCTCGTCCCCAAAGCCGAACTCGACGGCGAAATGGGCGATTCCTTCATGGGCGTACAGGCGCGGCTGATGTCGCAGGCCATGCGCAAGCTCACCGGCGTTGTCTCGAAGTCGAATACCGCGCTGATCTTCATTAACCAGATTCGGGAAAAGATCGGCGTCATGTTCGGAAACCCGGAAACCACCACCGGCGGCCGCGCGTTGAAGTTCTACTCCTCCGTGCGCGCCGATATTCGCCGCATCGCCGCCATCAAAGACGGGGACACCGTTACGGGCAACCGGACGAAGATGAAGATTGTCAAGAACAAGCTCGCGCCGCCGTTCCGCGAAGCCGAATTCGACATTCTTTACGGCGAGGGAGTGTCGCGCGAGGGCGATCTGATTGACCTCGGCGTCGCTCAGAACGTCGTCGAGAAGAGCGGCTCCTGGTACAGCTACAAGGGTGAGCGGATCGGGCAGGGCAGGGAGAACGCACGGCAGTTTTTGAAGGATCACGCGGATACCCGCGACCAGGTGGATGCGGAATTGAGAAAGGTTCTGGGTTTGATCCGGCCGGAAACACCGGCGCCCGCCGCACCGGAAAACGGCCCCAGGCCGGCCGCGACAGGGGCCAGAACCCGCTGAGCTGCTCCCGTCCTTTGCGCCGGCGCCGCCACGAGCGAATGATAAGATAGAAGTTCCCCAGAGGTTTCTTGTGGATAGAATCAGCCGTAAAGAATTGAAGAGCGACCGGTTTCAGGAGCGTGTCGGCAGTACTGTCGAATATCTGGACGAGCACCGCCGCCAGGTCATCCTCATCGGCGGTATCGCACTCGCCGTATTGCTCGTCGGTTGGGGTGCGTACTGGTATTCCGGTAAACAGAAAATTGTGCGCCAGCAGGCTTTGACCCAGGCATTGGATATTCAAAACTCCGCCGTGGGGCCTCCAAGCGGCAATCCATTGGTGAAAACATTCCCTACCGCCGAAGCACGCCGCGAGGAAGCCACAAAGGCGTTCCAGCAGATCATCAATGACCACTCAGGCTCTGAAGAGGCGACTATCGCGCGCTATTACCTGGGTGTGATCGCTGCCGAAGCGGGCAAGGAAGCGGACGCTGCCAAGCATTTCCAGGAAGTGGCCGATGCGGGCCGCAATCCTTACTCATCGCTTGCGCAGTTCGCGCTGGCGCAGCTTTATCAGGGGCAGGGCAAGACCGCCGAGGCGGAAAAACTGCTTCGTGCGCTGATAGACCGTCCCAGCATGCTGGTATCGAAAGAACAGGCCACCATTGCTCTTGCAAAGGTAATCGCGCCGAAGAATCCCGCGGAAGCGCGGAAGTTGCTCGAACCGCTGCGCACGGAGCGCAGTGCTGTCAGCCGCATGGCACTGACGGCTCTCTCCGATATTCCAGCTCAGTAGCAAGCCGCCCCGGCAGATGAAACCGACACTCGGCCATCTCCGATTTCCGGTCAGCCAGGCTCGGGGCCGCCGCTACCCCGAACTTCTCCATCCGTATCGCAACGAGTTTCAGCGGGACCGCGACCGCATTGTCCATGCCCGCGCATTTCGCCGCCTGGAAGACAAGACCCAGGTCTTCCCTCCCGGCATCTCCGACCACTTCCGGAACCGGCTGACGCACACCATCGAAGTCTCGCAGATTGCCCGCACCGCCGCCGCGGTTCTCGATCTGGACGAGGATTTTACGGAGGCCCTGGCCCTGGCGCACGACCTGGGGCATCCGCCGTTCGGCCACGCGGGAGAGCAGGAGCTGAATCGCCAGATGCGGAAGTACGGTGACCGTTTCGATCACAATCTGCACGCCCTGCGAATCGTCGAGACCTTCGAACAGCGCTACGCCCGCTTCCCGGGGTTGAACCTCACCTTCGAGGTTCGGGAAGGCATGGCAAAGCACTCCCGCGATTTCAAGGCCGGCCAGTTTCCCATGCTGGATGAATACCTGCCCGGCCGGAAGCCTCCCGTGGAGGCGCAGTTGATCGATCCCGCCGACGAGATCGCCTACAACACGGCAGACCTTGACGACGGATACACCGCCCGGCTCTTCTCGGTCGACGATGTGTGCGCGGCCGTTCCCGAATTCGCCGAGGTCTGGAACAACATGGAGTTCCAGTTCCCGGGCGCGCCGGAGCGGGTCCGCTTCTCCGAAGTGGTCCGCGGGCTGATCGACACGCTCGCCTCCGGGCTCATCGAAGGCACCAGCCAATCCGCGCGGCAGGCCGGCTTAGAGACCGTCGACGATGTCCGGCATCACTCTTCCCGCATTGCGCGCCTGACTCCGGCCGTGGAGGCCACGAATACAGCTCTGAAGAGCTTCCTGCAAACCAAGGTGTATCAGTCCGATGTCGTTTTGCGGGAAAGGCAGGCATCGGCCGGTATGATTACCGCCCTGTTCGAAGCGTTCATGAAAGATCCCGAAAAGCTGCCCGAGCCTTATGTCGAGCAGGCCACCGAGGATTCCGTGCACCGCGTTGTCTGCGATTATATTGCGGGTATGACCGATGGATTCCTCCGGCGCACATACGATCAAATGATCTGATATGCCAACTGGTGCCGAATTGTTCGTCGACGCTGCACAGCGTCTGGGAATCAACGAGTTTTTTACATTGGTGGGAGACCACCTCAACGAAGTCCTGCGTGTGGCCGCCGACCGCGGCGTGCGGGTGATCGACTTCCGTCACGAATCCGGTGCCGCGCACGCCGCCGATGCGTGGGCGCGCATTCATCGAAAACCCGCTCTTGCCATCGTCACGGGCGGCCCGGGACATACGAATGCGATGACGGGGCTGGCAACGGCCCATCTTGCCGCGAGTCCGCTGATTCTGGTCAGTGGCGCGCCGGCGGCCTCCATGGCCGGGCGGCAGTTGTTCCAGGTGATCGATCAGGTGGGCATGGCCGCGCCCGTGGCGAAGTATGCGGCGCAACCCGCCTCCGCCGGACAGATCCCGTTCCATCTCGGCCGCGCGTATGCCGAATCGATGGCCGGGCGCATGGGCACCGCCCATCTCACCATCCCGGTGGACCTGTTCGTCGCCGAGGCTGCGCAGCCTCTCCGGATGCCGGAGCCCTACGCCGCGCCCGCAGCCGTACCCGCGGATTCGGAAATCGATCGCGCGATCGAGTTGATCGCAAACGCCACGCGCCCCATCGTCATCGCCGGCAGCGGCGTCTGGTGGGCGGGCGCCGAACAGGAGTTCTCGGAATTTCTGAAGCATTCCCGGCTCCCCTTCTACACCATCACGATGGCGCGCGGCATCGTCTCCGACCTTGAGCCCTATTCGATGGGCTACGCGGACCCCGCCCTGAACAAGGCGGTTCATGTCGCGTTTCAGGAAGCGGATGTGGTTCTCGTGCTTGGCAAGCGTATTGACTACCGGCTGGCATTGGGCGGCCCCCGCCTGTTCCGTCCCGAAGCCAAATTCATTCAGGTGGACATTCACTCCGCTGAGCTTGGACTCAACCGGACCCTGGAAGCCGCCATCTGCGCCGATCTCAAGCAGACTCTCCAAGCTATGTGCGACCGCCTCGGCGAACGCGGATGGGAGCCGCGAGAGGAGTGGATCGAACGGCAGCGTAAGTTGGTATCGGCCTGGCGCGACGATCTTCGGAACGCCGCCGGCGGCGATTCCTCCCCCATGCACCCAGCGGCATTTTACCGGGAGTTTGAGCGCGCCCTTCCGGAAGGAACGCTATTTTCCTGGGATGGAGGAGACTTCGCCCACTGGGGTCGCGCGATCCTGCCCGCTGTGACGCCCGGCGGCTGGCTGCGCCTTGGGCCCCTCGGAACCATCGGCTCCGCGTTACCGAACTCCATTGCGCTCCAGATGGCGAACCCGGCCCGGCCCGTTGTCATGATCACCGGCGACGGTTCGCTCGGTTTCTACATCGCCGAGTTGGACACCATCGTCCGTTACAACCTGCCCATCGTCATCGTTGTTGGCAACGACGCGGGCTGGGGACTCGAACGGGAGTTGCAGAGTGAATTCTATCCCGATCGCGAGACGGTCGGATGCGAATTGCGGCGCACGCGCTATGACCTGGTGATGAAAGGCTTCGGCGGCGAAGGCGAGAACATCGAGCGGATTGAGGACATCCGGCCCGCGGTCGAGCGCGCTTTCGCGTCACGCCGTCCTTATCTGCTGAATGTGAATGTCCAGGGCACGCGTTCGCCGTTTACCGAATGGCAGATCGCAGGGAAAAAACGCTGAGCCGCGACGGTCACGGAGCGGTTGCCCTTACGCCCGCTTCAGCCTTTCCATTCCAGCCGCTTGCCGTTTTCGCCGCGTGCGTCCACCAGCGCCTGGCACAGCTTCACTGCCAGAGACGATTCCGAAGGCGGGCATAGCTCGGGCCTCTTGCCCTCCACGCAGCACTCGGCAAAGTATCGCAGTTCCGCTTCGTATCCGTCCTGCTGTTTCACGTCTATCGGCTTCTCGCCGTCAGCGTTGTACTGCGTAGCCGGACGTCCGGCGGAGCTGTATTCCAGCGTGGCGCCGTCGGCAACCACCGAATATTCCATCGAAAACGGAAACGTCTTCGGGTGGTGCCAGCCGCCCTGAATCACGATTCCGCCCGGGATGTTGGGGTAGTAAAGCGTTCCCGTCAGCCAGTCCACGCCGTTCTCCAGCTTCTCGTAGCCGACCGCCGAAATGGCCTCCGGTTGTCCGAACACCTGAAGGCAGAAGTCCACGTCGTGAATCACCAGGTCGAAAACGCCGCCGCCGCTTCGCGATTTGTCGTACACCCACCGCTGCCATGTCGGACCCGCGCACCGGCGCCGGAAAATAGCCGCCCGCACCTCTCCAAGCGTCTTGGACCGCAAAGTCTCCCGAAGGGAAACATACTCGGGAAAGAACCGGAGCACCTGCGCCACCATCAGCACGCGGCCGGACTCCTCACCCTCCTCCACCATCTCGTCGCATTCGGCTCCATCGAGCGCCATCGGCTTTTCCACCAGTACATGCTTCCCCGCGCGCAGCGCTTCGATTGTCACCGGTTTGTGCAGATGGGTCGGCAGGCAGAGATCGACCGCGTCGATATCCTTGTCCCGGATGGCGTCGTACACGTTGTTATATTTCTTGAGATGCGAAAAGTCCCACTTCTCTCCCGGGCCGCCGAGATTTCCCTGAATCGCGCTGAGGTCACCCGTTAACTTCTCCGGCACGTCGCTGACGACGGCAACAAGCTCGGCCTCT
The DNA here is from genome assembly GCA_035714225.1 of Bryobacteraceae bacterium. Lineage (GTDB taxonomy): Bacteria > Acidobacteriota > Terriglobia > Bryobacterales > Bryobacteraceae > CAADGY01. Next base: position 20,800 of record DASTMK010000135.1, on the reverse strand, counting down.
TTCACGTTCTTCAGGGCTTTCAGATGGGTACTGCCCATGAACCCGAGGCCGCAAACGGCAATCTTCAAAGGTTTCTTACTCGCAGTAGGCATAGACCGGAACTCTGGAGGTAACGTCACTCATGAGGGAGCATTTATTGTATCAAAGGGCCGTGCCGGGAGCGGATCAATTACCGCCTGCGGAGAATGACAAGCTCCGGCTGGACCGGGACGCCGCCGCTCACCTTGACGCGCAACAGCGCCTCGAAGAAGGGAAGCCTCGACCGTTGCGCATCCAGTTTGCTGAGCAGGCCGGATGTGCTCTTTTGGTCGAGCAGAAACTCCACGGCTCCTTGTGTACCGTACGTGGTTCGGCCCGCAAGGATAAGAGCGCGGCGCCCCGCGCTCAGCCCGGGCACGAGCGCTATGACCGCATAGTCGTGCGTGTATGGAGGACCGGAGTTTAGATAGTATTGCTGTTCGCCCGCCTGTGGCTGAAGATTGATAATTCCGCCACGCCCTGACTGCGGCTCTTCATCGGCCGGTTTGAACCCGAACTGCTCGAGTTTCGGCAGTTCCATTTGAGGCCGGTTTACTTCGGGCGCACCGATGAAGATAAAGTTGCGGCTTCGCGCCTCATCCCACGTAAGCAGACCGCTTCGCTTTGCCCGGAGCGGTAACCGAAGCCTTTCAAAAAGTCTGGTGAGTTGCTGTAGCGCCATCGCTTCGCCGATTCCTGTATAGCGATCGTTGATCTCTTTCAAAGGAACCTGGGAGTTAGGAGGCTCATAGAGCAGTCCGCCGTTCGACACGCTTCCGACAAAGCGGGGATTAGAGAACACGACGAGTGTCTCGTCCGGGCGCGAGTCGAATGTATTCCAAAAATGCTTCAGCTCGGCGCTTACCGGAGGGGGGAGAAGCGACCAAAACCAGATCGCCGTGGCGACCGCAACCGCCGAGACGGCCCAGGATGTCCAAAGCAGCGGGTGCCGTCCGGTGGGCGCCGGCATGGTCGGCAAAACCGTCGTCTGGATCTCAGGCTTACGCGGAACATCTCGATAGCGCGCAACAAGGTTGTAGGCGCCTTTCGGAATGGTGAGCTCCACCGGATCGGAGGCGCCCTCCTCCAGGTAGTACTCCAACAACCGGGTCCGCAGCCGTGCGCAGTGGACGCGTACACTCGAATCGAGCCGGGGATCGAATCCGTCTTTTCTGCCCAGCACCGCCACTCCGAGTTCGTATTCTTTAGCGGGTCGTCCCGGGTGCTCGGCGGATGCTCTGGAAAGGTAGGACAGCATGTTACGCAGCACTTCGGAACCGGCAAAGGCCGTGCTCTGGCACACTCGCCCAACCTGCTGTTGTTGTTCTTCGAATGTGGGACTGTGGACAGGTTCGGGCGGCCCTCTCCGATGCGAGGTAGTAAATGAGAAAGGTGGCATTTGCCCCAGTTGTTAACGGTATTATACATACTTCGAACTTGCTTGGCGGCTGCTCAGGCCAAATACTTGCTGCTAGCTCGGGCTGCCCGCGGTTACAGGTTCGTTCCATCCAACCCGCGTCTGCCCGTAGACAAGTGAGGTCCTTTGCCATGCGCCAGACGCTGACTATTACCGTCCTGTCTATTCTGTTGCACGTCTCCGCCGCCGCGCAGCAGATCACCGGATCCATCGTTGGAGCCGTCACCGATCCATCGGGCGCTGTCGTGCCGAACGCCGTCCTGACCATTGTTAACGTCAATACAAACGCATCGCGGCAGACCCGGACCGACGCAAGCGGTAACTACTCCGTCCCCTTCCTGCCCGCGGGAACCTATCGTCTTACCTCTATGGCCTCGGGCTTCCAACAGAACGTCGTGGATGGCGTTTCACTACAGGTGGGGCAGACCAGTCGCGTGGACGTTCAGTTGCAAGTAGGCGACACCTCTCAGACGGTAGAGGTGCAAGGCCTGGTGGCAGTCCTGCAGACGGAAAACCCGACTGTGGGCGCCGTCCTCGACGGACAGAAAATCGTCGACCTGCCGCTGAACGGTCGAAACTTCGCGCAACTGGCGCATCTTATTCCGGGCATTCAACCCGGCACGCCGGGCTCGATCACGGTACGCCGTGGACGTGGCTCCATTGGACAGGTCGACTCGCCCTTTGGATCGACGGGTATGTCTGCTAACGGAATTCGCGACACGGCGAATCGCTATTTCATCGACGGAGTCGAGTCGATGGATGGCGATGCGTTTTCCTATGCTTTCTCGCCCTCCATCGATTCTCTTGCTGAGTTCAAGGTTGAAACAAGCAGCTACTCCGCCGAAAACGGAGCTGCCCCGGGAGCCCAGATCAGCCTGATCACCAAAAGCGGTACCAATACTTTTCACGGAACTCTCTGGGAGTTCAATCGAAATGACGCCCTGACGTCCGCGTACAACGCCATCGGCAGAGTGGATCTGAAGGCGCCGCGGTTGAATCGCAATCAATTTGGCGCAAACATCGGCGGTCCCGTGCGGCTTCCCAAACTCTACAACGGCACCGATCGGACCTTTTTCTTCTTCAACTGGGAGGCGGGGCGCCAGGCGTTGGGAGCGGTGGCGGGTTTCCGGATCGTCCCCACCCAGGCGCAGCGCAACGGCGACCTGAGTGGCCTTGTAGATGCCCGAACCGGCCAGCCTTTGACTTTAAAGGACCCTTTAGGCGTCGGGATTGTCAACAACAGAATCCCGCAAAGCGCGTTGAGCCCACAGGCGCAGACGATCCTGTCCTATACGGCAATGCCGAATACGCAGAACGGAATCTTCAATTTCATCAACACGCCGCAAAGCCCGGTATCCAAGCAGGACAACTATACGGCGCGCGTCGATCACAACTTTTCCACCAAGGACATTGTGAGCGCCCGCTATGTGTTCAACGACACTGTGGAAAGCGGGACGCCGTTTTGGGGTAATGACGAGCGCAACAATTTGGCCCGCACGCAGAACGTTTCAACTTCGTAGGTGCGCGCGCAGACCGCTCTCTTCGTCAACCAGTTGCGGGTCGGCTGGAACCGCATGCAGGAGTTCGAGCTATTCGGAACAACGAATAATCCCGCGTTCGATATAGCCGGTCAACTGGGAATCCCGCTCACCTCGCGGCGGCCGGAGGATTTCGGTCCGCCCCGCGTTCAGATCGACGGCCCGGAAGGCGGGTTCAGTGTTTTTGATATTCAGAACCAGATTGGACCGCGCGACCGCGGTTACGAGGTCTGGCAGATCACCGATGGCGTCTCCTGGCAGCGCGGCCGGCACCTTCTGAAGTTCGGGGCCGAGTTTAACAAGCGCTATTACACAAAGGAGCAAGCTCGCGATCCACGGGGCCTCTATCGCTTTGACGGATCGTTCACCGGCAGCGGACTCGCCGACTTTCTCCTCGGATATCTCATCAGCGCCACCATTAATCCAGTCCCCACTGTCATTGACATGGACAGCTTGTGGCAGTCCTATTATGTGAACGATGAATGGAAGGTGACGTCCAATCTGACGCTGACGCTCGGGCTGCGATACGACTACTTTCAAAGATGGCGGCAGTTCGACGACAGAATCGTCAACATCGGACAGAATGGATTCGCCGTCACCGGGTTCATCACTCCGGCAACATCCCCGTTCGGCCGCAGCCTTCTCTCGCCGGACAGGAACAACCTCGGTCCCCGGATAGGCTTCGCCTGGAGGCCGGGCTGGCTCAGAGAAACAGTCGTCCGCGGCGGATACGGAATCTATTATCAGCAGGAACACCCGAACGCCAATGCAACGATGGTGGAGGGCGCTCAGGCAACTGCCGGTGCGACCATCCTGGGCAATCCGTCAGGCGCGCCCAACGTTCTCTGGAGTGATCCGTTTGCTTCCGCTCAGGGGGCCTCGGCAAACCTTGCAAGCGCCACGAGTATTGACCCATTGATGCGCGATGCTTACATCCAACAATGGAATTTCACGGTTCAAAGGAGACTTCCCGGGAACGTGCTCGCCGATGTTGGCTACGTTGGTTCGAAAGGAACACGGCTCTCGATCGCCTTTGACCCTGGTGCTCTCGCATTGAACCGGCCCATCGAACTGGTCGACCCGCGAACGCCGGGGCTCGCCGGCATCGATGCGCGCAGGCCCAATCAGGCGTTCCCCCGGGCGGTTTCCGCGGTGAAATCGATCGGCAATTCAAACTACCATTCCCTGCAAGCCAAACTGGAACGGCGCATGTCGTCAGGATTCACTTTCCTGACCGCCTATACCTGGGCAAAGTCGTTGTCCGGCCCTCACGATCAGGGGGCGCTCATCGGGAACGGGTCCTTCATCGGAACGCCACAGGACTATTACAATCTCAAGAACGAACATTCCCTGTCGGGTTTCGATCTGCGTCACCGGTTTGTACAGACGGTGCTCTACGAATTGCCGGCTTTGGGCGGCGGAGCCTTTGCCCGTCATCTTACGGGCGGCTGGAAGTTCGCAACGATCATCACGGCACAGAGCGGATTTCCCGCTGGTATCGTTGACGGCCGCGACACAACCGGAACCGGTCAGGGATCTCGCGCCGACATTGTTGTTGGTCAGTCGCCCAACCTGTCCCGGGATCAGCGCACCTGGGAACGCTGGTTCAACGCTGACGCCTTTACGCTGGCCGAATGGGGCAGGTTCGGAACCTCTGTCCGCACGGGGGCGATCACGCTCCCGGGACTGATCAACGCCGATTTTTCAATCGACAAGTCGTTCCGCCTCGGTGAACGTAGCCGTTTGGAACTCAGGTCGGAGTTCTTCAACGTGTTTCGCCATTTCAACCCGGAACCCGGCTCGGTCGATCGCGGCGTTCGCTCCAGAACGTTCGGAGCCGTCGGCGGCGGCGTGCAGGGCGTCGCGACGCGAATCATCCAACTCGGCGCGAAATTTTATTTTTGATCCGGATCGGCGGCTGCCCTCCGCTTTGCGCAATATCTCAACCGCACGGAGCGGTTTGTTCGCAGCCTCAAGAGGATTCGCGACTCTCCGTTACTAATGTCCTGCATCGAGTGACAACTGATTCATTGTATTTGCGCTGTCTTCGGAACATAATCGGCGTCAGGATCGGCGCACCTCCCGCATCCCGGGGGCGTCTGTATTTCCGTGAACGGAGTACCCGAGTCGGTGCATTGGAAAACCAGCGCTCGCCATCCCGAGCCCACCTTTTATACCGGTGGCCGCTGGACCGGTAATTCCGGCCGTCGAATGTTGGCCGCCGCTGTTATTTCCTTGCTCCCCGCGACTGCTTGGGCTCAGCCAGCCCCGCCGGCATCCGATTCCGCCCGAAGTGCAATTCAGCGTGGCGCCCAGCTATTCACCGGAACGCTTCCTCTTCGCAATCAAGGCCCCGCATGTATCGGCTGCCATACCATCGCCGGACTCCCGTTCCCGAATGGAGGCACGCTCGGTCCCGACCTTACGGACGCGTATCGCAAACTCGGCGCTGAAGGTACGCACGCGGCGATGCAGACTCTGTACTTCCGCGTCATGACGCCTATTTACCGTGCGCACACGCTCACCCGGGATGAGCAAACGGATCTGGTGGCCTTTCTTGCAGACGCTGGATCCAATCCGGCTCCGCGGTGGAATACTCAGATCCTGCTGCTCATCGGTCTCGGTCTAGCCACAGTTTTTGTGGTTCTCACAGGGATAGTCTGGCGAGATCGGGTGCGATCGGTGCGGCGGACTATGGTCCACAAAACGATGGAGCGAGGAGTTCGATTTTGAGCTGGATCAAGGATATCGTGAATCCGGAGCTGCGCGCTTGGGAAGAGTTCTATCGGAACCGGTGGCAGCATGACAAAGTCGTACGCAGCACGCACGGAGTCAACTGCACGGGCGGCTGTTCGTGGATGGTCTTTGTCAAGAACGGCATCGTCACCTGGGAGATGCAGGCGATTGATTATCCCAAACTGGAAAGCGGTCTGCCTCTGTACGAGCCGCGCGGATGTCAACGCGGGATCGTTTACTCCTGGTATATATACAGTCCTCTGCGAATCAAGTATCCCTATCTCCGCGGAGTGCTGATGGATCTATGGGAGACCGCCAGGGCCAGGCATAAGGACCCGGTTGAAGCCTGGGCATCGATTGTCGAGAACGAAGAAAGCCGCGGCGCATACCAGATGGCACGTGGCAAAGGCGGATTCCGGCGTGCGAGCTGGGACCAGTGCCTGGAGATCGTTGTCGCTTCCATGCTGTATACGGCCAAGAAATACGGTCCCGATCGTGTCGTTGGCTTCTCGCCCATTCCGGCAATGTCTATGATCAGCTACGCCGCCGGATCCCGCTTCTTGCAGTTATTCGGCGGCGTCATGCTCAGCTTCTACGATCTCTATGCCGATTTTCCGCCCGCCTCTCCGGAGACCTGGGGTGAGAAGACCGACGTTGCGGAAAGCGCGGACTGGTTCAACAGCAAATATATCGTCGTCACTGGCAGTAACCTCAACATGACCCGTACTCCCGACGCGCATTTTGCCGTCGAAGCGCGGCACCACGGCGCCAAACTGGTGGTTCTGTCGCCGGACTTCAGTCAGGTTTCCAAACACGCCGATTGGTGGATTCCAGTCAACGCCGGCATGGACGGCGCCTTCTGGATGGCCGTCAACCATGTCATCCTCAAAGAATTCTACGCCGGCCGGCAAGTTCCGTATTTTACCGATTACCTGAAGCGTTACTCCGATACTCCGTTTCTGATCGAGATCGAGAAAAGCGCGGACGGCCACGTTGCTGGAAGGTTTCTGCGCGCCAATCGCATTGCCCGTTATCGCGATGTGGAGAACGGCGAATGGAAATGCCTCATGCTCGATCGCGCCAGCGGGCAGGCGCGCATGCCGCAGGGTTCCATAGGCTTTCGCTGGCAGGATCGCAAGGGGCAGTGGAATCTCGAACTGAAAGATAGCCTCGACGGCACCGAAATTGATCCCCAATTGAGCCTGATCGATAGCCATGACGACATCCTGCAGATCCCGTTTATCGATTTCGGCCGCGAGCGAACGTTCCACCGCGGTGTCCCGGTCCGCTATATCGAATCGGTGGACGGTCCCGTCGCGGTCACGACCGGTTTCGACCTGCTGATGGCTCAATACGGTGTGCCGCGCGGGCTCGTCGGCGATTACCCGGCCGGCTACGACGATGAGGAAATCGCCTACACGCCAGCCTGGCAGGAAAAATTCAGCGGTACCGGCCGCAAGACCGTCGTTCAGTTCGCCCGTGAATTTGCCACGACCGCCGAATTGACGAAGGGCAAGTGCACCATCATTATCGGCTCCGGTGTCAATCATTGGTACCACAACAATTTGCATTACCGTACGGGGATCTCGGCGTTGATCTTGTGCGGATGCGTCGGGGTGAATGGCGGTGGGTTGAATCACTACACCGGACAGGAAAAGATCACACCCATGGCCTCCTGGGTCACTCTGGCCATGGCTCTCGATTGGAGCCGTCCGCCAAGACTGCAAAACGGGCCCTCGTTTCACTATGTCCACAGCGACCAGTGGCGCTATGAGCGCGCCCATGCCGATTATCATCCGCCCGCCGGCCGCTTTTCACGCGAACACTTCATAGATCTGCAGGTGGATGCCGTGCGCATGGGCTGGCTTCCCTTTTATCCGCAGTTCAACCGCAACCCGATACAGCTTGTACGCGACGCGGAAGAAGCCGGCGCACACACCATTCCGGAGATCGCGCAGTGGACCGTGGATCAGCTTCAAACCGGAAAAATCCGCTTTTCGGTGGAAGAGCCCGCACTTCCCGAAAACTGGCCCCGCGTGTGGCTCATCTGGCGCGCCAACGCACTACACAGCAGCGCTAAGGGCCATGAATACTATCTTCGTCATTATCTCGGAACTCACTCCGGCGCAATCGCCGGTGAGGTCGCTCGGGAATCGGTCCAGGAGGTCGTCTGGCGCGAGGCTGCCACGCAGGGGAAGATGGACCTCGTCGTCGATCTCAACTTCCGCATGGATACGTCGGCACTCTACTCCGACATGATTCTGCCCTCGGCAAGCTGGTACGAAAAGGACGATCTCAACACCACCGACCTCCATTCCTACTTTCACCCCCTGGGGGCGGCGGTTCCGCCGTGCTGGGAATCCAGAAGCGACTGGGATATTTTCCGCGCTCTTGCGGAAAAGACAAGCGAACTCGCGCGCACCCACTTTCCGGAACCGTTCCGGGATCTGGTCACAACTCCGCTGCTGCACGATACCGCCGATGAGATCGCGCAGCCGGAGGTGCGCGATTGGAGCAGGCGCGAATGCGACCCCATACCCGGCAAGACGATGCCCCATATTACGGTCGTTGAACGCGATTACGTCAACCTGGCGCACCGCTTCAATTGCCTCGGTCCCGGCATCGCCGAACACGGTGTGGAAGATCACGGAATCGACATGGATGTCGCCGACCTCTATGAGGAATTCGCGAAGACCGTTCCGTCTTATGAATGGAACGGACGGCGCTATCCCTCCCTGGTGGATGCTGTGAGTGCCGTAAACATGGTGCTCTTCTTCGCGCCCGAAGCGAACGGCGAGATCGCCTATCGAGGCTTCCAGGAACGGGAACGCCAGGTCGGCCTGCCGCTGGCGGATTTGGGAGAAAATAACCGCGGCGTGCGCTACGACTTCGAAGACTTGACGAAGCAGCCTCGCCGCATCCTGACCAGTCCATGCTGGTCGGGAATTGTTAACCACGGCCGTGCCTACAGCGGCTACGTCATGAACGTCGAGCGCCTCGTGCCCTGGCGAACCCTCACCGGACGCCAGCACTTGTATCTGGATCACGAAGCGTATCGCGCCTTCGCGGAGTCCTGTCCGACTTTCAAGCCTCGAATCAGCCTCGAGAATTCGCGAAGTATCGTCACCAGCAAGCCCATTGGAAAATCCATCACACTGGCCTGCGTCACGCCCCACGGCAAGTGGCACATCCATTCCACCTACTATGACGATCTGCGCATGCTGACGCTGTCGCGCGGCGTCGAACCCTTTTGGCTCAACGACAAAGATGCCGCCGAGATCGGCGTTCTCGATAACGACTGGGTGGAGGCCTACAATGACAATGGCGTCATTGTCACCCGCGCTGTAGTGAGCGCGCGCATCCCCCGCGGCATCGGCATCTTCTATCACGCCCCTGAGCGCACCATCTCATTTCCAAAATCGCCGGTCCGCAATAATTACCGCGGGGGCGGAACCAACAGTGTCACCCGAATGCGGCTCAAACCGGTACTGATGGCCGGAGGGTACGCGCAGAATTGTTACCGCTTCAACGATTACGGCCCGCCGGCCACGGACCGCGATACGTACGTGATCGTTCATAAACTCGCCGGCAAACCACGCTGGGATTAGGGAGGAACCCGATGGATATACGCGCTCAGGTCTCGATGGTGTTCCACCTCGACAAGTGCATCGGATGTCACACGTGCAGTCTTGCCTGCAAGAACCTTTGGACCGACCGTCCAGGCACCGAGTACATGTGGTGGAACAACGTCGAGACCAAGCCGGGAACGGGCTATCCGACCTTATACGAGGACCAGGAGCAGTATCACGGCGGGTGGATCGTTGAAAATGGAGAGCTTCGCCTGAAGCTCGGCGGCAAAAAGAGCGAGTTGGTCAACATCGCGTATAACCCGCGGTTGCCCGTCCTCGACGACTACTATCATCCGTTCACCTACCGCTATAAAGACCTGATCGATGCGCCTGCCGGCGACGGCCAGCCTGCCGCCCGCCCGATTTCAATGATCACCGGCGGCGACTTGAATATCGAGGCCGGCCCGAACTGGGACGACGATCTGAGCGGATCGCCGGTTTACGCGGCCAACGACCCTAACCTGGCTGTGCTGAGCGAAGAGGACCGGCGGCGGTTTTTCGAACTCCAGCAACTCGTCTATTTCTACTTGCCGCGCATCTGCAATCACTGCCTGAACCCGAGTTGTGTCGCGGCCTGTCCCTCCGGAGCCATCTACAAACGCGGAGAGGATGGTATCGTTCTGGTCAGCCAGGAGAAATGTCAGGGCTGGCGCATGTGCATTTCCGGCTGTCCTTATAAAAAGGTGTATTTCAACTGGAATAGCGGCAAAGCGGAAAAATGCATCCTTTGCTATCCGCGCATGGAAATCGGCGAGGCCCCCGCATGCATGCATTCGTGTGTCGGAAAGATCCGCTATCTCGGAGTCGTTCTCTACGACGCGGATCGTATCCTCGAAACCGCCTCCAGACCTGAAGCCGAACTGGTGGAAGCACAGCGCGATATGATCCTCGATCCCTTCGAACCGGAAGTGATCCGGGAAGCCCTGAACAGCGGTGTCGACCGGAAGATTATCGAGTCCGCTCAGAAGTCGCCGGTTTACCGCTACGTGAAAGAGTGGAGAATGGCGCTCCCGCTCCATCCGGAATGGCGAACCCTTCCAATGCTGTTCTATGTGCCGCCTCTGCTGCCGGTAACCGCCACGCTCGATCAGCAGGGCAATTATGAAATGGAAACGGATTTCTTCAGCTCGCTTCAGAGCGCGCGGCTGCCTATTCGCTATATGGCGAGCCTGTTTTCGGCCGGCGATGAGGCGGAGGTGATTGCGGTTTATCGCAAACTGCTGGCGGTCCGCATCTATAAGCGCGCGCAAACCGTCGGGGACATCTCAATGGAGGCGGCGCGGGTCGCGCTGGAAGAAGCGGAATTGACCCCCGAAAATGTGGAAGATATTTACTATCTGACCGCTCTCGCCGGTTTCGAGGAGCGAATGGTAGTTCCTCCGTTTCTGCGCGAACAGGTGGTCGAACTCGGGATTGACGTCCAGACGTTTCAGCAGGAGCGCGGCGCCGGGTTTCTTCACTGGCCCAAGAGAGGATTGTGATGGCGCTTTATTCGCTCTTTGCAACCGTTTTCGACTATCCGGAAGCACCCCTCCAGGAATCCCTGGGCTGTTGCATGGCCCTACTCCCTCCCGGCGCGTCTGAATCGTACGCTCAACTCGCGGCTTTCGAAAGCGCCGTTCGCGGCAAGAGTTCCGGGCAACTGCAAGAGATCTATACGAGCGCCTTCGATCTGCACCCCGATTGCACACCCAATCTGGGATATCACCTGTTCGGCGACGACGGACGAAGGGGACTCTTCCTGGCGGAACTCAAAGACCGGATGGAGGCTCGCCACATCCCGCTGGGCGTGGAATTGCCCGATCACATCTCCCTCGTGCTTCGATACCTGGACGTAGCCGATGAAGAAGACCGGTTGTGCCTCATTGGGGATTGTCTGATTCCGGCGCTTTCGCGGATCGCCGCCCGGTTCGAACAGTCCGGTAATCCGTACCGCTATGTCTTGCAAGCTCTATTGAGTCTGATTTCGTACCAGCATGAAGAACTCGTGATCTCTCCCGGAGCCGTGGTACACCATATCGCGGCCCAGCGCGAGGCTCCCTTCCATATCCTGGAGTGATTTGTTTCAGAGAATGCTATGAACGCTTTCCTTTTCATCGCTCTCCCCTACGTGGCGCTAGTTCTGGCGATAGGCGTTGGCATTTATCGCAAACTGCGAAAGCCTTATACCTACTCGAGTCTTTCCTCGGAGATGCTGGAGAACCGGAAACTGTTCTGGGGTTCGGTGCCTTTCCACTACGGCATCACGCTCATTCTGATGGCTCACTTGCTGGCGGCCCTGTTTCCGTCGGCCGCCGGGTGGCTTTTAGGCGGCGAGATTCGCCGCCTGGTGCTGGAGTTGACCGGTATAGCTTTGGGCATTTATACCCTTTTCGGATTGATCGTGCTGATCGCAAGACGCCTGGCTCCGAAATCGCTGGCGCAATCGGTCACATCGTACATGGACGGCATTGTTCTTTTTGTACTTCTGGTGCAAGTGGCGTCCGGGGTCGGCGTCGCGGTATTCAACCGCTGGGGCGGCGTCTGGTACTTGCACACCGCTGTTCCGTGGTTCTGGTCCCTGGTCGCGCTAAACCCCGATACGAGCACCGTGGATTCGCTTCCGGCGTTGGTGAAAGTTCATTTCGTTGCCGGCTTCGTGCTTATTCTTTTATTCCCCTTCAGCCGCCTGGTTCACCTGGTCATGTTTCCGCTGCAATACCTGTGGAGGCCTTACCAGGTGGTCGTCTGGAACGATCGGCCGGCAGTGCGAACGTCTGTTCGAAGGGAGAACGCCCGTTGAGTGAAACCATGCAACAGCAGAGCGAAATCCAGACCGGCAAGCAGCAGGAGCGCCGGCAATTTCTCAACCGCCTCACCATTCTTCTCGGGTCCATCGGCGCGGCGGTGGTTGCCATACCGAGCATTGCCTTCCTGCTCGGTTTGCGCAGAACCCCTCAGATCTGGCGCGCCGTGGGCAAGGTGAGCGCGTTTGAGATTGGATCGACAACGAATGTCTCGTTCCAGGATTCGTCGCCCCTGCCCTGGGCCGGAGTCACCGCCCAGACCGCCGCCTGGCTGCGCCGCGTCGACGAACGGAACTTTGTCGCGTTCTCCATGAACTGCACTCATCTCGGCTGTCCGGTCCGCTGGCTGGCGGAAGCGAACCTGTTCATGTGCCCTTGTCATGGAGGAGTCTTCTATTCCGACGGCTCCGTTGCTTCCGGCCCTCCGCCCAAACCTTTGCGCCGGTACACGGTCCGCGTTAACAACGATGAGGTGGAGATACTGACGAGCCCGGTTCCTATTGGGTAATTGGAGCGCGGCGAAGGATATGCGAATTCTCAAGCGGGTGTGGAACTGGTTCGACGACATCACAGGGATTTCAGCCGCGCTGGGGCCGCTTCTCAAGCATCCGGTACCGCGCGCGCGAAAGTCGGCATGGTTCTATGTTCTGGGCAGTGCAACCCTGATTTCGTTTTTCCTCCAGATCGTCACCGGCATCGCACTGGCTAGCGGCTATGTTGCTTCCTCCGGGCAGGCCTACGACACGCTCGTCTTCATCACAGGGACGGATATCGGGCGAATCATACGGGGTATGCATGCCTTCGGCGCCTCCGCGATGGTAATTCTTATCGGCCTGCATACCATCCGCGTTTATTTGATGGGGGCCTACAAGTATCCGCGGCAGATGAACTGGCTGACTGGTGCGGGACTGCTGCTGCTGACGCTATTGATGGCGTTCACCGGCCAGCTTCTGCGCTGGGATCAGACCGGCTTCTGGTCAGTGGTGATTGCAGCCGAGCAAGCGGGAAGGACGCCGGTAATCGGTCAATGGCTGGCGCGTTTTATCATGGCCGGCGATACAGTCGGGGGCGCCACGCTAAGCCGCTTCTTTGCCGCCCATGTATTCTTTATCCCGGCGCTCATTTTCCTGTTCGTAGGTTTTCATCTCTATCTCGTCGTTCATAACGGGATCTCGGAACCTCCCAAGGCCGGCCGCCCCGTGGATCCCAAAACCTACCGCTCCTGGTACCGGGCGCTGCTCGCGCGAGACGGCCAGCCCTTCTGGCCCGATGCCGCCTGGCGCGATGCCGCCTTCGGACTGCTGGTCATTGTAGCGGTCGCGGTGCTCGCGATCGTCGTTGGCCCCCCCGAATTGGGACCGCCGCCCGACCCTACTATCGTCGAAGCTTCTCCCAGGCCCGAGTGGTATCTGCTCTGGTACTATGCCGTGCTCTCGTTGATTCCCAAATGGTCTGAAGACTGGGTTATTATTCTCGGGCCTGCCATCTTCGGAGCCCTTCTCATTCTGCTTCCTTTGGTCGCCGGAAAAGGGGAACGAAGCCCCATCCGGCGACCCTGGTCGTTTGTGATTGTAGCGTTCACAGTTTTCATGATTGCCTATTACGGAACCGTGGGGCACATCGCGCCATGGTCGCCCCGCATGGAATCGCCGCCGCTTCCAGCGGAAGTGGTCGGCACCACAAGCGGACCGGTTGCCGAGGGCGCGCGGGTCTTTCACTATAAGGGGTGTCTCTACTGTCACCTCATTTCCGGCTATGGCGGAATTCGCGGCCCGGACCTGACCTATGCCGGTGATGTCTTGACGCCCGCGCAGATGACGACACGAATTTACAGCGGCGGCACCAATATGCCCTCTTATACCGGGAATTTGACTTCTGAAGAGCTGTCCGCTCTCATTGCCTTTCTCAGTTCCCGGCACCGTCAGCCGGTGTTCCCTTTACCCCTGCCCCGCAAACAATAGGAGACAAATGGATACGAACTCGCGCAGTACACCCGAAACGCCGGGAAGCGGCTCGCTCAGGGCAGTCATGGAGCACATCGTAGAGAGACACCACACGTTTTGCCGGAATGAGGTTGTGCGGCTTTCGTCCCTCTTCGGCGAAGTAACGGCGGAGTGGGGCAAGCAACATCCGGAACTGAAACGCATGGGAGCGCTGTTTGCCGCGATGGCGAAAGACCTGCACATGCACCTTATTAAGGAAGAGCAGACGCTGTTTCCTTACATTGCTCGCCTGGAAGAGGCTGTTCAGCGGGGGACCGCTGTGTCATGGCCGCCTTTCGGCACCGTGGAAAACCCCATCCGGATAATGATTGAGGAGCACGATCAAACGGACCATGAGCTTAAGGAGATGCGCAGCCTGAGCGGTGGTTATATGTTCCCACCGGACGCACCTGCCAGCTATGCCGCGCTCTATGAGGGACTTCGCTCTTTCGAGCGTGAAATGGAAGATCATATCCGGCTTGAGAACGAGGAACTGTTTCCGCGCGCAATCGCTATGGAACAGGATGCGTGTGCCCGCAAAACAGCGGGTCAAGGCTAGCCCGCGAGTGTAGGCGGCTGCTCTATTCCGCCAGGCTCGCCTCCATCAATCGCGAGAAGTCGAGCAATTCCGCTTCATTGTTGCCGGCCGCTTCGCACACCACGAAAAAGCGGTCCTTGTAAAAGGAAACGGCGCCCGGCCGCGGCCGCCATTTCTGCACCATCTCGAAAGCTCCGGGGCCAGTGGTCATTTCATAGAGCATCACCGTAACATCGGGAGTCCCCGTGTACACGGCGCACCGGGCCTCGCGCAGTCCGAGCGCGCGCACCTCCTGCGGCGCAGTATCCGCGCTTACCGGCTCGACTGACGCCAGCTTCCACTTGCCCCCGAGCGTGTCCGGCGGTGCGCCGCCGCCGCGTTCTCCGCCGCATCCCGCCAGGAAGGCACCATACCATAACATCAAACATTCTCTTCGATTCATGCTGTTGTCTCATATGCTACATCTGGTAGGTGCTTCTCGCCTTATATCACGACAATCCTTCCTCTCAATCCGCTTTTCAAATTTTTCAGGAGAAGAACGTATTCGAACGGCTGAAGGCGCTGGACTCGCGCATTCAAAACAAGGGTCTTGGGGATCTCGACCCCGCCAGGAACACGCTGATTCGCATTGGAATGGAGACGGATGGCTCCGCGCGCATCATCAGGAACAGCTATGGTGTGTTCAACCTGGCCTGGCGGGCGCAGGAACATCCGGAATGGCCGGACCAGGTGCTCCGCGAATTGGAGGAGATCCGCGGCCGTATCGCGGACACCCACGGCGTGCCGCTGCGCTACGTGATCTGGGCGGGAATGGGCGGCTCAGCGGAAGACAAATCGATGTATCAGACCGTTGGCCTGCTCCGGCGGGGGCCGCGCCTCTATGTGCTCGATTCGACGGACCCGGCCAAAATGAAAGCCGTGCTCGCGGACATTGTGCACCGCTCGCGCCTGCCGCTCGAGAAAGTTCTGCCCCAGGTCCTCGTGGTGGGTATGGCCATGGGCATGACCTCCTATGAGCCGGTGGTAAATCTCGAAAGGCTGTACCGTCTTTATAAGCGGCACAAGATCGATAGCCGGCCGAACTTCGTGTACTTGACGCTTACCGGCTCTCTTCTGGACCAGTTTGCCGGGCCGCGCGGCTACCGCAGAGTCGAGTTGCAACTCGATGGCGGCAACACCACTGCCGGCCGCCATAGCGCTCCGCTCACCCGCGGCAGCCTTTATCCGCTCGGATTGGCCAAAAACGATCTGCGGCTCTGGATCGATGCCACCCTGCTCACCCAGGAGGAGATCGATACCGCCTGGCGGCTTGCTTCCTTTCTGCATGAACAGGGGAAAGCCGGAAGGGACAAGGTGGCCTTGCTGCTTCCCAGGGAATGGAGCGGCGCGGCCTTGTGGACCAAGCAGAACTTTGAAGAAAGCCTCGGCAAGAGCGAGGATCTCGGACTGAAAATCGTCATCGGCGAAAAACCAAAACTGGCCAATTATGTTTCACCCAAGCTCGGCCGCCAGGATCGCGTCTTTCTCGCGCTCTCCGTCAAAGGGCTCACTCCTCCCGATTCGCAGAAGACTACCATGCTGCGCCGCGCCGGCTATCCTCTTGCCACATTGGTCGCGCCGCGCGGAACCCTGCTCTCGCACTACATGCAGTTTATTCACTACGTGGTCTTCGGAGTCGCGTACCTTCGGGGGATGAACTTCGTCACTCAGCCCAGCGTTGAGTTGTACAAGTCCATCACCGGCCGCTTGCACGGCGACGCGGTGAAAGCCGGAGCTGTGGAGAGCACGCGCGAATGGCAGGCGATGCAGAATTCCTCCTGTCAACTGAAGTGGCGCGGTGGCATTACATTCGCCTGGGACCGCCTTGCTTTGCCGGTGGATCCGGCCGGCCGCGATGCGCCGGCCGTATACGCGGGCATTCTGCGCAAGCTCTTCTGCCCGCGCGAAACCGAATACGGCGAGCTCACCTTTTTCGGCGACACGAGATACTCGGCGCCGGGAAAGCAGGTGAAGCGAATTCTGGAACGGGCGGCTGAATTAGTATTCCGCGACCGCTTGAAAGTGCCGGTGGACGTGTATGAGGGTCCGGCGATGAACCACTCCTATCACGAGATGATCATAGGACACGGAAAGTGCCTTTCGACGGTGCTGATCTCGGACACCTCCGAACAGATTCCCGCCGCCGGGCATACGGCGGATTATCACCGTGCGCAATTTCTCGCTACGCAGATGGCCTTGGCGCAACGCGGGCGCGCCGTGGTCTCCATCCGCCTCCGCGACCTCGAGCCCGCCACGCTTGCGGCGCTGGACCGTTTTTTCGCCGAAACCGCCAAATCGCTTAAGAATGGGCAAGCCTGATGGTACGATCAATTTCTTATGGCCAGATTCAAGCCGGCCAAAGGGCAAAAGAAAAAGAGCGCTTCTTCTGCTCGCGGCGCCATTCCGTGCCTGCTGGTGCTCCTCGGCGCCATGCTGCTCATGTATCTCCTGTTCGTTTCCGTGCTGAGCCCGAGATGAAACTGCGTTATGCGAATCGATAACCGGCAACCCGCCGAGCTGAGACCGGTCACCATCACGACGGGTTATTTGTTGACGGCCGAGGGGTCTGCGATCATCGAAATTGGCAACACCCGGGTGCTTTGCGCGGCCAGTGTCGAAGACTCGGTTCCTTCGTTTCTGCGCGGCACCGGAAAGGGTTGGGTCACGGCGGAGTACTCGATGCTCCCGCGGGCAACGGCCACCCGGACGGCGCGCGAAGTCAACCGCGGCAGACCGTCCGGCCGCACGCTGGAAATCCAGCGCCTCATTGGCAGATCGCTCCGCTCGATTGTTGATCCGGTGGCCTTGGGCGAACGGACCGTTATCCTCGATTGCGACGTGCTCCAGGCCGATGGAGGTACGCGAACGGCGGCCATCACCGGGGCCTTCGTCTCGCTCTCGCTCGCCATCCGGCAACTGTTGCAGTTCGGCGTCCTGAAGAAATCCCCGATTCGCGATTCGGTTGCCGCTACCAGCGTCGGAATCCTCCAGGGAGAACTGCTGCTCGATCTTTGCTATGAAGAGGACTCCCGGGCGGAAGTCGACATGAATGTGGTCATGACCGGAGCGGGCCGGTTTGTAGAACTTCAGGCTACCGCCGAACAGACACCGTTCGACGACGGTCGTCTGCTCGAGCTCATCGACCTCGCGCGCGGCGGAATTCAGCAGCTTACCGCCGCTCAGAAGAAGGTGCTGGAGTCCGCTTGAAACTCTATTGCGCCACCACCAATCCCGGGAAGCTTCGCGAGTTCCGGATAGCCGCTGAGCAGCGCGGCATCGGGATCGAACCCGTTCCCGGCCTGGAGCGGATCGCGCCTTTTGAAGAGGCGGCGTTGAGCTTCGAACAGAATGCGGCGGAGAAGGCGGCCTATTACAGCCGGTTCGCCCCAGGCCCGGTATTCACCGACGATTCCGGCCTGGAGGTGGAAGCCCTCGGCGGCGACCCCGGCGTGCTCTCGGCGCGTTTTGCGGGCGAGAACGCGACGGATGAAGAGAACAACCGGCTCCTCCTCGAAAGGCTGCAGGGTGTAACCGGCCGGCATGCGCGTTTCGTCTGCGTGATCGCCGTTGCCCGAGCGGGCGAGTTGCTCCGTCTCTTCCGTGGCGCGGTGGAGGGCCGCATCCTGGAGGCTCCACGCGGCAGCAACGGTTTTGGCTATGATCCGCTTTTTCTGTACCCGCCGTTCGGGCGCACGTTCGGCGAGGTGACGGACGAGCAGAAGATGCGTGTCAGCCATCGCAGCCAGGCTCTGCGCGCCATGCTCGATTGGTACACCGAGGCCCCACTCGCGGGCTGATCGGCGTTCACATACACTCCACTGCGCGTTTCACCGTTTCTTTTCAGGCATCTCCGCACGTCCAAGCACACCGCCGCTTCGAACGCCGGTGTATGTTATGAGCGAGGAGTTGCTCGTTGGCCGAGAGGCAACCCACCGAGACCCGCGCAGGACTACCCCGGGGAGTGTAAAACCTGAGACCGCGGCGCGTCGACGTGACAGGCCTGCCTAAGTCCCCCTACACCTTTGCGCGGGGGACAGGGACCGGTCCCGGTGCGCGGGCAAATGCGCACCAGTAAACATCACCGATCAGCGAGCAACACCGACCCGCGCACACCTTACCGAGCCGCGCGCGTAAGCAAGCGGAGGCGCCATCGCGACGCCACACGTGTTCCCATGCTTCGAACTCATGAGGTGTCCCGGCGATTACCTCAGTTCAGCAGATCTACGATCGACTCAGCGACCTCACCAACAGGAGTCCCGTTGAACACAGCGGAAAGCCCCAGGACGTAACGCCTTGGGTTCCGTGTCTCGGGCGCAATCGCGCTTAACCTGATTCGCCCTTCCTGTCCTGCCGCCAGACGAGATGTTCCGGATACCACGACGGGACGCCACCCATCGGGTAACACGAGTGAAGCCTGCACCATCCTGGTCTGGTCGCTGTGGTTCAGAACCCGGACCTCAAGCTCTACTCTTGAGCCGGGCAGTGCGGACTGTTTATAGGGGTATGCTCGTAACCAGAAAGGATCGAGACCGAAATTGGGGTTATCCCAGGGCAGGAGCTTACGATAAAGCATCTCCCGCTGTCGAAAAACCTCGAGAGTTTTTAAAACGTAATCCTCGGAAAAGCGAATGGCGCCGGAATGGGCGTTCACCAGCATGTCGGGCTTGAGGCGCAGGAGCAGTTCCAGACACTTTTCAAAACCGCGCCCGCTTCCAACGAAACACCGGTTTTCGCTACAGTAATCGTCGATTCCCCAGTTTCCGAACGAGTCTCCAGTCAACAGCAGGCGAACTCCGCCTTTTTCGACAAGCAGCGCAGCATGGTAAAGGGTCTGACCGGGAAAGTAGTAAGGCGTCATGCGAAAACCTTTCCACTCGAACACCTCGCCATCCCGGAGAACTCGATCGACACGCGCTGGTTCACGTGAGAGGCACGGCATGTTATACGCTTCCGGATGTTCGATGATATCGGCCATCTCTTCCTGCACATACAACTCGGCGCCGAACCTTTCCTTGATGCGGTTCACACAGTCCACATGGTCGTCATGATAGTGCGTGATCCATAGCTTTTCGATTCGGCCGATCTCTCCGTTTTTCTGTAGTTCCACGAGTTTCGAAACGGGCGCTGAAAAGCCGCAGTCGAATAAGAAGACCGACTTGTCCCCGGCCACAATTGCCTTCGTCGTCACGGCGATATCGCGAAACCAGGACGGATAGTCGGGCTTGCTCATGGGCTGCAGCATCCGGGGCTCTGCTTCGGGCGGCAGTACCTGTTTGAAAAAGGTTCGCCACGCCGTCGTAGTGAGGTAATTTTTCATTACCATGTCCAGATTGTGGTTCAATTCCTCAACGGCTTTCCGGGGATCCCGCATCGGCTTGCCATGTGATGGAATCAGCATGTCCGGGCTGCGATCCAGCACTCTCCGCAGGCTGGCTTTCAGGTCCGGCACTGCCCCTCCGAAGCCCCAATATCCTCCCGGCATTCCCGGCCATGTCTTCTGGAGACTGTACATGTTCTGGATCTGTCCGGGACCGTAAATCAGATCCCCGGTAAAGGCGATCCGGCATCCCTCCGTCTCCACAAGGTAGGTCACGGAACCATCTGTCTGGCCCGGCGTGTCGATGACCTCGAAGCGCAGGCCCTCCCATTCATGTACGTCGCGATCCCTCACTCTCTTCGCCAGGGGGACGGCGTTGTAGAGAGTGAACAGATGAGGGCGGAATTTATACCGGTGATAGATGACGGAATCGGCCTTCTCCCACACTTCCGGGGCGCGCTCGAACAAATGAGCTTCGGCATCGGGAGCAATCGCGCGGGCGCCGGCCACGACTAACTTATCTGCCCCCATCGCCTGATCGCGATGATGATGCGTAAAAAGCAGCCACTGTGGCACTCCGCCTAGTTCCCGCGAGCCCAGAGAGCCTGAATCGATGACGAGGAGCTTACCATTGCGTTCGAAGATCGCCGAGTTGACCGGCCCTCGGATCAGCGTCAGCCCCGCAAACACTCGCTCTACGGGGAAACCAACGGACGGGCGCGCCGCGACGGCTGATAACGCGGATCCCGCGATTGCTCCGCCCAAAATGGATCGTCGGGAAGGTGCACTCATATTCTCCT
>DASTMK010000134.1:0-7486 GCA_035714225.1 Bryobacteraceae bacterium | reverse complement strand
CTACATCACACGGCAGGAGGGTTGGGGCTCAGGAGTGCTACTCGCAATGGCGCACGGAGTACCAGTGATCGCGAGTGGCGTGGGCGGCTTGCTCGAAGTCGTTCAACCGGAGCGTTCCGGGCTGCTGGTGGACAATCAACCGGCGGCAATCGCCGGCGCGATGCGGCGCCTTCTGTCGGATGCTTCTTTGCGGGCGTTGCTGGCTGAAGGGGGCTACCGCCGCGTCCGCGAGCATTTCAGCGAAGAGCAGATGATCAACGGAACTCTTGAAGTATATGATGATGTGCTTAGCGGCAAGTACGGTGAGCCCGCAACATAAATGGAATCGATCCTCGCATTCCTGGCAGGCCTGCTGATCGGGAGCTTTCTGAACGTATGCATTTACCGCCTGCCACGCGATCTCTCCGTGGTGCGGCCGCGCTCGTTCTGTCCTTCCTGCAAACAGACTGTCGCCTGGTATGACAACCTGCCCATCCTCAGTTACCTTCTGCTCTTCGGAAAATGCCGGCATTGCGGGAGCCGGATTCCGGTCCGTTATCCGGTCGTGGAACTGCTCACCGCGTTTGCATTTGGATGGATCGTTCACGGACATGGCGCGACCGGGCCGGCGATCAAACTGTGCGTGTTCGCAGCATTGCTCATCGCGCTGGTTTTTGCCGACCTCGAGCAGCGGATTCTTCCTGACGAGTTGACGCTGGGCGGAGCGGCAGCCGGTGTATTGTTCGCGTCGTTTGTCCCTCTGAACGGATTTCTAGTCTTTTTTCTGCCCGCCGGCTTGAATGCCGCACTCGCGTCGATGGCAGAATCGATTTTTGCCGCTTTACTGGGCGCCGCCGCGCTTTGGCTGGTTGGCGAGTTATATTACCGCATCCGCGGCCGCGAGGGCCTTGGGTTTGGCGACGTAAAACTGGTGGCTATGATCGGCGCCTTTACAGGTCTGGAAGGAATGCTGCTGACGCTTTTGGCGGGCTCCGTGGCCGGCGCTCTCCTGGGGATTCTGTACATCCTTGTAACGCGCAAGGACCCCTCCTCCTACGAACTGCCCTTCGGAAGTTTTCTGGGCGCGGCAGCGCTACTACTCAGCCTGTTTGGCGGACCGGTTTTCGAGTGGTACGGCGGGCTGGGCGGCTAGTTCCAGATTCGGGAAAATGTGCATTCGAATCTTGGCGAGGTCGCCATCCTCGAACGCCAACTCGTCGCAAACCAGGTCATCCGGCGACATATGCGCTTTGGCTATACCGCGCGCACTATGTTTGGCGGTCCCCGCAAGGACGTGGTACAACTCGTGGGCCAGGACACGCGCCAGCGCCCGCCCGAGCAGCAACTCGCGAACCGTTTGCGATCTTCTCTGGAATTCCCGGCGTAAGAGACCGCGGACCCGCTCGCAATCCACCTCCACGAAAGGCAGGATGACTCCGTCGGAAAGATGTGTAAACCCCAGGACGTTATCGAAGCCCGCCGGGAGTGGAAGATCGGCAACTCCGCAAGATCCGCGAAAGCGCGCAACTAACACGTGATCAAAAACTTCCTGTGGGCGGTTGGCGTCGAGTTGCCTCCAGACGATGTTGAGGTCGGGCACAAGAACCACTTTTTCGGTTTCCTTGCGCATCTCCGCCATGATTTCAGATGTGAGCGGCTGCTCATAACCCGCGATGATTGCCAGTGTCCGGGTATTGGGATCATCCGAATGATCGTTTCCCAAAAGAGTTGTGGAAGCCGATGTTATCAGAAGTAAAGTTATTAGGACCTGTCTCACAGCATTTCTATCGGCAGAAATCTCAGTGTATCAGAGCCCTTTATCCTTTGTAGGAAATAATACTGACTTCTACAGAAAGGCCCTGAGGGACACGGAATGCCTTACCCCTGGCCGAAATGTAGCAGCCGGACTTGCCCGGTGCGGCCGAGGGTTTTACGTAAGTGCTTGAGAGTTAAAGAGAAAAGCCGCACGCCGAAGTGTGTGAACGGAATTTTGCGAGTGGCGGTTTTCTTCAATCGGGGCTATCAGGCAGCCGGAGCGAAGATATGCGATTCCCGGGCGAGCTCCCAGGCAAGGTGATTCACGTAGAACAACAGAAGAGGGCGGGGGAAATCATCCTTGAACTTTTCGTATACACGTTCCTGCCAGCCTTCGGTAAGGTACGGCGTCGCATCCACGTCTTTGGCGAAAAATCCTTCCTCGTTGGGGATACCCAGAAAATCCAGGACGGCACGAATCATCCCGATATGGGACACCAGAATCGCCTGAGCCAGATCCTGGGCAAACTCTTCGTCGCGCTCGTTCAGGCGCGTCCACAAGCGGGGCGCCGCCTTCCGGATGGTTTCCGCATTGAGCTTGTTCAGATGAAGCCGCACCTTGAGCCCTTCATACATCTGGTACGTCTTCAGTTTGCCGATGGAAATACTTCGCAAAAGCGCGCCAAACGGTTCTTCACCAAGACTTAGAAAGGCGTCGGAGAGCCGCATTATCCGCCAGCGTAGCATAGCGGGCTGATACAATGAGGGGTTTTGGTCCACAGTTCATGAGCAATGTGATCGTTTTGGGTGCGCAATGGGGCGACGAAGGTAAAGGTAAAGTCGTCGATCTTTTCTCGGAGCGCTTCGATATCGTCGCCCGCTACCAGGGCGGGCATAACGCCGGGCACACTGTGTTTATCGGCGAGAAGAAATTCATTCTGAAGCTGATTCCGAGCGGCGTCCTGCGCGGCAAGATGGCCGTCATCGGCAACGGCGTTGTCATCGACCCCGGTGCTCTCATAGAGGAGATGGAGACGCTTGAAAAGGCCGGCATCCAGGTGGGGAAGCAGCTCGCGATCAGCAACCGCGCGCACGTGATTTTCCCCTTCCATCGGATGGTGGAAAAAGTCTCCGAAGCGCGCGAGAATCGCGTCGCGATCGGTACCACATCGCGCGGCATCGGCCCCTGCTATGAAGACAAGATCGGACGGCGGGGCATACGCATGGCCGACTTTATCGATCGCGACCAGTTTCATGCGCTCTACGACCTGCTGGCCGAAGACAAGCAGACTCTTGCGAAGGCCTTTCAGGTCGAAGAACAGATCGACTTCGCGCGCATTCGCGACCAGTACGAAGAGTATGCGGAGCGGATCCGGCCGATGGTATGCGACGCCGCCGGGTTGCTGAACACCGCGATGCGCGATGGCAAGCGCGTGCTGTTTGAAGGCGCGCAGGGCACGATGCTCGATGTCGATCATGGCACGTACCCCTTTGTCACCTCATCCAGCGCGACGGCCGGTGGCGCCTGTACGGGCGCAGGAGTGCCGCCGACGCGAATCGATGGCGTGATAGGCGTTTCAAAGGCGTACATCACACGAGTGGGAGGCGGACCTTTTCCCACCGAGGTGCAAGGCGAAGCCGGTGAGAAGATCCGTACCGCGGGGAAGGAATTCGGCGCTGTCACGGGGCGCCCGCGCCGCTGCGGCTGGTTTGACGTGCCGCTGCTCCGCTATACCAGCATGATTAACGGGTTCGATTCCGTGGTCATCACGAAGCTGGATGTGCTCGACGGCTTTGCCGAGATTCCCGTCTGCGTGGCCTACAAAGTGAACGGCCGCGAGATTTCCGATATGCCCGCATCCATACGCGATGTGGAATCGATCGAGCCCGTGTATGAGAAGCTGCCGGGCTGGTGCGGTCCGACCTTCGGCATGACGGATTATAACGGCCTGCCGGATCGCGCCAAGGATTATCTGAAGTTCCTCGCCGGGCGCGCCGGCGTGGACATCGGCTGCATTTCGACGGGTCCTGAACGAGACGAAACCATCGTCATTCCGAATTCGAAGCTCGCATCCCTGATCGGCTGACACCTGTCTTGCTTACGGATTGCCGCCCACGATAGGCACATGCAGCACGGTGACGCTGCGGCTGGAGATCGCGTCGCGAAGCGCCGGGACCAGTTCTTCGGATTTCCGGATGAGCACTCCCCGGGCGCCCAGAGATTCGGCCAGTTCCGCGAAGTCGATCGCCCCAAGTGAACTGCTGATGGGTTCGCCGAACTGGCGGATGTGGCCCGTTCGCGTGATGCCCCAACCCTGATCGTCTGCGACGATGGCGACAAACGGTAATTCCTGACGGGCGGCGCGCTCGAGTTCTGCGACATTGAAGGTGAATGCGCCGTCGCCGGAGAGCAGTACGACGGGACGATCGGGATAAACCAGCCTGGCCGCCATGGCGCCGCCAATGCCCCATCCCACCACACCGCTCCGGCCGCAGGTGAGCCAGTGGCCCGGATAACGGTCCAGTAGAAGCTGATGTGCCCACTGGCCGATGCTGCCGCCGTCGATCAGCAGCACCGTCGTCGATTCCATTACCTCACGCAGCGCCTGGACGATGTGCACTGCGTGAGTGCCCGAGGACGCCGGGCGGATCGCCCGCTCCTTCACCGCGCGGCAAAACGCTTCCCGCCGCTTCCGCGCCTCCCCCAGCCACGCCTTGAACGGCGTGGCGCGCCGCCGTCCCAAGGCCGCGCCGAGTTCGTCCCAGCCCTGGGTCATTCGCACGATGGCCGCACCGTCCATGACGGCGCCGGTTTCCAGATACCCAACGCGGTAATCCGGCAGGGCGCCCGCCATCACGATACAGTCGGAATCGCCGAGCAATCGCGGGCCGCCGCTGGCTGCTCCGATGACGCCCAGAAACGTTTCAATCGGTCTTTCGATCGAGCCGCGATCCCAAATGGGAACCACCACCGGAATGGAAAACTGTTCCGAAAATCGCATCAGCTCGTCGCCCGAGCCAGCGTAATAGACGCCGGAACCGGCGATAATCAAAGGCCGGCGGCATTTTGAGAGAGTCTCAGCCACCGCTTCGGGACCGTCTCCGGCCGCGCCTTCAGCTACTTCCGCAACAGATTTGCGCCTTCCGGCCGCAGCGCCCGCTTCGGTCACTTGAACATCCAGCGGAAACGTCAGATGCGCGGGACCGGGTTCCGGCCGCACAGCGGCGGCAAGCGCTTCCTCCAAAATCTCCAGCGTGCGGTCTGCGGATTCAATGACACGCGCATACCGTGTGATGGGCGCCGCCAAAGCAACCTGGTCCATCTCCTGGAAGTGGCCGCGGCCGGCGGTGGAGAGCGCCCCCGCGCCGCTGATGAGCAGCATTGGCGCCTGGTCGAACCAGGCGTTTGCCACGCCGGTCAGCGCATTGATGTGGGCGACCCCGCTCGAGACGGCACATACACCCGGCCGCCGCGTGAGCCTTCCGCAGGCGTCCGCCATGTAACCGGCCGTCTGCTCATTGCGAACATCCACCAGCCGCAAGCCGGCGCGTTTAGCCGCATGCAATAGAGGATCGAGGCCGTGGCCGCAAAGGGTAGCCATCCACTCGACGCCGTGCTGTTGCAGACCTTCGACAAGTGCTTCTGCTGCGTTCATAACCGTCCCCTGTCAAGGATGAATCCAAAAACCGAACCGCCCGAACTGCGTGCCCTGCCACCAGGACGTAATGCCGCAGGAATAACAGAAGTTCTTCCGTCCCGCCTGGCTCTGGAGCGGAAGACGAACATCGTTTCCTTTTCGCCGGGCAGCGTTAGGAGGGGCTTCCGGAACGACGGCGGAGATGTGACCGGACTGGTTCCTGTCGGTCCGCTGTGCGCAGATCACGCACACCGCGCCCTGATTGGCCGCTCCCTGAAGTTCTTCGAGCGACGTAGCGCGTTTCCACCCGAAGAGGTTGCCAAAATCGCTCAGCCAGTCATAAAGCGCGTTCGCGCTCAGTTCGCGGACCGTATGTCCGTAGCTGGGAAAGACTGGTTCACCGCGGGCAAGCTGCGCGATCGCGCCTTCCGTCCACCATACCCTCGGCAGGTACACGCGCGCCAGGTAACAGTAATCATAGGCGTAAATGTTGCAATAGGTCGCTTTGGGCTCCGGCGTGTAGCGGGCGTTCTTCTCGACGTCGAGGAAACGGACGATCTCTGCAAGTTGAGCGCGTTTCTCTTCGGGTGATGTTCCCGTCCGGAGCGGCATCGCCGGCTCGCCGAGAGGAAACGCACGGCCCGACGAGGAGACCCGGGTGATTTTCGGGTTGTTCTCCTCCAGGTGCACCGGGCGAATCGATGTAGCTGCTTGGGGAGCCGTAAAGCCATCTTCGGCGGACAGGAACTCACTCGACACAAATCCTTCGATGGCGGCTTCCTGCAGCCGGGTCTGGATTTTCCACCAGCCCCCGGCGTCGGCGACTTTTTCTACAAGGTGCCCGAACGGCAGGACGGCGATCTTATTATCGTTCCGTACCTGCGGAGTCGAACGGACATTGAGGCTGTTCGCGTTTACATGGTATCGAGGCATGATGGCGGCTCTGGGCGTCACACATTTTCCGGTACGACGTATGGCGGGCGATATTTGCGCGTGATGCAGGCATTCGCCTCGGGATCGTCCTGGAACTGTTCCGTGGCGGGGTCAAACGTGAGTTTCCGTTTCGTGCGGTAGCTTGCATTTGCCATGTGGCAAAGCGCCGCCGAGAGATGCCCCTCGACAATGTCGCACGTCAGGTCCTGGTGTTTCCGTGTTTCCACCGCTTTTATGAAATTGGCGACGAGAGGATAGGTATCCCAAATGCGAGGCTCGGCATGCATCACTTCCCGCGCCAGTTTGCGTTCCTCGCCCAGGTAAATGCGAAACCCGCCCGAATCGACGGACATGTATCCTTCGCTTCCGAAAAACAGGTTGCCGATATAGTGCGCGCCTTCCGGTGCAATGTTGCCTTCCGTCCCGGCGATGAGGCCACGTACCTCAAAGACCAGCTCGCAGTCGCCGTAATCGAATGTCGCCAACTGCGTGTTTGGAGTCTCCTGGTCATCGTCGTAGACGAACTTGCCTCCGCCGGAGTGGACGTTCCCGGGAAGTGTGTCCTTGCCCAGACCCCATCGGGCCACATCCATCTCATGTACGCCCTGGTTCCCGATGTCGCCGTTGCCGGTATCCCAGAACCAGTGCCAGTTGTAATGGAAGCGGTTTGGATTAAACGGCCGCATGGGAGCGGGACCGAGCCACAGATCGTAGTCGACGCCCGCCGGGACGGGGCCATCCGCCTGCTTCCCGATCGATTTCCGCTGTTTGTAGCACAGCCCCTTAGCCATATAGACCTTGCCAATCGCGCCGTCGCGCAAAAGCTGAATCGCCTGTATCTTGTGCTCGATGCTGCGGCTCTGCATGCCGGTTTGCACGATGCGGTTGTATTTGCGCGCTGCCTCCACCATCTTCCGGCCTTCGAAAATGTTGTGGCTGGCAGGTTTCTCCACGAACACATCTTTGCCCGCCTGACACGCCCAGATCGTCGCCAGTGCATGCCAGTGATTGCAGGTGGCAATGGAGATGGCATCGATATCTTTGTCTTCCAGCAGCTTGCGCAGGTCCCGGTAAGAACGCGGAGGCAAGCCTTGCTGCTGCTTTTGGGTGAAGGCGATGGCGCGTTCGTTTTGCGCGTCGTCGATATCGCACACCGCGGCCACCCTAGCATTCGGCAGCTT
>DASTMK010000133.1:0-7693 GCA_035714225.1 Bryobacteraceae bacterium | reverse complement strand
GCGTGGACGTATCGGGCCTCGATAAAGACCAGCGTGCCGGCATACGCAATGGAAAGATCGGGTTCGTATTCCAGGGATTCAACCTGCTGCGGAGGACCAGCGCTCTGGAAAATGTTGAGTTACCCTTGATCTACTCCGGCGTGCCGGCCGCCGAGCGCGCGCGCCGCAGCCGTATTGCGTTGAGCATTGTTGGCCTCGCGCATCGCGAAGAGAGCCATCCGAACCAGCTTTCCGGAGGCCAGCAGCAGCGCGTGGCCATCGCCCGGGCGCTGGTCAACAATCCGTCGCTGTTGCTTGCCGACGAGCCCACGGGGAACCTCGATACGCGGACCTCCCTTGAGATTATGGGTGTTTTTCAAGCGTTGAACCGCGATGCCGGTATCACTATCATCCTGGTGACGCACGAGCCCGATATCGCCGATTTCGCCAGCCGCGTGGTAACCGTTCGGGACGGGCGCATCATCGAGGACCGGCGAGTGCGCAAGGTGCGCGATGCAACACAAGAGCTGGCGGCGCTTCCGCCCGCCGAAGAGGATTTTGAACTGGAGGAGAAATGATCGCCGCTGTCATCAAGATCGCCATGCGAGCGCTGGGCCGTAACAAGGCGCGGACGTTCCTGACCATGCTCGGCATCATCATCGGCGTGGCTTCGGTCATCGCGATGGTGAGTCTCGGCCAGGGCGCTCAGAAACAGGTGCAGGAGCAGATCCAGAGCATGGGAACAAACATGCTGATCGTCTCGGCGGGCAGCCAGACGAGCGGAGGATTGCGAGGCGGCGCGGGCACCACGACAACGCTTATCCCCGAGGACGTCGACGCGCTGTTGCGGGACGCGCCTGCCGTCGCGGCGGCACGTCCCAGTGTGAACGCTTCGGTGACGCTTGTCTCCGGCAGCCAGAATTGGACCACGCGCGCCGAAGGAGTCGGCTCGCAATATCCCGCCGTGCGGAACCGCACGGTGTCGAGCGGTGAATTCTTCAGTGAAGCGGATGTGCGGACCGCGGCCCGCGTCGCGATTGTCGGGCAGACCGTGGCCAACGAGCTCTTCCCCGGCATGGACCCCGTCGGACAGACGCTGCGCGTCCGCAATCTCCCGTTTCGCATCGTGGGGGTTCTCGAAGCACAAGGTCAAAGCCAATGGGGGCAGGATCAGGACGATACGCTCCTGGTGCCCTATACGACGGCGATGAAAAAGCTCCTGTCCATCACTTACGTGCCGACGATTTATGTTTCGGCTGTGAGTTCCTCCGCCACCAGCGACGCGGAGCGGCAGATCACCGAAATTCTTCGCATCCGCCATAACATTCGCACCGGTCAGCCGGACGACTTCCGGGTCCGCAATCTTACGGAAGTGGCGGAGGCCGCGGAGGCGACGACGCGCGTCATGACGATGCTTCTGGGAAGCATTGCCGCTGTTTCGCTATTGGTGGGCGGCATCGGGATCATGAACATCATGCTGGTGTCGGTTACCGAGCGCACGCGGGAAATCGGAATCCGAATGGCCGTGGGTGCGCGCTCGAAGCATGTCCAGGCTCAGTTCCTGATCGAGTCGGTGGTGCTTGGGTTCGCCGGAGGTTTAGCCGGCATTGTGATGGGCCTCGGTGTGTCCGCGCTGCTATCGACGGTATTCGGCTGGCCACAGTCCATTTCGCCGCTCGCCGCCGTGGGCTCGGCGCTGTTTTCGATGGCGATCGGGGTCTTTTTCGGTTACTACCCGGCGAAGAAGGCTGCCAGCCTCGACCCTATTGAAGCCCTGCGGTTCGAGTGATTATCGGGATCACGGGCGCGGCGGGCCCGAAACCCGGCCACGATAGGCCTCGACGATCGAGATGCCGTAGCGCTCCAGGATTCCACCGGTTACCCTGTCCAGCGTGGCCCGCGCTTTTGCATAGTCGGCCAGTGCCGCCACCTCGGCCGACTGTGCTTCAGCCAGATCCCGCTGGTATTGAATCACCAGGAAGTTCGTAGAAACTCCCACAGCGTATTTTTCCCTTTCCGCCTCGAGCGACTGTTCCTGAAACATGCGCGCCTCCTCGGCCGCCTGGTGCGCCGCCCGGCTCTGTTCCACTGCGATGAGCGCATTCGACACGTCCACGCCGATCTGTTTTTCGATTTGCCGAAGCCGGATTTCCTGCTGGCGCGCCGATAATTGATCCCGCGTGTAATCGGCCCGCGCGGCCCGGTTCGCCAGCGGAATCGTGAGCTGCAACTGCACTCCATAATCTGGAAATCGCGCTCGAAAAATCTGGGACAGGCCCGTACCCGCCCCTCCTACGAATGCCGGATCGGCTGTGCGGTCGATGAGTCCGCCATCGGTGCCTGGAATTGGCGGCAGAGAACTGATGGCGCCGAAGAGGGCATTGCTGCGGCCATTCACGACAAGATCGAGGGAAGGAAGCAGCGCATTGCGCGTCCCGGTGAGCGAAATGCGCGAGTTTTCCACTTGCAGAAGCGCGGCGGCGAGTTCCGGCCTGCGTCTTTCCGCTTCGGCGACGAGGTCTTGAAACGGTTGAACCGGATCCTGGGCAGGTGGGCTGATGGCGTCGGTGGGCGTGATGCGCAGCGTACCCAGCCGCTGCGCGTCCAGTGTCTGCCGCGTGATGTAGTCGAGCAGGATCGTCTCCTGCTGACGCACGCGGGTTTGGGCCACGGTCAAGTCCCTCCGTGCTCCGGCCACTTCCGCCCGGGCTCGAACAACATCGATGGGCGCCAGCGTTCCGGCTTGCTCCTGGAGGATGTTATCGTTCAACAGACGTTCCGAAAGAGCCAGCGATTGTTCCTGAACCCGCAATTCGCTGTTCAAGCTCACCAGGTCCCAGTAAAGGCGTGCAACAGTGTAGGCCGTGGTCATCACCTGCTGCTCAAAAACCAGGTCGGAGACCTGCCGGTTATTCTTTGCGATTCGGATAAACCGGTTATTCACTGCCAATCCGAAACCTTGCAACAGAGGCTGAACGTAGGTAAACGCCAGCCCCGCCGTGGTAGCAGGATTAATATTCGCGCGCAGGTTGTTCGTGTTCTGGCGCGTGGCATCGAGGCCCACCGAGGCAGTTCCTCCCCACAGGAAGCCTTTCTGAAAGCGCAGGTCTCCTAACTGGCTGGTGGAGGTCAGTTCGTTCGTCCCGGTTATGAAAGTGTTGGTTTGTGGGCGGTTGGTACGGTTCCAGCCGATGGTTCCCACCAGGGCGGGATCGAGGCTGGGGACCGGCGGTCCCGAGGCGCCTGTCGCGGTTACCGTAGACACGGACTGCTGCGAGGATTGCGTCTCTACAGGTGTTGTCGAGATTCCCTGGGTCTGGCCGGCGGCTCCCTGCGCAGTGGAGCCCAGCCCGGAGGGGCCCTCTTGCACACTTGCCGTAATGCCTCGAATCGAGCCGCCGGCTTGAGCCCTGAGAATGTCGGTTTCGGCGATGATGGGCGTCAGCCGTTGCAGCTCGACATCCAGGTTGTTCTCGATGGCGAGCGTAATAGCGTCCCGGAGCGAGAGATAAAGGGTTCCCGCACGGATCAGCGTTTCCAGACGGGGCGAGTCGGAGAAATTGACCGGCGAAACCGGAGAGCCTCGATATCGATCGAAGATGCCCCTTTCGGACTCGAGCGTACCCGGTAAACTGGCAGGAAGAGGCGCGCGGGCGGCGGGCTGTTGCGGGTAAACCCCCTGTGCGCTGCAAAGATAGAACGCGCACAAAACGAGAAAGCCTTTTCTGTCTTTCATGGCAGGTGACTGTAGGACAGGGTAGCAAGGGATTAAGTAACATCGTAGAGAGGGGTAGCGTCTGTTCGTTGTGTTTCGAAGTTTGCCCGCCGGACGGCAAGTCAGTTGCCGCATCCGGGTTATCGCAGCCGGCATAGGTCTGTTGTTCGTAGTGGGATTGAACGGCTGCGGTACAGCCGCACCGGAGGAGTCCTCTAAGCAGGAGGGCGCCGCCGGTCCCGCGCCTCCCGTTGTGGTGGCCGAGGTGCGCCGGCAGGAGGTGCCGCTTGAAATCCGGGCCATAGGTAATATCGAGGCGTTTTCGCGGGTGCAGGTGAAGTCGCAAGTCGCCGGGCAGATCGAACGGGTCCATTTCCAGGAAGGCGACGACGTCCGTCAGGGCCAGATTCTTTTTCAGATCGACCCGCGCCAGTTCCGGCAGGCGGTCAGAGAAGCCGAGGCTGCCCTGGCGAATGCCAAAGCGGCTCTCGCACAATCGGAAGCCAACTACGAGCGGGACCTGGCGGAGGCGAAGAACGCCCGTTCGCAAGCCAACCGCTACGCAGAGCTTGCCTCGAAAGGCATCATTCCCCGAATCCAGAACGAGCAATACGAAACCAGCGCCATTGCAGCCGAAAAAGGTGCGGCTGCGTCGAAAGTAGCCATTGAGAGTGCGCGCGCCGCGGTGGAAGGCGCCGAAGCGAAGTTGTCCGATGCGCGGCTGCAATTAAGCTACACCACCATACGGGCGCCCATCAGCGGCAGGACAGGAAACCTGACCCAGAAGGCGGGCAATCTCGTTGCGGTGAATGCCGACACGCCGCTTGTCATCATTAACCAGATCACGCCTGCCTATGCCACCTTCTCTATTCCGGAGCAGTCCCTGAGCGAGTTGCGCCGGTATGCAGACCGGGGAAAACTTCTGGTGGAGGCGCTACCCTCGCAGGCGCAAGGCCCGCCGGCCCAGGGACAGGTTGATTTTCTGGATAACGAAGTGGACCAGAGCACCGGGACCATCCTGATGAAAGCCCGCTTCCCCAATACCGATCGAAGGCTCTGGCCGGGCCAGTTCGTCAATGTTGTCGTGCGGCTGACGCGGGAGACGGCCAACCTGGTGCCGACCGCGGCTGTGCGTACGTCACAAACCGGCAATTACGTTTTCGTGGTGAAGTCCGATTCCACAGCCGAACAGCGAACGGTTGACGCCGCTCGCACATGGAACGATTTCACCGTGGTTGGCAAAGGCGTGGAACCGGGCGAGCGGGTCATTGTCGAAGGGCAGGTGCGGGTGAGATCCGGGACCAAGGTGCAAGTGGTGCGCACATGGGAACCCACCCGGGAACAGGCGCGGAACACTGGAGTGGCGCGGCCATGAATATCACCGAGTTCTTTATACGGCGGGCTGTCACAACGACGCTGTTGATGGCGGGCATCAGCATTTTTGGCGTCCTCGCCTATCTCGGCTTACCTGTTAGCGATCTTCCCAACGTGGATTTTCCGACGATCCAGGTGAGCGCCAGCCTGCCCGGCGCCAACCCGGAGACCATGGCAAATACCGTGGCAACTCCGCTCGAACGGGAATTCACGTCGGTCCAGGGCATCTCCTCGATCAACTCCACCAGTGGTGTTGGAGCGACGCGGATCACGCTTCAATTCGACCTGGAACGGAATATCGACGCGGCGGCTCAGGACGTGCAGGCTGCCATTTCGGCGGCGGCGCGCGAACTGCCCGACAATATGCCGCAGCCTCCCACCTATCGCAAGGTGAACCCCGCCGAGCAGCCGATTCTTTACCTTGGGCTGAGCTCGGCGACGCTGCCGTTGTCGGAAGTGGACGAGTACGCGCAAATCAACATGGCCCAGCGTATTTCCACTGTCAACGGTGTCGCACAAGTGGATGTCTTCGGGTCACAGAAGTATGCCGTTCGCGTGCAAGCCGACCCTGACCGGCTCGCTTCGCTTGGTATCGGAATTGATGAAGTACGGGCCGCTCTCGATCAGGGCAACTCGAACCTCCCCGCCGGCACGCTGGATGGCGCGAGCAAGGCGTACACCATCGAAACAACGGGCCAGCTTACCTCCGCCGCGCAGTTCCGTCCGCTGATTGTCACCTACCGCAACGGCCGTCCCGTGCGCCTGCACGAAATCGCGCGAGTCGTGGACAGCGTCGAAAATAACAAGACGGCGAGCTGGTTCAACGGGGAACGATCGATCGTGCTCGCCATTCAAAGGCAGCCCGGTACCAACACTGTGCAGATCGTGGACAAGATCCGCGAGCTGCTGCCGATGCTTCGCGAGCAGATGCCGGCGGGTATGAACCTCGGCGTTCTGTTCGACCGCTCCGAGCCGATCCGGCATTCTATTTGGGATGTACAACTGACGTTGATCATCGCCATTGTGCTGGTGGTGGGCGTCATCTTCGTATTCCTGCGCAATCCCTCGGCGACGGTCATCCCGAGCCTTGCCGTTCCTCTATCGCTATTGGGGACTTTCGCCGTAATGAAGCTGCTCGGCTACACGCTGGATAACCTCTCCGCAATGGCCCTGACACTATGCGTCGGCTTTGTCGTCGACGATGCCATCGTCGTGCTCGAAAATATCGTGCGGCACCGGGAAATGGGGAAGGGCAGGCTGGAAGCGGCTATCGATGGGTCGCGGGAAATTACCTTCACCATCATCTCGATGACCATATCGCTGGTGGCGGTGTTCATTCCGGTGTTGTTCATGTCCGGTATTGTCGGCCGCCTCCTTCAGGAATTCGCCGTCGTGATTTCGGTGGCGATTCTTGTCTCGGGTGTGATTTCGCTGACGCTCACGCCGATGCTCGGGAGCCGGTTCCTGTACCATGCCCACAGCGATAAACGCAGCCGGCTGTTCGATTGGTCCGAGCGGCAGTTTGATCGTACACTGCACTTCTACGAGTGGACGCTGCACGCGGTGCTGCGTGCCCGCCTGGCGACGCTCCTGGTCTCCTTCCTGGTTGTCGGAGTTACGGGCTACCTGTTCGTGAAAATTCCCAAAGGCTTTTTCCCGACCGAAGACACCGGCTTCCTGTTCGGCAGCACAGAGGCATCCGAAGAAACCTCGTTCGAGCAGATGATGGGGTACCAGCAACAGGTTGCGGCGGCCGTGAGCAAGAATCCTTACGTGGAGTCTTACTCCTCCTCCGCGGGCGGCGGCGGCGCCATGGGTGGCGGCGTGAACACCGGGCGCATATTCATTCATCTCAAAGACCGCAAAGACAGGCCGGGCGCCGAAGAGATCGTGCAGCAACTGCGGCCCTTGCTTGCCGAGATTCCCGGCGTCAACACGTTCCTGCAAATTCCGCCTGCGATCCGGATTGGCGGCACGCTCACCAAGAGCCTGTACCAGTTCACGTTGCAGGATACGGATCTAAAGACGCTTTACGAGTGGTCGCCAAAGGCCGAAGCGAGCATCGCTCAACTGCCGGGGTTGCAGGATGTCACGTCCGATCTTCGCATCGCCAGTCCGCAGATCACCGTCGACATCGATCGCGACCAGTCCCGTACCTACGGAGTGACGGCAGCCGATATCGAGAATGCGCTGTATGATGCATATGGCCAGCGGCAGGTCTCGACCATTTATACAGCCAGCAA
Source organism: Bryobacteraceae bacterium (assembly GCA_035714225.1). Lineage (GTDB taxonomy): Bacteria > Acidobacteriota > Terriglobia > Bryobacterales > Bryobacteraceae > CAADGY01. Next base: position 382 of record DASTMK010000133.1, on the reverse strand, counting down.
CCAGTACTACGTCATTCTCGAAGTGCTTCCGGAATACCAGCGCGACCCGGAAGCCCTCTCACAGCTTTACATCCGCAGCAGCGGCGGTACGGGCGTGGCGCGGGGCGCGCTGGTTCCGCTGGCATCGGTTGCCACGTTGCGGCATGAGGTGGCGCCGGTGCAGGTATCGCATTATGGCCAGCTTCCCGCGGTCACGGTATCGTTCAACCTGGCGCCCGGCGTTTCCATCGGGCAGGCGGTAGATCGCGTCGATGAAGCGATGCGGCAGATCAATCTTCCCTCCACAATCACCACGACCTTTCAGGGCACGGCGCAGGCTTTCCAGGAATCGCTGCGTAATATGTGGGTTCTGCTAATTGTGGCGATCCTGGTGATTTACCTG
>DASTMK010000132.1:0-11844 GCA_035714225.1 Bryobacteraceae bacterium | reverse complement strand
TGATCCGTTGCGAATTTGGAGTGAGCTACCATCGGGCGCATATCGGGCGCTTGATGCACACTCTGAACTGGAGTCATCAAAAGCCGGAGAAACGCGCGGTCGAACGGAACGAGGAGGAGATCGAGCGCTGGAAGCAGAAGGAATGGCCGCGAGTAAAAAAAACGCTGCGCGGTTGGGCGCCCACATCGTCTTTGCCGACGAATCCGGATTCCTGCTGATCCCGCATGTAGTCAAGACCTGGGCGCCGCGCGGCCAGACTCCGGTGCATCGGCATTGTTACCGCCGCGACAAGATCTCCGTCATCTCGGGAGTCTCCGTCAGTCCCAAGCGCCAACGCTTGGGACTGTTCTATCAGCTCTACTTCAACAATATTGGGCACGATGAGGTGTGCGTGTTCCTTCGCGACCTGCTGCGGCACTTGCGCGGTCATGTGATCGCCATCCTGGACAACTCACAAACTCATCATGGGCAACCGCTCGCGGAACTTCAGATGCGCCATCGCCGCCTTCACATCGAGCACTTCCCCTCCTACGCGCCGGAACTCAACCCCGACGAGGGAGTCTGGTCCTTGGCCAAGCGAGATCTGGCCAACGGTTGCCCTCACAATGTGGAAGAGTTGATGGACGACCTTGTCCGCTCCATCGAAAGAATCCGCCGATCGCCCGCCAAACTCCGAGGTTGCATCAAGCAGTCGAAACTTCCCCTTTTTTTTGCGTTGACTGTTGCATTATTTATGCATAGATCTATAGTGGAAATTGAGTTGAACGAGGCGGACCTGGTGCATCGGATCGGCACCGGGCAGGATCCGGCGGCCGAGGAAGAACTGTTCCGGCGTGTGGCTCCCCGTATCCGCCTCTATGGCCTGCGGCACTTGAGAGATGAGCACGCCGCGGAGGACCTTGTTCAGCAGGTCCTCGTCATTGCGATCGAAGCGTTACGGGCAGGCCGCCTGCGGGACTCCGGCAAGCTGACCTCATTTGTATTGGGAACATGCCGGATGACCGTGCTCGACCTCCGCCGCAGCACCCTGAGAAAGGAACGCCTGCTGGAGCAGTTCGGTGTGGATATGCTCGCGCCGGCGCCCACGTCAACACCCCGGCTGGATCGGGAGGAACTGCGGCGCTGCATTCAAAAGCTCAGAGAACGCGAACGCGCGGTGATTGTTATGTCCTTCTACGGCGAAGAGACCAGCTTGGAGGTCGCGCGGTTCCTGGGGGTTTCTGAAGCCAACGTGCGTGTGATCCGCCACCGCGCCATCCATCAACTGCGCCATTGCATGGAGGCAGCCGCGTGAGCTGCGTGAAACCGGTCGATGCCGCTATTCTGGCCGATTATTGGCTTGCCGCACTTCCCGAATCCGAAGAAGAGGCTATCGAGGAGCATCTCTTCGCCTGTGACGAGTGCGGCACACGTCTTCGCGAAATGATTTTGCTGGCCAACGCAATCCGTGATTTGGCGCGTGACGGTTCGCTTCTTATGGTTGTGAGCGACGCTTTTCTGAAGTGTGCCGCCGAAGAGGGTCTGCGGATACGCGAGTACGCCCCTCCGGCGGGCGGAAGCGTTGCCTGCACCGTTACGGCCGAAGACGATTTTTTGATCGGGCGGCTGACCGCGGATTTGAGCGCCGCAACGCGAGTCGATCTCTGTATTTGCGATAAGCACGGCATGGAACGGTTCCGCCTGGCCGATATTCCCTTCGATGCCGCGGCGGGAAGCGTTGCGTTTCAGCAGTCCATTACTTACGCAAAGGCCGCCTCGTCGGAAACAATGGTCGCCCGCCTGGTTGCCTTCGACGACTCCGGCAGCGAGCGTCTGCTGGGCGAATATACCTTCAACCACACGCGCACGCTGCCCGGCCCGGGCGCTTAGTAACCAAGCATCACGTCGAGTAATAAACGTGTACACCCGGCCGGAAGACTTTGGTTCCTTCCAGTGTGACGCCGGGCAGGCTGTCCAGATGCACCTCGCGGAGTCTCGGCAAGCGGGCAAGGAACGGCAGACCGGCATCGGTGACCTTCAGGCATTCGTACAGGTCGACCTGCTCCAGCGATTCCATGCCGCCGAGAATCTCGAGGCTCCGGTCGGTGATCTGCGTCAGCCCGGAGTAGTAGTACTTGATCGCAAGCTCCCGGATGTGTTCCGTCGCCGTGTCGCCGGTCTCGCGGCAGTACATGCACGTCAGCCGCTCCAGATTTCGGCAGCGGCCGATGTGCCGGAAGCCGTCGTCCTGAAAGCCGATGGGCGTCAACTCTCGCAGGGTGGGGAACTCCGGCAGTAAGGCGAGCGCCGCGTCGTCGACGTTCTTGCAGCCGATCCCCAGGCTCCGCAGCGATGGCATCTTCGAGAACGCAATGAATCCCCGGCTTCCGAAGTTTGGGCAGACGCGCCCCCAGATGCCCTCGATTGTCCGGGACCTGGCCAGCGCGACGAATCCGTCGTCGGTCGCAACCGACTCCTGGATTCGCAGCCGCTTCAGGCGAGGCATCGCCGCGATATGCCTCAGGGCAACGTCGTCGCTCAGCTTGCCGTCGCAGCCGAGCGCCATCAGGTTCGGTAAGTGGACCAGGTGCGCGAAGCCGTCCGTCGTGATTCGATCAACGTGCCAGAACAGGTCCAGCTCGAATATGCCTTCGAGTCCGGCGAGCGCAGCCAGCCCGGTGTTGGTGAATGGGCCGTCGACGAGCAGCCGCGCCCCTTCGCCATCGGCGGTTTCGAGCAGAGGAAAGTTGTGCAGCAGCGAAATGCCGGCATCCGTAACAAGCCTCCCGGTGCTGAACCGGCGTAGTTTCGCCTTGCCCTGAAGCGCTTCGATCCCGCCGTCCCCTGTCGGCGAGCCCATCAGGTTGACTTCCTCCAACCGCTCGCAGAAGCGGAGATTCGCGACGCCGCGATCTGTGACCCCGGATTGCCACGTCATCTTGAACTTCCGTAGGTTCGGTAAATGGCGGAGAACTTCCAGGCCGCGGTCTGTGAGCTTGCCGCCGGGATACTCGTTCAGATCGAGATGCTCAAGCTGCGGCATGCGCACAAGATGCCGCAGACCGTCATCCGTTAGTTCGCGCGACCCTCCCAGGCTCAGGCTCGTCACAAAGTTCAGCCCGGCGATCCGGGCCAGCGCTTCGTCTGTCATGAAGCCATTGGCGTCCAGCGCCGGAATCCGCCGCTCTTTCATGACCCCGATCAACTCGTCCCAATCAGTGCCCGGCATGCGGCGGCGCGGCCCGATTCGGTTGTCTTTGGTGTCGAGCGCATAAGGAGCACCCTGCGGTGGCACGCCAGTCGCGAGGGCGTCCATCAGTTTTTTCCAACTGCCGAACCCCGCGTCCTGGGCGACGATGATCTGTGCTTCTTCTACGGGGAAGTAGCTCTCCGGGGCACGGAACGATCGCTGGCGGTACGCATAGTCGCGCCGCCAGATTTCCGCCTTGAGGTCAGCGAGGCTGAAGGACCGGCCATAGTGGCGGTTCAACCGGTCGAGCGCCGCGGCATCGCCCTTATAAGCATCGGCGAAGTCACGCGCGGCCCGCTCGTACACCTCGCGCGTTCGCGATCTCGCCGCCTGCTGGACGGCGAGCTTCAGTTCTTTCCAGTTCTCGAATCCGTACTCCCGCGCGAGCGCATATTGCACATCGCGCAGCACGGGCGTAGTCGTTTGTTTCGGGTAGGCGCGCTCGAACCGTTCGCGCGCTTCCGGGTTGTCTTCGCGTAGGGCTTTAAGCCAGCGCTTGACTTCCCGTCTCAGGTTGTCGAGAGTGGTGGCAGAGGTGAGCTTTCGCTGCATATACCTTCCTTCCGTCGTCGCCCAGGTCCGCTGATCTCAGGGCCGGATGAAAGGTCCGTACGGAACACAAACTCAAAGGTTGGGTGGGAGCAGGCTCCCTTGCCGCGGACAGGAGGCGCCCCAGAGCGCGCTGAAGCTAGACTGTCACACAGCCGGCGCACCTGTCAATCTCGGTCTGTAACGGCGCGTCCCCGCACGTTGCGTTGGGTTAGCGGCTCCACCGAAGCGCTGTCGTGACCGCAGCGTAGGCATCGATTATCCCATTAGCGATCACCTTCCCTTCAATTTCGGGGAGGCGTCTCGCAGATCTGAGGAGGATCTGTTTGATCTGTTCCGCACGGAGGTCAGGGCGAACCGAGAGAACTAATGCCGCCACGCCTGTTACCACGGGTGCGCTACTCGATGTGCCACCGCTGAGGCGGTACGCCGATAGGCCGTTGCGCACATCTGTAGTGTAATTCCGTCCAATAGCGGCAATCTCCACCGTTCGAGCACCGAAGTTGGAACTGCTTATCCGGTCCCGCCCTGAATACCGATCCAACCCACCGGTGAAAGTTAGTTCAGCTACGCGAATGATATTCGAGTTTGTGAACGATCCGGGGTACCCTGCATTACCCGGCACGTCCAAGTCGAGACCCGAATTGCCGGCGGCGACGACTATCAGAACGCCGTGCTGTTCGGCGTATTCAAACGCTCCCTGGAGTTCCTCTAAGTTGGACTTGTCTTCGACGAAGCCACTCCAATTGATTACACGAGCCCCGTTGTCAACCGCATACCGAATGGCCCTCGCGGCGCGAGTCTTTCGATTAGTATCCGTTTCGCCCCGGCGGATTCCCTGCGCCCCAATCTTCAGCAACATCATCGATAGGTCCCAGTTAATGCCCGCCACGCCGGTACCATTGTTGCCTTTGGCGCCGATGATTCCGAGTGCGCTGATCGAATGCCAAAAAGGTTGAATTCGAGTCCGGTCCATACCATCGAAGACATACGCGTCAGGGTCGGGATCATCGAACGCGAAATCCCAGCCGGCCACGTCATCAATGAAACCGTTCCCATCGTCATCAACGCCGTTTGTTTCTTTAGGACGTCCAGTTGCATCCGTTCCTGTCTCCCCGGGGTTCTTCCATATGTTGTCCCGAATATCTTCGTGCTGGTAGAAGAACCCGTCGTCCAGAAGAGCGACAATTACGCTCCGGTTGCCGGTCGTCAACGTCCAGGCTTTTGTTACGGCCAAATCCACCTCCGGCGTCGCCGGCATTTCGACATCGGGTTGGCCGGCTCTGGCTGCCGGGAAGCGGACGCTGTTCTGATTGGGATTGAAGAAGCTGTATTGGAGCCGGAATAACGGATCGTTCGGAATTATATGGGCAGGTTTCGGAGGCTGCGCAAGTGCATGCCCGAGCAGCGTGCAGATGAGCAACTGCCCCAAGTTGATACTGTTCATGTTGTCAGAAGTGCCTCTTCAAGGGAAGACGCTTCCGGGATCGCAACCGTGCACTAGTGCACGGTGAATAGACGTGTCCGCCGGTCTCAGTTTCCCGCGGAAGCCGTCTTCAGAAACGCTTCAAGCCATGCCTGCACCTCGGCAACCTGCTCCGGAATATTGTTGTGCCCGGTTTCGAGCGCCAGAAGCAATTTCTTCTGCCCGGGAATCACATTGTAGGCCGAATACATGGAAGTGGGTGGGCACGTCTGGTCATTGAAGCCCCAGGAGTAGAGGCCGGGCACTTTGACGCGCCGGGCGAAGTTCACGACATCGTAATAGCGCGAGGTCTCGATCTTGTCCGGCGAGCGATGGGACAGCGGGCCATCGGCGGCGCGGAACATGTGCGGCCAACCGCCGGCGCGATTCTCGAGATACCCGGTGACGTCGGAAAGCGCCGGGTAGTAAGCGGCCAGGCCCCGTACACGCGGATCCAGCGCCGCGGTAACGATCGAGAGCGCTCCACCCTGGCTGCCTCCGGTAACGGCAAGGTTGACGCCGTCCCACTTCGGATGACTTGTCAGAAAGTCATTGGCGCGCACACAGCCTAGATAGACGCGGCGGTAATAGTAGCGGTCGCGATGGTCGAGTCCGAAGGTGTTGTAGTTCATCAGGGCACCGGCGCCAAGCGAGTCGTAGACGGACTGGTCCAGCGTGACCGGAATGCCGTGAATCCCTACCTGTAGCGTGAGGATGCCGCGCGCCGCCATGGCGGCCAGACCGCGATAGGGACGGACACCGGCGCCCGGGACGGCGAGAAGCGCAGGGTACTTGCCGGGCGCTTTCGGCTCGCACAAAATGCCATAGAAACGCGAGGGCGCGTTTCCCATGCCGATGTTCTGTAGATTGACCTCGTAGCAATCGGCCGAAGCGTTGCCATATTCGGGCAGCGGGGTGATTCTCGCGTCAATGGGCAACTTGGCGAGAGCGGCTTTGCCCGCGGCCCAGAATGCATCGAAGTCGGCAGGGTCCTTCTGCGTGGGCTGGATGCTTTCCGGATGAAAAGCGGCGGTTGCGAGTCCGCGGTACGTCTTCCCGTTCTGCTCGACGGTGGCGATACATCGGAGGAAGCCGGGCTCCTTCATCGTGCCGCCATCAATGATGAGGCCGTCGGCGGTGAGCGTCTCAGTCCGCTCGATTTTAGGGGGCATCATTTCGGGTCCGACCCGGTAAGTCACTTTAACGCCGCTCAGCGCGTGGCCGTCCTCGACGGCGACGATGCGGAAGCGAACAGGCTGGCCGGGTTCATAGCGCCAATCGGACCGGTCCGTGGAAACGCGAACCTGAACCGTGGCGATGCGGTCCTGCGCGGCCAGAGGAAGAGTCAGAAGAGAGAGGAGTACGAGTCGCAGCATAGCGTGACTTATCACGATACCGCAGCCGGCCCCGTCCGCGTTTGTTACTCATTTCTCAACGCAACCATCGGATCGAGGCGCGTCGCGCGATAACCCGGCAGCAGACTGGATGCCGCGGCCACCACCCCGACAACACCCATCACGCCGGCGAACGTCACAGCATCCGTGGCCTGCACACCATAGAGCAGGGAGCCCATTAACCACGTCAGCCCGAGCGCCAGGCCGGCTCCAGCCGCGAGGCCGAGCCCTGCATACAGCAAGCCTTCCCGCAACGTGAGGGAGAGAATCGTCCTTCGGGAAGCGCCCAAGGCAATGCGGAGACTGATCTCGCGCGTGCGCTGCCCCACCGAGTAAGCGACGACGCCCGCAATTCCCAGCGTCGCCAGCAATAGAGCAATCGCCGCGAACGCGCCCAGCAGATACGTACTGAAACGTTGGGGTGCCGCCGCCTGACGCACCGCATCCTCCATCGTTTTCATATCCGCAACCGGCAGCGCGGGGTCAAGCCCGGCGACACGCTTGCGGACGGCCGATGCGATTGCCGGCGGATCACCACTCGTGCGGAGGGCAACGTTCATCGCGCGCAGCATGCTGAGCGGAGGCGCTATCGCTTCGTCCGGCTCCTGCATCAAGGGTGTAAACGTCATAGGCGCTGTCCTCTCCTGGAGTGATTCCTGCTTTATGTCCCCCACCACGCCGATGACCGTCATCCATGGATTCGGGGATTCGGCGGAGCCTCCCCATTTCAAACGCTGGCCGATCGGGTTCTTGCCGGGATAAAAGATGCGCGCCATCGTTTCATTCAGAATGATCACCCGCTGTGAATCTTTCCCATCCCGATCCGTGAACCAGCGGCCTTCGAGGAGCGGCACGCCCAGCGCGCGGAAATATTCGCCGTGCACCCATGACTGTCGAATCTGAGGAGGATTGCTTTCGAATGCGCTCGTGTCCTCCGGCCAAATGGCACGGCTCTCACGGACAGCCAGCGGCAGATCGCCTATGCCAACCGCTTCAACGCCTGGAATCGTGGAAAGGTGCTCGCGCAGCCGCTCCCAGAAACCGGTTACCTGCGCAGCCTGCCTGTAGCTTTCGAAGGGCAGATTCAGCGACAACCCCAAGACTTGTTGCGGCCGGAAACCCGGGTTGACTTCCAGCAGCTTGGTGAAACTCCTCATCAGCAGCCCCGCACTGATCGCCAGCACCACCGCCAATGCCACTTGCACGGCAACGAACGATCTCAGCCAGCGGCGGCGGCGCAGACTGGGAGTCCGCCCATGCCCGCCTTCCCGCAGCGCATCCGCGGCTTCGCCCCGCGAGCTCTCAATGGCCGGAACCAGTCCGAACAACAGCGCGGTGAGCATGCTGATCGCGGCCGCGAACAGGAGCGCGTGCTGGTTCATGACGACCGCTTCCAACCGCGGGAGTTCGATCGGCGAGGCAGCCATCAGGGCGTTTGTCGATATACTCGCAAGGAACACGCCGAATGCGCCGCCCAGGAAAGCGAGTACGCCGCTTTCCACCAGCACCTGGCGAATCAGCCGGAAACGGCCCGCACCCAGCGCCACGCGAATCGCCATCTCTCGCGCGCGGCCGGTGGCTCGCGCCAGCATCAGGCTGGCCACATCGGCACAGCCGATCAATAACACCATCAGCACCGCTGCGAGTATCACCAGTAACAGCGTCTGCACGTTGCCGACGATTTTGTCGCGAAACGGGGCAATCGTTACCGAAAGCGAAAAGCCCGGGATCTTCTGGAAGAATGCGGGATAGCGTTCCTCGAAACGGCGCGCGAGCATAGGCGCGGCCGCTCTCACTTGTTCAATGCCTATGTCTGGCTTGAGCCGGGCCACGACACTGTGGCTGTACTGCATGCCGTACGCCTGCTTCTGTCCGGCCGTGAAGCTCATCGGAAGGAAAACGTCGGCGGGCGTCCCATTGGAGGGCATTCCTCGCGGCGGAAAGACGAAGCTGGGCGGAAGAACGCCGACGATCGTGTAAAGCCGGCGGTCCACGCGGATGCCGCGGCCGATCACCGATGCGTCCTGACCGAACTTCCGTTTCCAGTAGGCATGGCTCAACAAGGCAACCTGGTGTCCTTCGTGATCTTCCGCATCCGTGAAGGTGCGGCCCATGAGCGCGTCCACACCGAGCGTTTCAAACAGACTCGCCGTGACCTTTGCTCCCGTGACACGCTCGGGAGTGCCGGAACCCGTGATCTCATATTGGATATTCCGGAAGGAACCAACGGACGAGAACCAATCTTTCTGTTGGGTCAGAACAATGTAATCGGGCGGGCTGAACCGGAAATCGCGATCGATCCTCTTTTCCATCCTCTCATGCAGCGCGACAAGCCGGTCCGGTTCTTGAAATGGAAGCCCCGCGAGGAGCACACCATTCACCACGTTGAAGATCGCGGTACTGGCGCCAATGCCCAGCCCGAGGGTCAGCACCACGATGGCCGCAAAGCCCGGCGACCTGGCGAGCATTCGAAGGCCGAATCGCAAATCCTGCAATGCATCCTCGAGCCACCGCCAGCCCCATGTGTCTCTGCTGGTTTCGCGGATCGCGGTCGTGTTGCCGAATCTACGGCGTGCAGTGAGGGCCGCGTCGTCCGCTTCGACGCCTTGCTGTTGAAGCTTGGCGGCGCGCAGCTCCATGTGCAGCCGCATTTCCTCGGCGAGTTCTTCGTCCGCGCGGGTGCGCCGGACAAGAAAGAGGATCCGGCGCCAGATGTCGGCGATGCCCATGAGTCCTCCTCAGGCGGGCTGTAGAATGCGGCCGATGGCATGCGTCAGCCGGTAATACTGCTCCATCTCGCGTTCCAGTTGTTTGCGCCCCGCGGGCGTCAGACGATAGTAGCGGGCGCGGCGATTTCCTTCCGTCCGGCCCCACGCCGCGGTCACCCAGCCGTGCACCAGCAAACGCTGGAGTGCCGGATAGAGCGAGCCTTCTTCCACGTTCAGGACGCTCTCGGTGTTTTCCTGAATGTAGTCGGCAATCTGAAAGCCGTGCATCTCCCCGGCAGTTGAAAGTGTTTTCAGAATCAGCATGTCGAGAGTGCCGTACGGAATCTCATCGCGCCGTTTCTGTCTGCCAGTCACATAGACAGTCTATGTTAATACGAGGTTGTTGTCAATACATTCGTTTTCCGAGCCACGACCGCAAGGGAGTGGTTATCGGGAGGGGAGCAGAGGGTTCGCAAAGCATGGAATGAGGAAACCAGGCCGGAAGCGATGGCACGAGAGGGAAGCACTTGAGCAGCCGCTGGCAGTTCACCAACATTGGCATATCGACATTTCGTACATCAACATCAGCGGAACTTTCTATTACCTGTGCAGCATTCTGGACGGTTGCAGCCGCTACATCGTGAACTGAGATCTGTGGGAGTCGATGAGCGAGGCAGACATCGAGATCATCTTGGAATACCCCAAGGAACTTCACCCAGAAGCTTGCGAAAAGGCTTGGCATAACGGCCTGAAGCCGCCATACCGGTAGTGGCCCCACATCTGGCTTCTGCCGAGGCCAGCCAATTCGCCGCGTAACGACACTGATGGTCGCATGTCTACCCTAACGATAAATTTGGAGGTAGAATATCTACCAGCGACATGGCAAAGGAATCTTCCGGCCGTATCGACCTGCTCCAGGGCACGCTCGACATGCTGATTTTGAGAACGCTGTTGTTCGGTCCTGCCCATGGACATCAGATCGCCAAGCACATCCAGCGCACCACCGGGGATGTCCTGCAAGTCCAGCACGGCTCCCTCTACCCGGCCCTGCACCGGCTGGAGCGAAGGGGTTGGGTGGCCTCGAAGTGGGAGATGGCCAAGGACCGTAATCGAGAGTTCAAGTACTACCGGCTCACACCGGCCGGTAGGAAACAATTGACGGTGGAGGAGTCTAAGTGGAAGCAATTGGCTGGTGCGATCGCACGGGTGATGTGGTCGCCCGAGGAGGGCTGAAATGCGTTGGTGGCGTACGGTTGTGGAATGGCGGCTCTGGTCCTCACGGCAACGACGTGAAACAGACTTTGACCGCGAACTGCGCGATCATCTGGACCTAGAGGCGGAAGAGCGGCAGGAGTCAGGCATATCTCCCGATGAAGCTCAATACGCTGCACGGCGCGCCTTCGGCAATGTGACTTTAGTGAAGGAGGACATGCGGGGAATACGGACGTGGACATCGGTTGAAATTCTTATCAAGGACCTGCGCTATGCTCTTCGCACGCTGGGAGCGAATCCGCTATTCACGCTTACCGCCGTGCTTTCCCTCGCCCTCGGTATCGGAGCCAACACAGCGATTTTCACGCTTCTCTACGTATCTGTCTGGAAGCCTCTGCCCGTGAAGGAACCGCGACAGATCTTCCAGGTCATGAGAAGCAACGCGCACGGCGAGTTCGGCTCCTCATATGTGCTCCTGCGAGAGCTCAGCGATGCGGTGCGCTCATTCGGTGAGATCTTTGCGAAGGCAGCCTATGGTGTGAGGAAGTTCGGCGTCGATGGTGACTCCAGTGAGCGCGTTGTTGGCGAGCCGGTCTCGGCGAACTTCTTTTCCTCCCTGCGGGTGAACCCGGCCATTGGGCGCATGCTCGAGCCACCGGATGATAGCGTCCTTGGTGGGAACCGTGTCGCCGTGCTCAGTCATGCATTCTGGACACGCCGCTTCCAGTCAAACCCGGCTGTGCTCGGCAAAACGATCCTGTATGAAGAGACTCCCTATACAGTTGTGGGTGTCGCACAACCCGGATTCACGGGTATGGATCCCCAAACACCGATTGACATTTGGGTACCGGTCACCGCGGATGCTGACAAAGCATGGCTGACGAATGCGTATAACTCGTGGCTGACTTTCTTTATGCGCCTCGCTCCCGGCTCCGAACCGGCACGGATCCAAAGCGTCTTGGAGGGCGTGTTCCGGTCTCACCTGAAGCGCGAAGTTCTGCCGGGTGTGTCGACGCACTTTCGCCCCCTCCTCGAAGCCCAACATGTTACGCTGCAACCCGCCAGTTCCGGCATGTCGATTACTGGACGGCGGTACGAAAAACCGCTGATGCTGCTGATGACTGTGGTCGCGCTGGTACTGTTGATCTCGTGTGCCAACGTCGCCAACTTGGTTATGGCTCGAAATTCCAGCCGGCAACGCGAGATCAATGTACGTCTTGCGATCGGCGCCAGCCGCCGGCGCCTGGTGAGCCAGTTGTTTACGGAGGCTCTCGTGATCGCGCTCCT
>DASTMK010000131.1:0-5672 GCA_035714225.1 Bryobacteraceae bacterium | reverse complement strand
GGTTCCTGGATCCGCTTGGCTCACCCGATACGGTGAACGCGATCGCACGCACGGGCGCCACCGCATTCAGCATGGAGCTGATACCGCGCATTACGCGCGCGCAGAGTATGGATGCGCTCTCCTCCATGGCAACCGTCGCCGGATACAAGGCGGTCCTGCTCGCAGCCGACCGGTTGCCGAAGCTGTTTCCCATGCTGATGACAGCCGCCGGGACCGTAACGCCCGCGAAGGTATTCGTCATCGGCGCCGGAGTAGCGGGTCTACAGGCCATCGCGACGGCCCGCCGTCTCGGCGCTGTCGTGCAGGCTTACGATGTACGTCCCGCTGTGCGCGACCAGGTGGAAAGTGTAGGAGCCAAGTTCGTCGAGCTTCCCCTTGAAACCTCGGACACGGAAGGTAAGGGCGGCTATGCCAAGGCACAGGACGAGGCTTTCTACACCAAGCAGCGCGAATTGATGGGACGTGTCGTCGCCGACAGTGATGTCGTCATTACCACCGCGGCGGTGCCCGGCAAAACGGCACCCGTTCTCGTCACGAAAGAGATGGTCGCCGGTATGGCTTCCGGATCAGTGATTGTGGACCTCGCGGCTGAACGCGGCGGCAACTGCGAGCTGACAGTGCCCGGGCAAACGGTGACGGAGCACGGCGTAAGTATTCTCGGGCCGTTAAACCTTGCTTCCGCCGTTCCCTATCACGCCAGCCAACTGTATGCGAAAAATATCGCCACGTTCCTTCTTCACATCGCCAAAGGAGGAACCATCAACCTTGACGGCGATGACGAGATCCTGCGCGAAACACTGGTCGCTCGTGACGGCCAGGTTGTCAATTCGCGGGTCAGAGAACTGATGGAAGCAAAATCCTGACGGAACTCCTGGGCCGCAGCTTACTGGCGTTCGAGCGCTTCCCGTGTTTTCCTTAACAGGATCTCCGGGGTGAAAGGCTTTTGTAAAAAGACGTTTCCTTCGGCAATCACTCCGTTGGCGACGACTGAGGTATCGGTATATCCCGACATGAAGAGGAGCCGGATGCCGGGCCGGATTTCTACCGCGCGCTTCGCCAGTTGCTCACCGCTCATCATGGGAAGCACCGCGTCCGTTAACAACAATTGGATCTCATCCGGACGCTGGCGCAGGATGAACAGCGCCTCACCCGCGCTGCGCGCCTGGAAAACATGGTAGCCGGCCGCTTTCAGAACCCCCGCCGCCAACATGCGTACCTTCTCTTCGTCCTCAACCACCAGAATGGTCTCAGAGCCCCCCACGGCCGGAATCACCGCGGGCGCCTCGGCCTCGGGCGGAGCCGTCGTTATCACCGCAGGCAGATAGACCTTAAATGTGGTTCCAGTGCCAGGCTCGCTGTAGGCCCAAACATCCCCGCCACTCTGCTTGACGATGCCGTACACCGTCGCCAGTCCAAGTCCCGTACCTTTCCCGGGCTCCTTCGTGGTGAAAAACGGTTCAAAAATCCGCTCTTGTACGGCCTGGTCCATACCGGTTCCGGTGTCGGTGACCGCCAGCATCACATATTTGCCCGGCTGAAAATCCACCCGTCTGCTCGCGTAGGTCTCGTCCAGCTCGACGTTCGATATTTCGATCGTCAGACGGCCGCCCCCCGGCATGGCATCGCGCGAATTCACCACCAGGTTGGCAACCACCTGCTCGATTTGCGCGGGATCCACCCGTACCGGATGAGTGCTCTGGGGGATGACCGTCACCAGTTCAATATCCTCGCCGATCAGGCGCTTTAACAGCCGCCCCATCCGCCGGACAATGCGGTCGAGTGTCAGGATTTCCGGCTGCAATACCTGCTTGCGGCTGAAAGCAAGCAACTGCCTCGTAAGATCGGCAGCCCGTTCCGCGGCATCCACAATCTCCCCGATGCCGGATACGACGGATGCGTCCAGCGTGTCCATAGCGCGGAGCATGTGACCATAACCGAGGATGACGGTCAGCAGGTTATTAAAATCATGCGCCACTCCCCCGGCAAGCCTTCCAACCGATTCCATTTTCTGGGCATGCCGGAACTGCTCCTCCAGAGCCCGCCTGGTACCAACCTCCATGTAGGTCGCTATGAATCCGGCAATACCGCCTCTGTCATCGCGGAGAGCGGCGACGGAGATGCTGATCAGAACACCCGTCCCGTCCTTACGGCGCCGGGTCCGTTCTATGCCCACCACCGGGTCGCCGCCAGCCGCACGGGCGAGTAGCAAGCGGTGTTCGTCGATATCGTTCTCCGGCACTGTGAGAAGCGGACGGTTCAAGACTTCGGCTTCCCGCCAGCCGAAAAGATGCTCGGCAGCCGGGTTCCACATTTGAACCAGTCCGTTGCGGTCCAGGGTGACGATAGCGAGCGGAGCCGATTGGATCAGAGTGCGAAAGTTTGCGTCGCTCTGTCGAAGTGCCTCCTCCGCCAGAACACTACGGGAAACATCGTTGACGGAAATGAGGCGCGCCGGACGGCCATTATACGGCAGCTCGGAGGAGTTCACCTCCACGGCGATGATGCTGCCATTCCGGCGCAGGTGGCGCCACACACCGCTGTATTCGTAACTGGGCCGCTGGCGCGAAATATGAGCCTCGAGCCGGGGCAGCTCTTCCGGCGCACTGATATCGCGGATATTCATCCGGAGGAACTGTTCGCGCGAGTACCCGTACGTAGATACCGCAGCTTCGTTCACCGCGACTATCTCCCCCCCGGAGGGGTCATACACCATCATCGGGTGGGGGTTACGCTCGAATAGCACCGCATATGTGTCTTCCACCGATATCAAGCTTTTCATGAATATAGATAAGAATTCAACCAGTGACCTAAGACACCTCGCTTAAGAGAGTAGTGTGTGATTACAGAAAGTTCTCAGTCTATTTCCCTAGCTGGGGTGGATTCAGTACCCACGTGAAAACAGTTGGATACCCGCAATGGAGTTCTTCTCTTTTCAGACTGGAACCTCTAAAATCAAGTTTAGGAAGTTTCCCGGACTAATTCCCGGATTCATTACAGGCTGGCGGGTTCCACGCAATTCATATTCTGCTTTATACCCGGAATCCGCCAGTGTAGTCCTCCTGCTTAGCGATCTCTCCCTGCAGCCTCCCTTGCCGCTCGTGCGACGTCCACTTTCCACAGCAGCACCAGCCCCAGCACAAAGAACACGATCAGCGACAGGATCGCCAAACGGTAGCTGGCGGTGAACTGTAGCGCAAGCCCGAAAATCAGGGGAGCCATCCAACTGGTCCCTTTGTCGCTGATCTCGTACAGGCTGAAATATTCCGCCTCTTTTCCTTTTGGGATCATGAGAGAAAACAGCGAGCGGCTCAGGGCCTGGCTGCCGCCCAGAACGAGGCCCACCACTCCAGCCATAACGAAAAACTGGGCAGTGGTGCGGACCCAAAGATACATCGCAACCAGAACCGCCGTCCAGATCACCAGCGCGACCATGACCGCCGGCTTCGCACCCACTCCCTGGGCAAACCATCCGAATCCGATTGCGCCGAAGAAGGCCACGAACTGAACCATCAGAATCACCATTGTGAGACTAGAAATTGAGATTCCGAGTTCGTCGTTTCCGAACTGCGTCGACAGGTTGATCACGGCCTGAATCGCGTCGTTATAGAGCAGGTATGCCAACAGGAACAGCAGCGTCTGAGGGTAATGCCGTAATCCTCGCAGGGTTTTCAAAAGTTGCCGGAAGCCGTCGGATAACGGGCTCCGAACGCCGCCGGCCGGGCTCCGGATCGGGCCATGATTCCGTAGTACTCTGAGCGGCATGATCGAGAATATCGCCCACCACACCCCGGCGGAGCAGAGACTGATGCGTACCGCCATGGATTCCGACAGGCCCCAAGCGGCGGCGTTCTGATACAGCAGCAGATTCAGCGCGAGCAACAGGCCCCCTCCGAGGTAGCCCATGCCCCAACCTTTCGAAGAGACCCTGTCGCGCTCCTCGGGCGTGGCGATCTCCGGCAGATACGAGTTGTAGATGACGATGGAGGCGCCAAACGCCACGTTCGCGACAACGAATAATGCACCGCCCAACCCGTACCGGTCGCCCGCGACAAAATACAGGGCCATGGTGCAAAGAGCTCCGGCATAAGCAAACAGGCCGAGCAGCAGTTTCTTGCGCCGGCTGTGATCGGCAATGGCTCCGGCCATCGGAAGCACAACTACCTGGAGCGCTACTGAGAGCGCAACGAGGTAACTCCAGTAGGCGCGCGCGTCGATCGAGATACCCAGCGGATGAATGCGCAGGTTCGAATCGGCCGCCGCCCTCGCCAGGGCCGTCAGGTACGGTCCCAGGAAAAGCGTCACTACGGTGGTGGAGAACGCAGAGTTCGCCCAGTCGTAGACGTACCAGGCGCGCTGTTCACGCTTGCGGTTAAGCTCCGGGAGCAAGCTAACGGCCTCGGCCCGCGATGGCGGTTCGATCTTTCGCCATCCGGTTGATGGCCGGATAGTCCCGTTTTCCGCTCGCCAGCAGCGGCAGCCGCTCCGCATACAGGACATGGCGCGGCAGCGCCAGGTCGGGCGCGCCAAGCCGGCGTGCAGCGTCCTGCAACTGTTCGCGTTTCAGTCCCGCGTCCTCCGTAAAAAGAACGACCGTTTCACCACGTGTGGTTCCGGGCACGGCCACGGCGGCATGTTGTACTCCGGGTGATGCGGCCCCGGCAATCCGCTCCACCATCTCGAGCGATACCATCTCTCCGGCCACTTTCGCGAATCTCTTCACCCGTCCGATAATGTGCACCAGCCCATCCGCATCAATCGAAACAATGTCCCCCGTGTTGTACCATCCGGGTCCGTAAATCGAAGAAGGAGGCTCTATCCCGTCCGGATGCCCTTCTTTCAGGTATCCGAGCATGACATTGGGTCCGCGGACATGGAGAATGCCGCCCTCCTCGATTCCCTCTACACTTTCGAGACGGGCCTCGATGCGCGGTAGTAGTTCGCCGACGCTGCCCGTCCGGTAAGCAAACGGCGTGTTCACCGCCAGAACCGGCGAACATTCCGTTGCGCCATACCCTTCCAGAATGCGGACGCCGAATTTTTCCATGTAGATTTGCCGCACTTCGGCGGTCAGCTTCTCGGCTCCCTCCACCACGTACCGCATCCGGGCGAAATCGTATGGGTGCGCCACCTTCGCGTAGTTCGCAAGAAATGTATTCGTTCCGAAAAGGACCGTGCAGTCGTACTCGTACGCCGTCTCCGGGATCCTCCTGTAATGAAGCGGCGAAGGATAGATGAAAACCGGCGAGCCGTTCAGCAGCGGCAGTAACATGCCAGCCGTCAACCCGAACGCATGGAACAGCGGGAGCGCGGCCATGAATTTATCCGAAGGAGCGAATTCGATGATCGCTTTGATCTGTTCGATGTTCGCGAGAATCGAGCCATGGCTCAGAACAACACCCTTCGGCCGGGCCTCTGAGCCGGAGGTAAAGAGGATAGCGGCTGGCTCTTCAGGTCTCACCTTCGACATTGCGGCCCGCGGAAACCATAGGGCCCAGGCCATCAGCCAGAGCTTGTCCAACACACCGAAGGTCTTGCGCAAATCCTCGAGATAGACGACCTGCACTCGCTGCAGCTTCTGCACCATCTCCTGCAACCGTGCTTTTTCAAGGAACGTTCGCGACGTGACAATCACCCGAATGCGAGCCATTTCGCAGGCCTGCTGGATGCCGTCG
>DASTMK010000130.1:0-6442 GCA_035714225.1 Bryobacteraceae bacterium | reverse complement strand
TTCATTATTGCGGTTTTTCCACCGTGAATTTACCGAGTTTTTCGAGATCCTTGGCTATTTTCGAGGCGTCGCCGACCACCACCAGAGCGGAGTCCCCTGCATCGATATATTTCGACGCCACCGAGCGCACCTGCGCCGGCTCGACGCTCCGTATGCGCGTCACATACTTGTCCAGGTAGTCGTCCGGCAGCCCATACAGTTTCACGGAGGCCAGCCGGTCGGCAAGGCCTTGCTGGGTCTCGATGCTCAGAACGAAGGTTCCGCTCAGGAGATTCTTGGCAGTTGCAAGCTCAGCGGCGGGTGCCGGGGTGTTGCCCAAATCTTTCATGATGGCCAGCAGATCCGCCAATGCGGGTTGTGCGACTTCATTGCGGACCTGCGTAACGGCGGCCAGCGATCCGGCTTCCAGGCGGGGCACAAACTCGGAGTGGGCATCGTAAGCGTAGCCCTTCTTTTCCCGAATTTCGCGAAACATGCGGGAGTTCATTCCACCGCCGAGCATTGAATTCGCCACCAGCAATGGAAAGTACTCCGGGCTGGACCGCTTAACCGCTACCTGCCCGACGCGAACGTCCGCCTGAACCGAACCTGGCCGGTCGACCAGAACTAACCTCCGTTCAGGAGCCGGGATGGCCACCGCCGGTGGCGAGGGGGCCGCTTTGCGTTTCCAATCGGAGTACGCAGGGGGAAGGGGAATCTTCCCGGGTATTGAACCTACGGCGATCAGCACGCTGTTGTTCAGGGCGAAAAACTTCGAATAGAACGCCATCACGTCTTTGCGTGTGATTCGCGCTACCGAATCGCCCGCGGGCAGTATCCGCGCGTAAGGATGCTTTCCGTAAATGACCTGGTTGAAGCGCTCGTCGGCCAGCGTGTCGGCTTGGGAACGCGCCGCCAGCAGTTCCTGCACGCGATTCTGTTTGTAAAGCTCCAGCTCCTCTTCCGGAAAGCTGGGGTTCAGGACGACGTCGCCCAGGATCTCCATCAGCTTGGGCAGGTGTTCCGCGAGCGCGGAGGCCGCGAGGATGACGTGATCGGGAGTGGTGCTCGCGCTGATGGCTCCTCCGATGGTTGCAAGCTCTTCGGCGATCTCGCGCGAAGTTCGCGTGGTGGTGCCTTCTTTGAGCAGCGCCGCCGTAGTTTCCGCCAATCCGCTCAGGTCCCCGGGATCGAACTTAGAGCCGGCCTGAAATCCCCAGCGCACCGTTACGATGGGAAACCGCTTGTCCTCGACGACGAAAATCCGCAGGCCATTGGCGGCCCGCGTGAGCGTTACGGGCGGCAGTTTGTAATCGGCCAGCGGAGGTGTCTCGGGCGGTTTGGTCAAATCCACCGTTTGTGCGCCAGCGGCAGCGGCCAGGAGCGCCAGTATCCAGGGCTTCATCACTTCTCCTCCGTATTGCCGGTGTTCGCCGCCGGCTTTTCGGGCGCGGGGACGATCTCCAGCGCGCGCCGCACCTCTGTCTTGAAGTACTTGTTTGCTACGTTCCGGATCTGCTCCGGCGTCACGGCGAGGAACCGGTCCATTTCCGTGTTGATATAACCGGCATCCCCATCCAGCAGTTGATGCTGTGCCAGCAATTTCGCCCGGTCCAGCGACGATTGCAACTCCCTGAGGCGGTAGGAACGCAGAAAGGCTCCGGCGCGTTCCAGTTCCTTTGCCGGCACGCCCTCTTTACGGATCTTTTCGAGCTCCTCCTCCACCTGGGAAAGAATCTGTTTGCCCGTTACGTCCGGCTTATGCAGCAGAAACATTCCGAAGACGCCCGGATCCTGATAATCCGTGTACGAAGCAAAAGGCCAACCGAGATTCGTTTCGTATTGCACGACGGACTGTCGGCCTTTCACCAGGTTCTGCTGGAAGCGCGAGCTGTCGCCGCCGGTGAGGACGGCGTCGAGCATGACCAGCGCGTAGTAATCCGCCGACCGGCGTTTAGGTCCGGGATAGCCGATGATGATGCCGGGCACCCTTGCCAGGGGATCCTTATGAACCTCGTGCTTTGCGCCCCCGCTCTCGGGTTCTGAAAGATCGGGATGTTTCGGCTGCGGCTGCGAATCGATGTCTCCAAAATACGTCTGAATCAGTTTCTTCGTCGCGGGGATGTCCAGATCGCCCGCAATGGCCAGAATGGCGTTGTTCGGGGCGTAGTAAGTTTTGAAAAACTTCGCAACGTCCTCGACACCGGCGGCGTTCAGGTCTTCAAAAGAGCCGATAATTGAGTGTGAATTCGCCCAATTCTCAAACGCCACCTCGTGCCACAAGTCCACGATGGCCGTGGCATACGGCTGGTTGTCCAGCCTCATCCGGCGCTCCTGCTTGACCGCTTCCTTCTGATTCGCCAGGTTTTCCGCGGTGATATCCAGGCCCCGCATCCGGTCCGCCTCCAGCCATAGCGCGACGGGAAGTTTGTTCGCGGGCATCACCTCGTAATAGTCGGTGTAATCATAATGCGTGGAGCCGTTCAAATAGCCGCCCGCCGAGGCGATCATCTCGTCCATGGTGCCTTTCGGCGCGTTCTTCGAACCCTGAAACATCATGTGTTCAAAGAGGTGCGCAAAGCCGGTGCGGCCCTTGGTTTCCGACCGCGCTCCCACGCCGTACAGCATGTAAACGCTTACCACCGGAGCGGAGGTGTCCCGTGACAGGATGATTCGCATTCCGTTGTCGAGCTTGTAGGCCTCGACGGGTATCCGGAGGTCTGCCGCCGGCACGGCGATTGCGATCAAGGTTAGCGCAGCAAGTTTAAGCCACTGCATAAGTTTTTAACTATGACGGAGTAAAGCTGAGAATTGTTCCAAGCCCAATGTGTTGAGCACGTCTCCCGCCTCCAGCCATCCACGGCGGGCCGTTACTAATCCGTAGCGCATGTTGTCGAGATGCCTGGGGTGATGCGCATCCGTGGACAGGATGAAGCGGCATCCCTTCGATTTTGCGATGCGTGCGTTGGTGCCGTTCAGGTCGAGCCGCTCCGGGCTGGAATTGATTTCCATGGCAACGACCCTGCGCGCGGCCTCAGCCGCTACACGTTCAAAATCGAAGGGGAACGGATCGCGGTGCAGAAGGATGCGGCCGGTAGGGTGGCCCAGGATGCGCACGTGCGGGCACTCCAGGGCCTTCATCAGGCGGTCTGTCATCTCGGCGGGATCCAGATTCATGTGACTGTGCACGCTGGCTATCACCAGGTCCAGTTCGGCCAAAGCATCGTGAGACAGATCCATGGTGCCATCCCGCAGGATGTCGCACTCCAGCCCCGAGAAAACGTGGATTCCAAGCTCGCCCCTTTGGTTGATGTCACGGACCCTTTGTGCAAAAGCGACGGCGCGGGTTTCATCGAGCCCGTTCGCCATGGCCAGCGACTTCGAGTGGTCCGTAACGGCGATGTACTCGTACCCCAGAGCTTTTGCCGCCTCGGCCATCTCTTCCAAAGTGGCGCGCCCGTCAGTCTCGCGCGTATGCATGTGCAGATCGCCGCGAATGTCCCCCTGTTCCAACAGCCGGGGAAGCCGTCCTTCCACGGCGGCCTCGATCTCACCCTGGTTTTCACGGAGCTCGGGCGGAATCCAGGCGAGCCCCAGAGCGGCATAGACCTGCTCCTCGGTTTCTCCCGCAACTCTCCGGTTGTCTTCCAACTGGAACAGGCCGTATTCGTTCAGAGTCAGCCCCATCTTCAGCGCACGCGTGCGAAGCGCGACGTTGTGATCTTTGCTCCCGGTGAAGTATTGCAGAGCGGCGCCGTAGCTTTCGGCGGGCAGCGCCCGGACGTCCACCTGCATGCCGTCCAGGCCGACCTTGGCACTCACTTTGTTCGTGCCCTTTCCTAACACACTGTATACTCTGGGATACACGGCGAAGCGATCGAGGACAGCTTCCGCGTCCGGGCCGGTGACGAGCAGATCGAGGTCGCCCACCGTTTCCCGGCCCCTTCGGAAACTGCCTGCCGCGGCGATTCTCTCCACGCCGTCTCCCGCGCGAAGATACGTACTGACATCCTCCGCCATCTTCTCCGCGTAATTGAGCAGGTACCGGCCCGCGCTTTCGCGGTACTGGCAGATGGCTTTAAGCACTTTTTCTTCGAGCCTGGCGCCCATGCGGGGCAGCGTGCGCAGCTTTTGCTCTTTGCAGACGCGCTCCAGGTCGTCGATCGTCGCAACATGCAGATGCTCGTACAGCAGCGCAACCGCCTTGGGGCCGAGTCCCTGAATTTTCAGTAATTCGAGCGCGGTGGCGGGGTATTTTTTCAGCAGTTCGTCACGCCGTTCGAAGGAACCGCGCGCGGCGATCTCATGCAAAATCGCCCCAATGCCTTTGCCGATGCCGGGAATATCGGTGACTTTACGATCCGGATCCGCGAGGATGTCTGCGATCCGTTCGGGATAGCCTTCGATGACCCCCGCTGCAATGCGGTAGCTGCGAATTCGAAAGGAGTCTTCTCCGGCGATCTCCATCAAGTCGCCGGTCTCGGCGAGCAGTCGGGCGAACTCGCGATTTTCCATGTGGTCTAACTGCTTCTATTCGGAATTAAGGTGCTATCCGGTACCGCTTGCTGGCGCGCGCGGCTCTGTTCGGAGCCGTGACCGTGAGGGAGCGGTCCTGAAACCATGTACTAAGCTAACAGCCGTGCAGCCTGTTTTGCGAAATAAGTAAGAATGATGCCCGCGCCTGCGCGTTTGATGCAGGTCAGGGATTCCATCATCGCGCGCTCTTCATCGAGCCATCCGTTGCGCGCCGCCGCCATAATCATGCTGAATTCACCGCTTACCTGGTAGGCCGCCAGCGGCACGTCAAAACGGTCGCGGGCGAGGCGCACGATATCGAGATAAGGCATCGCGGGCTTTACCATCAGCATGTCGGCGCCCTCTTCGAGATCCAATTCCATTTCTCGAAGCGCCTCCCGCGCGTTGGGTGGATCCATCTGGTAACTGCGGCGGTCGCCGAATTGGGGCGCCGATTCCGCCGCTTCGCGGAAAGGGCCATAGAACACCGAGGCGAATTTAGCGGCGTAAGCCAGGATGGGGGTGTTCAGGTAGCCGGCGCCATCCAGCGCCTTGCGAATGGCCGCGACCCGGCCGTCCATCATGTCCGAGGGTGCTACGATGTCGGCTCCCGCTTTGGCGTGTGATAACGCCGTAGCAGCCAGCCATTCGAGCGTCGCATCGTTGTCGACGTCGTCGCCAGCGATCTTTCCGCAGTGGCCGTGGCTGGTGTACTCACAGTTGCACACATCGGTCAGCACCAGCAGCTTCGGCACGCTGCTTTTGATGGCGCGGATCGCACGCTGTACGATGCCGTCGTCGTCGTAGGCGCCCGAAGCGGTTTCGTCCTTGGTTTCCGGGATCCCGAAAAGGAGTACACCGCCGATGCTGAGCCCTGCCGCTTCGGAACACTCCGCGACAATCTGGTCCACTGACATCTGGAAGTTGCCCGGCATGGCTCCGATTTCACGGCGCACACCTTCGCCGGGACACACAAACAACGGAAGAATGAAATTCCGGGGTTCGAGGCCGGTCTCACGTACGAGACTCCGGAGGGATTCCGTCCTCCGCAGTCTACGCATCCTGTGCGTGGGGAAGGGCATACAACTGGATTGTAGCGCGCCGCTTCCCTCTCAACCGCTGCTACTGCGCGTCCTGAAAAGAAGCGGGAAGCAACTCGAGCAACGCCAGACGATTACCGGGACGAATATGCTTCACCGGCTCGGCCTTGGGTATCTCGGGGTCTGTTTTGAGATCGGGCCTGGGTTCACCGTCTTTATCGAGCGGAACTCCCTGTCCGGCATCCCACCAAACCGTGGAATCCACGGCGTACTTCGAGATCAGGTCGAGAATCCGATGGACAGTCACTGCTTCCTGCGGACTGAACTTACGCTGCTGGCCCTCAAAAGTCATGACCGCCTTGTCCATTTGGATCGTGTAGGTTTGTTGCGAAATGGACTTGAAAGGCTGCTTGCCCTGCTTCTCCCCTGTCGCAATCACCCAGGTCAGTTTATGCTCCATGGAGTTCCAGGTTACCGATTCCAACCGTCTGGCTTCGTTTTTCTTCTCGTCCTGTGCCCTCGCCGCGCATCCCAGGGCGAAAATCACCGTCATACATGTGGCAGCACGCAAAAGCTTCATTATTCGTCCTTCAAAAGACCTCACAGAGAAGTCCTTTCCATTTTGATGATGCAAGTTGGAGGCCATGTTCAAAATTCTGCAAATCCCGCCTGACATCCGAAGAGCCGTGCATTTTTTTCCCTGAGTGCGTCTTGGAATTACAATATCAGAACGTGCGGGGAACCAGAAAGCCGGAGGCGGAATCGGCCCGAAAGTATTACGTGCGAGGCCGGGTGCAGGGCGTTGGCTTCCGGGACTTCGCTCAGCGTGCCGCCAGCGATCTCAGCCTTAATGGCTATGTAAAGAATCTGGACGACGGCAGGGTGGAAGTTTACGCCGCCGGTCCGCG